>NZ_JXSL01000027.1:305546-611092 GCF_000829825.1 Paramagnetospirillum magnetotacticum MS-1 | reverse complement strand
GGGGTTCATGGAGAACTTCACATTCTGGGTCTCCACACCCGAACCATCCGACTTGACCCGAATCTTGACGTTGTAGTCGATCACCCGCTTGATCGCGACGAGTACCTTGGTCATCACAGCTCCTTGGCCTTCTGGCGCAGCATGAACTTCTGGACCTTGCCGGTGGAGGTCTTGGGCAGTCCGCCGAACACGATGGTCCTCGGCACCTTGAAATGGGCCATGCGTTCGCGGCAGAAGCTGATGATATCGGCTTCACTGGCCTCGGCGCCATCTTTGAGCGCGATGAAGGCACATGGCGTCTCGCCCCATTTCTCGTCGGGCCGGGCGACCACGGCGGCTTCCAGCACGGCGGGGTGGGCGTAGAGGATGTCTTCCACCTCGATGGACGAGATATTCTCGCCGCCTGAGATGATGATGTCCTTGGAGCGGTCCTTGATCTCGACATAGCCGTCGGGGTGCCAGACCGCCAGATCACCGGTATGGAACCAGCCACCGGCAAAGGCTTCCTGGGTGGCGGCGGGATTCTTGAGATAGCCCTTCATGACATTGTTGCCGCGCATGAAGATCTCGCCCACCGTCTTGCCGTCCTTGGGCGCAGGCTCCAGGCTCAAGGGATCGGCGATCATCAGGCCTTCCAGCATGGGGCCGCGCACGCCCTGGCGCGCCTTGATCTGGGCCTTTTCTTCGATGGAGAGGGGATTCCACTTGTCGTGCCAAACGCACTGGACCGTGGGGCCATAGCACTCGGTCAGGCCATAGACATGGGTCACTTCCCAGCCCATGCGCTCCATGCCCGCGATGACGGGGGCGGGCGGCGCGGCACCGGCGGTCATCACCTTGACGGCATGGCTGATGCCTTCCTTCAGGGCGGCGGGCGCGTTGTTGATCATGTTGAGCACGATGGGGGCACCGCAGAAATTGGTGACCTTCTCGTCTCTGATGGCGCTCATGATGGCATCGACGCGCACATGGCGCAGGCAGACACTGGTGCCCGCCACCACGGCCATGGTCCAGGGGAAGCACCAGCCATTGCAGTGGAACATGGGCAGCGTCCACAGATAGACCGTGCCGTCGCCCATCTGCCATGACAGCGCGTTGGACACCGCGTTCAGATAAGCGCCGCGATGGTGGTAGACCACGCCCTTGGGATTGCCGGTGGTGCCCGACGTGTAGTTGAGAGCGATGGCCTGCCACTCATCGGAGGGCATGGTCCAGGGCGCTTCGGATTGCGCTTCATCCAGAAGCTGCTCGTAGGTCTTCTCGCCCAGCAGTTCGCCGCCCTTGAACTGGGGATCGTCGATATCGATCACCGGAATGGTGCGGCCCAGCGCGGCCAGGGCCTTCTTTACCACCGGCGAGAACTCCCGGTCGGTGATGAGGATCTTGGCCTCGGCATGGTTGAGGATGAAGGTGACGGCGTCGGCGTCGAGACGGGTGTTGATGGCGTTCAGAACGGCACCGGTCAGCGGGACGCCGAAATGGGCCTCGAAGGTCTCGGGCGTATTGGCGCCCATCAGGGCCACGGTGTCGCCCAGTCCGATGCCGCGCTGGGCGAGCGCGGCGGCCAGCTTGCGGCAGCGCACGAAGGTTTCGGCCCAGGTCCGGCGTACGGGGCCGTGAATGACGGCCAGACGATCCGGCCATACGGCGGCGGCGCGCTCCAGGAAGGTGAGCGGCGTCAGCGCCACGAAATTGGCGTCGTTCTTGGTCAGACCCAGTTCATACGGATTGGCGGACATTAGAGGACTCTCCCTTCCAATATTTTGCCGAAGGTTCTAGCGGCCTCTCATTGCCCAAGTGTCTCCGGATTCTAACGAATTGTTTCTACTCCCACCGCACATCGGTGGCGAAGAGATAGCCTGCGCCATAGACCGTCTTGATCAGGCGGGGGAATTTCGGATCGGCTTCGATCTTCTTCCTGATGCGCGAGATGCGCACATCGATGGCGCGGTCGAAGGCGAAATCGTCCTTTTCCGGCTCGGCCCCTTGCAATTGCTCGCGCGACAGAACGCGCTTGGGCGCGCGCAGGAGTGCGGTGAGCAGCACGGCCTCGGCGGCGGTGAGCGTCTCTTGGCGTCCATCGGCATGGGTGAGGCTGAGATCGCCGGAATCATAGATCCACTCGCCGAAGGCCGCCCGCGTGGTGATGGGGCCGCTGGTGGCGGCCAGTTGATCGCGGCGGCGGATGACCGAATTGACGCGGGCCACCAGTTCGCGCGGCTCGAAGGGCTTGACGATATAGTCGTCGGCGCCCAGTTCCAGCCCCAGAACCCGGTCAGAAACCCCGCCGCGCCCCGTCAGGATGATCACCCCGAAGCGCACGTCCTCCCACAATTCCCGGACCAGGGTGAGGCCATCCATGTCGGGCAGGCCGAGATCGACGATGCACAGATCGGGCGGCTCGCGGCGGATGGCCTGGCGGGCCAGGGCTCCACTGGCCAGGGGCGTCACCTGATAGCCGTAGCCCTCCAGCACTTGGCGCAGCAAGGCGCGGATATCGGGCTCGTCATCGATGACGTAGATGCGCTTCTTGCCGCTCATTGTTTTACATCAGCCCCTCAATCGCCGGGCGAGGGCCTCTGATTGCCCAGCCCTTCACGCCGCGTCCGAAGGCTCCGTCGTCCGGGCTACGGCGGCGGCGAGATCGGATCTGTCCCATGGTTTTCGCAATATGACCAGATCATCGGCCTCGGGGCTAGTGTCGAAGGAGAATCCGCTGATGAGAATCACGCGGATGGCGGGGCGCTCGGCCCGGATGCGCTCGGCCAGTTCGATACCGCTCATGCCGGGCATGACGATGTCGGAGACCACCAGGGACAGGCCCTCGATCTGGCCGAACAGATCGGCGGCCTCGTCGCCGCTTTCCGCTTCGACCACCGAGAAGCCCAGATCCACCAACTGGCCGCGCAGCACGGCGCGCACATCGGCATCGTCCTCGGCGATGAGGGCTAGTTGCCCTTGCCAGCGCGATGGTGAAAGCGGCGTGGAATCCTCCTCCGCCTCCAAGGCCACCGGGGCGGCGCGGGGCAGCAAGATGGTGACGGTGGAGCCGACACCCAAACGGCTGTCCAGGGCGATATAGCCCTTGGACTGTTTCACGAAGCCGTAGACCATGGACAGACCCAGGCCCGAGCCCAGGCGCTTGGTGGTGAAGAAGGGCTCGAAGGCCCGGGTCATGGCTTCGAGAGCAAAGCCCTCGCCGCTGTCCGACACGCGGATTTCCAGGTAATCGTCGGGCTCCACCTTCTCGTCGAAGGTCAGGGGATCGGTCACGGTCCGGAGGCGCACATCCATTTCCAGGCGCCCGCCATCGGGCATGGCGTCCCTGGCATTGAGCGCCAGGTTGATCAGGGCGTTCTCCAACTGGTTGGCATCGGCGATGGCCCAGCATTCGCCGCCCTCGTCGGGAATGGTGATGGTGACCGAAGACGGCAGTGAGCGCGACAGCAGCACCGAGACTTCGCGCACCAGGGCGGAAACATCCACGGGTTGCGGCTTCAAGGGCTGCTGGCGCGAGAAGGCCAGCAGGCGCGACGTGATGTCGGCGCCACGGCGGCTGGCGCGCACCGCCGGTTCCAGATAGGAATCCAGCCCCTCGACCTCTCCATATCGGTCGCGCGCCGCCGCCAGATTGCCCAAGATGACTGAGAGCAGATTGTTGAAGTCATGGGCCAAGCCACCCGACAACTGGCCCACCGCCTTCATGCGCTGGGCCTCCATCAACTGGCCTTCAGTGGCCTTTTCCGCCGTGATGTCGAGCGCCAGAACGAACATGGCACTCACCGTTCCATTGGCCGCCAGTTGCGGAATCAGGATGTTCTTGGTGGTGACCACATGCCCGTCGGGATGGGGGAAGCTGTATTCGAAACTCACTTCCTCGCCCGCCCAGGTGCGCTCCATATGCGGCTGGATGGCATTGTGGGCAAAGCGCCCGATGGCTGACCGAAGGCTGCTGCCGATCAGGTTGGCCGTATCTTGGCGCACCAGATCCGCCCAGCCCCGGTTGACGAAGCGGATGACCTCGTCTCGGCCCAGATAGGCGATGGCGGCAGGAATGGCGTCGAGAATCAGGCGGCGGCGGGTCTCGGCCTCTTCCAGTTCCATGGTGCGTTCCTGCACGCGGGAATCGAGCGTCAGGATATCGTCCTTGACCCGGCGGACCATGCCGTCCAGGGCCTCGGCCAGAAGGCCGATCTCGTCATCGCGGCGGATGCCGCTTTGGGCGTCCAGATTCCCGGCTTGGACCTGTTCTGCGGTTTCGGCCAGACGGTTGAGGGGCCGGGTCAGCCAGTCCACCGCCAGATAGCCCAGCGCGGCCGCAACCACCAGGAAGGCCAGGGCGATGGTCACCAGTCGGTTGCCCAACACCGCCGAGGAGCGTTTCAACTCGTCCACATAGACCGAGGAGGCGATATACCAGTCAAAGCCCTTGAAGTGGCGCACCCAGGAAATCTTCTCATAGGCGTAATTGCCCGGATCCGACGGCTTGTCCCACAGATAGGTCAGCGGGCGGTCACTGTCGGCGGCTTCCATCAATTCATCGGCGATACGCCGACCCGTGGCCGGATCGACACGGGTGCCAAAAGCTTGACCCTCGATATTGGCGTTGGGGTGGATGATCATGGTTTTGGCCGCGTCGAAGATATAGACGTAGCCGGTGCGCGCGATGCGGATATTGCGCAGCGCCTGGCGCAGGTCCTCGACGGCCTCGGCCTTGCGGCGCTCCACCTCGCGGTCGATGTCGTCCAGATAGGCTCCGGTGCCGATCACCAGACCGCGATTGGGCATGTCGATGAAATAGGAAAGCTTCTCGCTGGTCTTGCTCTCACCCAGGCGCTGCCAGGGATAGGTATGGAAGCCCTCGCCCTTGTTGCGGGCGATGGCGATGATGGTGGGCAGGATGGCGCGTCCGTCCGAGCCCTGAACCCGCGAGGCGTCGCGGCCCTGGAATTCGGGGTCGGGATGGGAGCGGATCACCGAATTGTAGTCGGTCACCCAGATATAATCGTTATTGCCCCATTTGAAGGCGCGCAAGCCGTCGAAGGCCAGGCGGCGGGCTTCGGCCTCGCTGATCTCGCCCCGGTCGGCGCGGGCGAAGACGTGTTCCAGATAGGACGCGGCCAGGGAGACCACGTTTTTGAGCTGCGCCTTGTAGGATTCCACCGTCATGGCCCGGCGGTCTTCCAGGCTGACATCGATCTTGCCAGTCATGACGAAGACATTGTCGAGGATGGTCCGGCTGGCGTTCAGCTCGATCTCGTAGGCCTTCTCCTCGATCAGCGGCACCGAAAAGGCGTAGATGGCCGCCGCGAACAGGGCCACGGCGGCGAGAATGGCCGAGAACAGCCGGAAGAACAGGCGCGAGCGGATCATCTATTGCGGCCTGTCATCCCGACGATCGACGGGAGGAGGGATCTCATCCTGGTACGACATGTCAGTTTCGGTAATGCCACGACAAATGGAGATCCCTCGGCTTGCGCTCGGGATGACATGGTCGAGTGTCACTTCAAATCGCTGCCCATATCAACCTTGCTTATGCCATCGCATGGCTGCGTCCCGGATACAATTCGTCATGATTGAGGAAAAGTTCGGCAAAGCTCCTTTGATAGGTGGAGGGTGAAAATAAACACATCCGGAGGGGACATGTCTGATTCAGACACCTATGCGCGGGTTCGCCAGAACCCGAAATTCCACGAACTGGTCAAGAAGCGCACGCGGCTGGCCGTCACTTTGTCGGTGATCGTGCTGGGCTCTTATTACTGCTTCATGATGATCGTCGCCTTCGCGCCGGAGATCCTGCGCACGCCGCTGTCCGAGGGCTCGAACCTCACCGTGGGCGTGCCGGTGGGCGCCGCCATCATCGTGGTGTCGTGGCTGTTGACCGGTCTTTACTCCCACTTCGCCAATGGCGAGTTCGAGGAGCTGAACAAGGACGTGGTGCGCGAGGTGCTGGAATGAGCAAGTCCCTGATTTCCCTCGCCGTGGCGGCCCTGCTGGTCGCCGCGCCCGCCCTGGCCGGTCCCGGCGATCTCGGCGGCTCCGAGAAGCAGCCAGTGAACGTCACCGCCATCGCCATGTTCTTCGCCTTCGTCATGGGCACGCTGGGCATTACCTATTGGGCCTCCAAGCGCACCAAGTCGGCCGCCGACTTCTATACGGCGGGCGGCGGCATCACCGGCTTCCAGAATGGTCTGGCCATTGCGGGCGACTATATGTCGGCGGCCACTCTGCTGGGCCTGTCCTCCATGGTGTTCGCCACCGGCTTCGACGGCTTCATCTACACCATCAGCTTCTTCGTCGGCTGGCCCATCATCCTGTTCCTGCTGGCCGAGCGCCTCAGGAATCTGGGCCGTTATACCTTCGCCGACATCGCGTCCTACCGCCTGGACCAGTCCAAGGTGCGCACCTTCGCGGCCATGGGGTCGCTCACCGTGGTGTGCTTCTATCTGATCGTCCAGATGGTCGGCGCCGGTCAGCTGATCAAGCTGCTGTTCGGCCTCGACTATGCCGTGGCGGTGATCATCGTCGGCGTGCTGATGGTGGTCTATGTCACCTTCGGCGGCATGATCGCCACCACCTGGGTGCAGATCATCAAGGCCTGTCTTCTTCTGGGCGGCGGCGTCCTGCTCTGCGTCCTGGCTCTGTCCAAGTTCGGCTTCAGCCTGGAAACCCTGGCCGCCAAGGCGGTCTCGTCCCACAAGGCGGGCGTCAAGATCATGGGGCCGGGCACTCTGCTGGCCGATCCGGTCTCGGCGGTGTCGCTGTCGCTGGGTCTGGTGTTCGGCACCGCCGCGCTGCCGCACATCCTGATGCGTTTCTTCACCGTTCCCAACGCCAAGGAAGCGCGCAAGAGCGTGTTCGTGGCGTCGGGCTTCATCGGCTTCTTCTTCCTGGTGGTCTGCATCCTGGGCCTCGCCGCGGTCAGCATCGTCGGCACCGATCCGCAGTTCTTCGAAGGCGGCAAGGTGGGCGGCAAGCTGCTGGGCGGCGGCAATATGCCGGTGATGCATCTGGCCAAGGCCCTGGGCGGCGACATCTTCCTGGGCTTCCTGTCGGCGGTGGCCTTCGCCACCATCTTAGCCGTGGTCTCGGGTCTGGCCCTGGCCGGCGCCTCGGCCATCGCCCACGACATCTATGCCCGCGTCATCCGCAAGGGCCACGCCACCGAGGCCGAGGAGATGCGCGTCTCCAAGCTGGCTTCCCTGGTGCTGGGCGTCATCGCCGTGATCTTAGGGATCATGTTCGAGAAGCAGAACGTCGCTTTCCTGGTGGGCCTCACCTTCGGCATCGCGGCCTCGGCCAACTTCCCGGTGCTGTTCCTCTCCATGTACTGGAAGGGCCTGACCACCAAGGGCGCCTTGTGGGGCGGCATCGCCGGTCTGGTGTCGGCGGTGGCCTGCGTGGTGCTGTCCAAGGCCGTGTGGGTGGTGGTGCTGAACAATCCGGCGCCCATCTTCCCCTACGAGCATCCGGCCCTGTTCTCCATGACCCTGGCCTTTGCCGTCACCATCTTGGTCTCCAAGCTGGACAAGAGCGCGACCGCCGAGGCGGAGAAGGCTCTGTTCGAGGACCAGTATGTCCGCGCCCAGACGGGAATCGGTGCTGCATCGGCCTCCAATCACTAGTGGTCCGATCCCGGCTGGCGACGTCGCCAGCCGGTGAATCGGTCCGCCAAACTATTCAGTTACCTCCCGCAAACTGCGAAACCCGCCGGGGTTCTTCTCCGGCGGGCCTTTTTTTAAGCATTGCCCGTTGACAAGGCAGTCCCTGGACCGGAAATATCGGCCCCGCACGGGTATCGGCGGCGATCGGCCCGGCATCGGGATTTCTGGCTGGGGGATAAGGTCATGCGCGTTTCCTTGACGGCTGTCGCTTTGTCGCTGATTGCTGCGGTTGCGTCTTCAGTTCCTGGTGCCCAGGCGGCGGAAGACAAGGTGCTGAACGTCTACAACTGGTCGGACTATATCGCGCCCGATACGCTGGAGAAGTTCACCGCCCAGACCGGCATCAAGGTCAATTACGACGTTTACGACAGCAACGAAGTGCTTCAGGCCAAGCTGCAGGCGGGCAAGTCGGGCTATGACGTGGTGTTCCCCTCGGCGTCCCCATTCCTGGCCAATCAGATCAAGGCGGGCATTTATCAGAAGCTGGACCGCACCAAGTTGTCCAATTACGGCAATCTGGACGCCCAGGTGATGGTGACGCTGGGCCGCTCCGCCGATCCGGGCAATCTCTACGCCATTCCCTATGCCATCTCGGCCAGCGGCTATGCCTATAACGTGGACAAGGTCGCCAAGGCGGCGCCGGGCATGCCCCTGGACAGTTGGTCGGCCCTGTTCGATCCGGCCCAGGTCTCCAAGCTGAAGGGCTGCGGTGTCAGCCTGCTGGACGCGCCCACCGAGGTTTTCCCCGCCGCCCTGGTTT
Source organism: Paramagnetospirillum magnetotacticum MS-1 (assembly GCF_000829825.1). NCBI lineage: Bacteria > Pseudomonadati > Pseudomonadota > Alphaproteobacteria > Rhodospirillales > Magnetospirillaceae > Paramagnetospirillum > Paramagnetospirillum magnetotacticum. The sequence continues at coordinate 602,668 of NZ_JXSL01000027.1, read as the reverse complement.
ATCTGGGTAAGAACGGCGCCTCGCTCGAATCCGCCGATCTCAAGGCGGCGGCCGAGGCGGTGACCAAGATCCGTCCCAGCATCAAGTATTTCCATTCGTCCAAATTCATCAACGATCTGGCCAATGGCGACATCTGCATGGCGCACGGCTATGTGGGCGATCTGGTCCAGGCGCGCAACCGCGCCGCCGAAGCGGGCAAGGGCGTCAAGGTCAAGGTGGTCATCCCCAAGGAAGGCGCCGTGGTCAATATCGATTCCATGGTCATTCCCGCCGATGCCCCCCATCCCGACAACGCGCATAAGTTCATCGATTTCCTGATGAAGCCGGAAGTGGCGGCGGGCTTCACCAATACCACCGGCTATGCCAATCCCATCTCGGGCTCCAAGCATCTGGTCAACAAGGACATCCAAAGCGATCCGGTGATCTTCCCGCCCGAGGCCGTGGTGGCCAAGGAGTTCCAGGTTCCGCCCGCCGAGATGGCCAAGGAGCGCGAGCGCACCCGGTTGTGGACCACCGTCAAGACGGGCCGCTAAAGGGCATGGCGCAGGCGGCGGTCAAGCGGGAGGCCAATGCTCCCTGGAACGATCCCCAGGCGGTGCCGCTGATCCGCTTCGAGGGGATTTCCAAGCGGTTCGGGGATTTCACCGCCGTGGAGCATGTGGATCTCGCCATTCACAAGGGCGAGTTTTTCTCGCTGCTCGGCGCCTCGGGCTGCGGCAAGACCACGCTGTTGCGCATGCTGGCCGGGTTCGAGACGCCGACGACGGGGCGCATCCTCATCGATGGCCAAGACGTCACGGCTGTGCCGCCCTATGAGCGGCCGGTGAACATGATGTTCCAGTCCTATGCCCTGTTCCCCCATATGAGCGTGGCCGACAATATCGCCTTTGGCCTGAAGCAGGATGGGTTGCCCAAGGCGGTCATCAGGGACAAGGTGGCCGCCAGCCTGGACCTCGTTCAGATGAGCCGTTTCTCGGGGCGCAAGCCGCACCAGTTGTCGGGCGGCCAGCGCCAGCGCGTGGCGCTCGCCCGCTGCCTCGCCAAGGAGCCCAAGGTGGTCCTGCTGGACGAGCCCTTGGCGGCCCTGGACAAGAAGCTGCGCGAGGCCACTCAGCTGGAACTGGTCAATATCCAGGACCGGGTCGGCATCACCTTCGTCATGGTCACCCACGACCAGGGCGAAGCCATGACCATGTCGAGCCGCATCGGCGTCATGAATGCCGGGCGTATCGAGCAGGTGGGCAGCCCGGTGGAGATCTATGAATATCCCGGCACCCGCTTCGTCGCCGATTTCATTGGCGCCGCCAATATGTTCGAGGGGACAGCCAAGGGTGGCGAGGGGGCTGTGTCCGTGACCTGCCCCGAGCTGGAACACGACCTAGCCGTCCAGGGCGCGCCTAAGTTGGCGGCGGGCGCGGCGGTTACCGTCATGGTGCGCCCGGAAAAGATGGGCATCGGGCGCGACAAGCCCCAATCGGGCCAGAACTGGGCCGAGGGCGTGGTCAGCGACATCGCCTATCTGGGCGACGTCTCCATCTACCATGTGCGCCTCGCCTCGGGCCGCAAGGTGCAGGCCCTGCGCACCAATCTGCATCACGGCGAGGACAGCCGCCTGACCTGGGACGATCCTGTGTTCCTGGCTTGGCATCCCGCAGATTCCCTGGTGCTCACCAAATGAAAGGCCTGCTGGAGGGCAGGGGAGGGCGTTTCCTGGTGGGACTGGCGCCCTATGCCTGGTTGCTGCTGTTCTTTCTGGTGCCTTTCCTGATCGTTCTCAAGATCAGCCTGTCCGAGCCGCAGATGGGCATTCCGCCCTATATGCCGCTCTGGGTCGAGGGTGTCTTTAGAGGGACGCTGGCGGGCTACAACACCCTGTTGGGGGACGATCTTTATCTGCTGGCCTATCTGGGATCGCTTAAATTGGCGGGGATCTCCACGCTGGGCTGTTTGTTGCTAGGCTATCCCGCCGCCTATGCCATCGCCCGCGCACCCGCCAGCCGCCGCCAGGCGCTGCTGATGCTGGTGGCGCTGCCGTTCTGGACCTCGTTCCTGATCCGCGTCTACGCCTGGATCGGCATCTTGAAGAACGAAGGCCTGCTCAACATGGCCCTGATGGGCATGGGGGTCATCTCCGAGCCCTTGCAGATTCTCGAGACCTCCACGGCGGTGGTCATCGGCATGGTCTATTCCTACCTGCCGTTCATGATCCTGCCGCTTTACGCCACGCTCGAGAAGATGGACCTGTCGCTGCTGGAAGCCGCCGCCGATCTGGGTTGCCGTCCATTCAAGGCGTTTTTGGCTATCACCTTGCCGCTCAGCATGCCCGGAATCATCGCGGGCTGCATGCTGGTCTTCATTCCGGCGGTGGGCGAGTTCGTCATTCCCGATCTGCTGGGTGGTCCCGACACATTGGTGATCGGCAAGGTGCTGTGGGCCGAGTTCTTCGACAACCGCGACTGGCCGACGGCCTCGGCGGTGGCGGTGGCCATGCTGGTGCTTCTGGTGGTGCCCATCATGGTGTTCCAGCATTTCGAGGCCAAACGGCTGGAGCGCGAGGGATGAACAATCGCGGCTTCGCCCTCTATAGCGCCCTGGCGCTGGTCTATGCCTTCCTTTACTTGCCCATCGCGCTTTTGGTGATCTATTCCTTCAACGCGTCCAAGCTGGTCACCGTGTGGGGCGGCTTTTCCACCAAATGGTATGGCGAATTGCTGCACGATTCCCAGGTGCTGGACGCCGCCTGGCTGAGTTTGAAGATCGCCTTCGTCAATGCCTGTTCGGCCACTATTCTGGGCACATTGGCGGCGGTGGTTCTGGTGCGTTTCAAGCGTTATCCCGGCCGTGCCCTGTTCACCGGCATGGTCTCGGCCCCGCTGGTGATGCCCGAGATCATCACTGGCCTGGCCCTGCTGCTGCTGTTCGTCGGCATGGAGCATCTGCTGGGCTGGCCCGATGGGCGGTCCATGACCACCATCGTCATCGCCCATATCACCTTCAGCCTGTCCTTCGTTACCGTGGTGGTGCGCTCGCGCTTGAGCCAGATGGACATGTCGCTGGAGGAGGCGGCCATGGATCTGGGGGCCCGACCGCTCACCGTCTTTTTGCGCATCACGCTTCCCATCATCGCGCCCGCCCTGGCGGCGGGCTGGCTGCTGGCCTTTACGCTGTCGGTGGACGATGTGGTGATTTCCGCCTTCGTCTCCGGGCCGGGCGCCACGCCGCTGCCCATCGTCATCTTCTCCAAGGTGCGACTGGGGGTAAGCCCCGAGATCAACGCGCTGGCCACCATCGTGGTGGCTCTGGTGGGAATCGCCATCGCCATCGCGGGCCGCGTGATGATGACCAAGGAGCAGCAGGGCGGGTGAGCCTCTTCCTGATCCAGACCGCGCTGATCATCGGCCTGCCCTATGGTCTGTGGCGGATGAGGCTGATTGGCCGCCTGATGCCATTGGCTGCCGTACAGATGGCGGTGGGGATCGCGCTGGGGCCGAGCCTTCTGGGCTGGGCCTCGCCTGAACTTGCCATGCGGCTGTTCCCGCCCGCCTCGCTGCTGGCGCTGGACGGGCTGGTGCGGCTTGCCGTGGTGTTTTTCGCCTTCTCCATCGGCCTGCATTTCGATCTGGCGCGGATCAGGGGCCAGGGGCGCTGTTTCTCCGTCCTGGCCCTGTCCAGCGTGGTGGTGCCCAGTCTGGCGGGGGCGGTGGGGGGCTGGTGGCTGTTTGCCGCCATCCCCGACGCGGCGGGGTTCTTCGCCACAAGGCCGGTCTTCGCCGCCGCCATGGGCATTGCGGCGGGCGTGACCGCTTTGCCCGTGCTGGGCGCCGTGGTCCGCGAGATGGGGCTCGAGCACCACAAAACGGGTGTCATGGCTATCGGCGCGGCGGCCTTCAACGATGCAGCTCTGTGGGTGGCGGTGGCTTTGCTGCTGGCGCTAAGCCGTGGTGGCGACCTGTGGGAGGCTGGGCAGGCCGCCCTGGGCGCCCTGCTGTTCGCGGGCTTTCTGTTCTGGGTGGTCCGGCCGCTGTTGCGCCGTCTCTTCGCCCATGCCGAGGCCAGCGGCAGGGTGGGGGCGGGTGATGTGGTTCTGCTGACCATCGGTCTGGCATTGGCCTCGTTGGTCACCGAAATACTGGGCCTGCACGCAGTGATCGGCGCCTTCGTGTTCGGCGCGGTGATGCCGCGCAAGGTGGCCCAGGCCATCGTCGGCAGTTTCGAAACCTTCGTGCAGGTGGTGCTGCTGCCCTTCTTCTTCATCTCGGTGGGGTTGAAGACCCGCATCGATCTGGGAGGCGGGGCGTTGACCATCTTCTGGGTGATGAGTGCTGCGGCCATTCTGGGCAAGCTGGTCTCGGCGCTGCCCGCCTGGATGGGCGGCTGCACGGGCCGCGAGGCGTTGACGCTCGGCGGGTTGCTCACCTGCAAGGGACTGATGGAACTGGTGGTTCTCACCCTGCTGGCCGATACCGGATTGATCTCCGAGACCTGCTTCGGTGCCATGGTGCTGATGGCGCTGTTCGCCACGGCGCTGACCAAGCCGTTGGCGGGGATGGCTTTGCCGCATGATCGGGCTATCGCCCGAACCCATCTGGGGCAGACCCCAGACCCCCTTTAATTTTATCGATAAAATCAGGGGAGGTCTGGAGGCGTAAGCCTCCAGCCGGGGACCGGGGCGGAGCCCCGCATATTACTCCTCAGAACTCTTTCTGAACCTTGGCCCGCAATTCCGCCGAGCGGGGGCTTTGGGTATCGAGGGTTCCGTCGCTGCTGCCCATGCGGATGGATTCGGCGACCGAGTTCAGGCACTGCTCGTTGCGCAATTCGTACTGGTCAAGCTGCCACGAGGCGTTGCGGTTCTCGGCCATCAACATGGCGGCCTCGGTCTGCAACTGGGTGGCTTCGGCGGCCAGACGGGCGGCATTGGCGGCGGATTTGGCCGATGGGGTGGACGCCCCGGCCGCCGCCATCTGGGCCGAGGCCGCCGTGCGGTCATCGCCCTTCAGCCAGATATGGGCCCAGGCCTTCCAGGGCGCTGCGGCTTCGATGTCCAGGGCGTAAAGGACGGAATAGGCCACCGCCTGGGTGACGCTGAGATCCTGGGTGCTCATGACTCCGCTCCTCCGGCCGCGGGAGCCTCGGGGGCGGCGCGGCGCTTGACGGTCTTGGGATCGACGGTGATGGGGCGGTAGATCTCGATGCGCGCCCCTTCCTCCACCACCGCGTCCAGGGCGGCGGATTTGCCGAAGATTCCGACCTTCTGGGTGTCCAGATCGATCTCGGGAAACTGGTTCAGGATGCCGGACTTCTGGATGGCTTCCTTGACCGTGGTTCCCTCCGGAACGTCGATGGTCAGCCATGACTGGCGGGCGGGAAGGGCGTAGACGACTCCGATTTTCATAATGTCTAGCTCTCCCTTAGACGCTGTGCGCGCCAGCCATCTTGATTTCCTTGCCACCGGCAAGATCGACCAGACGCTTGGCCACCACCATCAAACCGGCGATCAGGAAGCCGCCGGGCGGCAGGATAAGGACCAGGATGCCCCAATCGGCGGGCATGACGCGCAGTTCAAACATCTTGGCCCAGGGGCCGAGCAGCAGGGCGGCATCGGCGAACAGGGTACCCTGGCCGATCATCTCGCGCACCGCGCCGATGGCGGTCAGCGCCAGGGTGAAGCCCAGGCCCATGAACAATCCGTCCAGGAAGGAGGGCAGCACCGGCTCCTTGGCGGCGAAGGCCTCCAGACGGGCCAGCGGCAGGCAGTTGGAGACGATCAGCGGAATGAACAGGCCCAGCACCTTGTAAAGCTCGTGCATCCAGGCATTCATGCCCAGATCCACGAAGGTGACATTGGCCGCCACGATCAGGATATAGACCGGAATACGCACCTCGTGGGTGACGTAGTTGCGGAACATGGCCACCATCAGGTTGGACGCCGCCATCACCGCCGCCGTGGCCAGGCCCATGCCCAAACCGTTGGTGGCGGTGCCGGTCATGGCCATGGTGGGGCACATGCCCAGCAGCATGCACAGCACGCCGTTGTTTTCCCACAATCCGTCCTTGATGATCCGTCCGTAGCTTGCAGACATCACTTCTTCTCCATCATGCGGGCCGAATTGGCGGCGAAGAATTCCAGACCGTGGCGGATGCCACCCACCACGGCGCGTGGCGTAATGGTGGCGCCCGAGAACTGGTCAAACTGGCCGCCGTCCTTCTTGACCTTCCACTTATCCGCAGGCGGGTTGCCCAGCGACAGGCCGGTGAATCGGGTGATCCAGTCAGTCTTGGCGGCGTCGATCTTGTCGCCCAGACCGGGCGTCTCCTTGTGGGAGATGACGCGCACGCCCAAAAGCTTGCCGTCGGGCGCGATACCCATCATCAGCTTGACCGGGCCGCCATAGCCGCCCGAGGCGTCCAGCTCGAAGGCCACGCCGGTGATCTTGCCGTCCTTGATGGCGCGGTAGACGATGGTCTCGGCCGGAGCGCCGCCATGGCCGCCCGCGGCCGGATTGGGCAGGGTGATGGCGTCGGTGACCGGGTTGTTGTCGTGGATGGACTTAGGGATCACCTGACCCAGCGAGTTCATCTTATCTTCCAGGGCGCGATCCTTGATGGGCGCCTTGGTAACGTCGTCGGTCAGCGCCAGCGCCACGCCGAAACCGGCGCAGAAGGTGCCGAGGATGAAGGCGTGGACCCAGGTGGGCCGTACGGCTTGGCTCATTTGTCCCCCCTGACCGGCAGAGGCTCGCCCTTGCGGGTGCGCCCGAAGACGCGCGGCCGGAAATGTTGATCGAGAATGGGCGTCAGCGCGTTCATCAGCAGCACGGCGAAGGCCACGCCCTCGGGATATCCGGCATAGGTGCGGATGATCCAGGTGAGCAACCCGACGCCGAAGCCGAAGGCCAACTGGCCCGACTTGGACACCGGCGAGGTGACATAGTCGGTGGCGATGAAGAAGGCGCCCAGGAACGACGCGCCCGACAGCAGCTGGACCATGCCGCCGGTGTGGCGGGCCGGGTCGATGGTGCTGAAGATGGTGCCCAACAGGAACAGGGTCGCCAGCATGGACACCGGAATGTGCCAGCTGATGATCTTGCGCCACATGAGGAACAGGCCGCCCAGAAGGATCAGCGGCACCGCCGTCTCGCCCATGGAGCCGGGGTGGAAGCCGATCATCATGTCGCCAAGACTGGGGAAGGACGACAGCGACTGGGTGACCGGAACGCCCTTGGACAGCTCGGTCTTGATGAAGCCCAGCGGCGAGGCGGTGCTGATGCCGTCCAGGCTGAACCCACGTCCGAAGATGATGGTCATGGACTCGGACAGGCCGGGCGAGCCGGGGGTGAACAGCGGCTTAGGGCTAACGAAGGAGGTCATCTGCAGCGGGAAGGAGACCAGCACCACCACGCGGCCGACCATGGCCGGGTTGAAGACGTTCTGGCCCAATCCGCCGAAGGCATGCTTGGCGAGGCAGACGGCGAAGACCGAGGCCACCACGGCCACCCACCAGGGCGCCCAGGGGGGCAGGGACAGCGCCAGCAGCCAGCCGGTGATCAACACCGAACCGTCGCCCAGGGCCCGGTCGGGATTGCCGCCGCTGATGCGCACGCAGGCGGCCTCGCACAGCGCGCAGGCGGCCATGGTCACGATGAACAGCAAAATGGCGGGAAGGCCGAACAGCCACAGATTATACAGCGTGGCGGGCGCCAGGGCCGCCAGGACCGTGAACATGGTCTTTGACACGGTATTGGGGCCGTGGGTGAACGGCCCGCTTTTGTCGATCACGATACTCATGCGTTGGCCCCGCCTTCGATGGTGGGTTGAGCCTGGGCGGCGGCAGCGGCTTCGGCGGCCTCCTTGGCGGCCTTGGCCTTGGCGGCGGCTTCGCGCTTGGCCTGGGCCTGGCGTTCGAGACGCGCGTTATGGGCCTCGACCAGCGATTTGGTCTGCTCGGTCTTGCGCCGTTCGCGGTCGAGGGCCGCGATCTTGCCCTTGGCGTAGTTGAAGAAATGCACCAGCGGAATATGCGACGGGCAGATATAGGAGCAAGAGCCGCAGGACACGCAATCCTGCACGCCGATCTTGGCGGCCAGGTCCAGCTTGTCGTTCCTGATGAAGCTGGCCATCTCCACCGGCACCAGACCGCAGGGGCAGTAGGTGACGCAGGAGCCGCAGCGGATGCAGGGGCTGGATGCGTGTTCGTTGGTTTCGGACTGGGTCAGCGCCAGGATGCCCGACGTACCCTTGACCACCGCCACGTCCAGCGAGGGCAAAGGCTGGCCCATCATGGGGCCGCCGGAGATGACGCGCTTGGTGGCCTTGGAGATGCCGCCGCAGAAGTCCAGCAGCTCGCTCACCTTGGTGCCCAGCGGCACTTCGATATTCTTCGGCTCGGCGACGCCGCCGCCGCTGACCGTGACCACGCGCGAGACCAGCGGACGGCCCAGACGCACCGCCTGATGCACGGCGCGCGCCGTGGCGACGTTGTGCACCACCACGCCCACATCGGCGGTCAGCTTGCGGGCCGGCGTTTCGCGCCCCGTCACCGCCTGGGTCAGGTGGCGTTCGGCGCCCATGGGATACTGAACCGGCACGCCCACCACTTCGACATTGGGGGTCTTGGCGGCTTCGGCCTTCAAGGATTCCACGGCCTGGGGCTTGTTGTCCTCCACGGCGATGATCACCTTGGGAGCGCCGAGCGCATGGGCCATGATGCGGGCGCCATCCACCACTTGGGCCGCGAATTCGCGCATGACACGGTCGTCGCAGGTGAGGTAGGGCTCGCACTCGGCGCCGTTCAAGAGCAGGATTTCCAGCTTGTGCTGACCACCCAGGCCCAGCTTCACCGCCGAGGGGAAGGTCGCCCCGCCCAGGCCGACGATACCGGCCTCGGCGACGCGGGTCTTGATCTCATTGGCAGAAGCCGCGAAGGGATCGGCAATGGCGGCCATGGGCTCGGCCCACTCATCCTTGCCGTCGGAATCCAGCATGATGGTCAACTGGGGCAGACCCGAAGGATGGGGCGCGGTCATCTCGGTAATGGCGGCGATGCGGCCCGAAGTGGGGGCATGCACGGCGGCCGAGATGGCGCCCTGCGCCTTGGCCAGGACCTGGCCCTTCTTGACTTCGTCACCCACGCTGACGGTGGTATTGGCGGGCGCGCCCATATGCTGCTGCAAGGGGAGGTAAAGCGTCTTCGGAAGCGGCAGGGCGACGATAGCCTTTTCGCTCGTCAGCTCCTTGCGGTATTCCGGGTGGATGCCCCCCAGGATGGGAAACAGTTTCATCGACCGTCTCTCCTCAATGAGCCGAATGCTCGCCGGGCTTATTCCAGTGCCAGGCTGCGATGGTTTGCGGGATGGGGCGCATCTCGATGGCCTCGGTGGGGCAGATCTTGAAGCACTTGCCACAGGCGTGGCAGGCGTCGGCGATCACCGTGTGAAGCTGCTTGGGCGCGCCGACGATGGCGTCCGAGCCGCATTCGCCGATGCAGCGCAGGCAGCCGATGCACAGATCCTCGTTGACGAAGGCGACGCGGGGGCCGACCTCTTCGTGACCGTCGGCATCGGCATGCACGCCCAGCTTCTTGGCCAGAGCCTCGATGGTGGCCTTGCCGCCCGGCGCGCAGAGCGTGACCGGCGTGCCGCCCTTGGCCAGGGCCGCGGCGTATTGGGCACAGCCCACGAAGCCGCACTGGCCGCACTGGGAACCGGGAAGCAGGTTCTGCAGCTCTTCCTCGATGGGGTTATTGGGCACGGCCAGGAGCTTGGCTGCGGTTCCCAGAACCGCGCCCAGCGTCACACCCATCACCGCCAGACTTCCGACATCCAACAACATGACAGGCAACCTCCTAATTGGTGCTCATACCGGAAAAGCCCATGAAGGCCAGGGCCAGCAAGCTGGCGGTGATGAAGCCGATGGGCGGACCGGCGAACAGGCGTGGCACGGCGTTGAGCGCGATACGCTCTCTGAGGCCGGCGAACAGCACCATGACCAGCGAATAGCCCAGCGACGAGGCCAGGGCGAACAGCGTGCTCTCGATGAAGTTCATCTTGCCTTCAACCAGCAGCAGATTGACGCCCAGCACGGCGCAGTTGGTGGTGATCAGCGGCAGATAGATGCCCAGCATCTGGAACATGACGGGCGAGACCTTGCGGACCACGGCCTCGGTGAACTGCACGGCGGCCGCGATGACCAGGATGAAGGCCACGGTGCGCAGATAGCCCAGTTCGTAAGGCTCCAGCAGATAGTGCTCGAGACCCCAGTCCAGCATGGCCGAAATGGTGATGCAGAAGGTGGTGGCGGCCCCCATGCCCACGGCGGTATCGACCCGGGTGGTGACGCCCATGAAGGAACACAGGCCCAGGAACCGCATCAGCACGACATTGCTGACCAGGGCGGCGCTGATGATCAGCAGAAGGTAATGTTGCATCGGGTGCTTTCCCCTTTACCCAAGTTCCGTGTGGCCAAGTTCCGTGTGGCAGGCCCCATCCGCGGGCACATCAAATGTGCGGCGCAGGAAGCGGGGGGTCAGTTCCCCCCGTGCCGAAAGAATACCGGCGATGATGCGGGAGCCGAAAAGCCCGGCCACCATACCGATGACGGCTCCCAGCGCCGCCAAGGCATCGCTGCGACCCAGTTCCTGTCCCAAGATGCCGCCCGCCAGCAAAGTGACCAGCGGCAAGCCGTAGGCGGTGAGCGCGCCCTTGGTCAGGGTGTCCTCGCGCACACCCACCACCACTTTTTCCCCCACCGTCAGGCCCAGATCGCCCGGCAGGGCGAAGCGCTTGGCCATCTGGCGCGCGGTCGGGTCCCCGATCTGCTTGCCGATACTGCACAGCCCGGCCGAGTGGCAGCCGCCGCAACTGGGCGCCTGCTCGGGTTCGGCCCAGGCCTTGCCGTCGCTGATGGCGACAACGCGGGCAAAGCCCTCGATCATGTCGCGGTCATCGGTATCGGGAAACGTGGACAGGGGATCGCTCATCCGACTTAGGCCGTCACCGTCGCGACCACACCTTCGGGCGTGACAAAGAAGGCCTTCTCCGCGCCGCCCGCCCGCAGGATATGGGCGCGCTTGGCCTCGGGGGCCAGGATCAGGGCGGTGGCCAGGCCATCGGCGATGGTGGCGTTGTCGGCGATCACCGTCACGCCCAGATCGGCCGGAGCGGTCTTGCCGGTCCTGGGGTCGATGATGTGGGTGAACTTGCCCGCCTCGTCGAAGATGGTGCCATAGCCGCCCGAGGTGGAGACACACTTGTTGATCACGTCGACCGAGGTGACGGCCTTGGAATTGTCGGCGGGATTGGCGATGCCGATGCGCCAGGCGGAGCCGTCGGGCTTAGCCTCCATGGCGCGGGGCTCGCCCATATCCACCAGCATCTGGGTGAAGCCGTGGGCGCGCAGCACCTCGGCCACCTTGTCGGTGATATAGCCTTGGGCGCGGGCGTTGAGCGTCAGCGCCATGCCGGGCCGGGCCAGGGCCACACGGCGCCCGGCGGGGTCGATCTCGATTCCCTTCCAGTCAACCAGGGCCAGGGCCGCGTCCAGATCCTTGCGCGACGGGCCAGCTGCGTCGGGGTTGGCGGCGGTGAAGTGGCTGAAATAAAGCTGCCACACCGGCTGGATGGTGGGGTCGAAGGCGCCGTCGCTGATGGCAGCCAGGCTCTTGGCATGGGCGGCCAGTTCGACGAATTCGGCGGGCGCATTGTCCAGCTTGCCGTCGCGGTTCAAGGCCGACAGGGCCGAATCGGCGCGGTAGATGCTGAAGATGGCTTCCAGCCGGGCCAGTTCGGCTTGGGCCGCGGCCAGGGCGGCGCGGGCCTGGGCCTCGTCGGTGGAGAAGAGCTGGATGGTCGACGGCGCGCCCAGCGTCGTCCCTTCCCAGCGCACCAGGCGGGCCTGGGCGGCATTGGCCTTCATCAACAACGGCAGTCCGGCGGCGGCGGCCAGAACCGTGATGGCACGACGGCGGGTGATACGAACGGTCATCGAGCCTAAGCCCTCCTTCGGGTGAAACTTCCTGACGCAAGGGGGCCTGTTCCCGTGGCCTTGCCAAAGACACTTAGCAAGACCCGCGCCACAAAAGTATAATTGCTCAAAAAAACGTTGCATGGATGGTATGCGAGGTCATCGTCCACATCAAGAGTGCGTGTTTTGAAATACGCATTGCAATGCCAAATTTGCGAAATGGCGAAAATCAGCCGTTTTTTCATGATACAGCCCCTATCCATGGGCTGTGGCAGGTCGCCTATGGCCTTTAGCAGGGGCTGAAAAAGCAATTTGGCCGAGATGTCGTCATTGTCGCAAAAGCGACAAGAAGCGTGGCCTTTCCCTTCAAACAGCGCTTCCGCCCAAAAGGATGGTGTCGACCTATCCTTTTGGGCTTGGCATGGGTGGGGTTTGATGCTAAGTAAAAACACGCAGTGACCTGTGCCCATGGGGCCAGGTCTTTATTTTTGCAGTGCCGACGACTTGCGGCCGCGGGAGCAGCGGCTGTAGCGATCCCAACCCGGGGGGGTAGGGGAGAGCGGTAAAGGGGGGAGCCTTCTCAGGCTTCCCCCTTTATCTTTACGCACCATGCGGTCCAAACCTGCCGGAAGACCTGTTCCAGCGCGGCCAGATGGGCGGCGGAATCGCCGATGGTCCGGCGCATGGCCGGGCGCAGTTCGCGGCGCAGTTCTTCCAGGCGGGGCAGGTTGGCGGCCAAACTGACGGCCAGATCCTCGTATTCCGCAAGATCGAAGCGCGCCAGATCGCCCTCCAGGCCCATGGCCGACAGCAGGGCCAGACTTTGGCGCGAGAACGGGCGCGGCCCGGCCAGGGTCACCACCGGGACTCCCATCCACAGCGCTTCGCACGAGGTGAAGGCGCCGCAATAGGGGAAGGGATCGAGGGCGATGTCCACATCACCGTATTCGGCCAGCAACTGGCTGGGTGGGGAATTGCCGCGCAGCTCCAGCCGATCGGGGTCGATACCCTGGGCGGCGAAGGCTTCGCGCAAAGGGCTCGCCACCTCCTTCCAGGCAAGGTGAGGCCATTTCAGCACCAGGCGCGAGCCGGGCACCCGGTGCAGGATGCGCGCCCAGGAGGCCACGACCTGCCCATTCAGCTTGGCGATATTGTTGAAGCTGCCGAAGGTGACATGGCCTCGGCGCAGCATGGGCGGCGGTTGCGGCTCCGGTGTTTGGGCCCCCTGATAGCACAGGCGCGAGCCGGGCAGCAGCAGCACCGTCTCGCTGAACCAGCCTTCCGCCTCTGGCGGCACGGTGGCGCGGTCCATCAGGGCATAGTCCATGGCGGCCAGCCCGGTGGTAAAGGGATAGCCCAGCCAGCTTATCTGCACCGGCGCGGGCTTGCGCGCGAACAGATCCAACCGGTTGCCCGCCGTCTGGCCGTCAAGATCCACCAGGATATCCATGCCGTCGTCTTGGATCAGCCGGGCCAGAGCCTCGGCATCCAGCCCGGCCACATCGCGCCATAACGCGGCGTGGCGGCGCAATTCCGGGGTGATGTCGTCGTCGCCCGACCGGGTGGAATAGCAGGCGGCGAAAATCCGGGCCGGATCGTGGCCCTTCAGCACCGGGCGCATGAGCAGGCCCAGGGGATGGCGGCGCAAATCGGCCGAGACATAGCCCACCCGGATCACCCGCCCCGGATCGGGCGTATTGGCGTAGCCCGAGGGCGTGGGGGCACCCATGCGCTCCATCATCTGGCGATGAATCTTGCCGGTCTCTTCGCCGCTCATTTTGGGCAGGTAGTGCAGGCCGTTGAGGTAATTGGACGCCGCGTCCCTCAGCCCCGTATCCATGGTCCAGGCGGCCTGCCAGCAGGCGCAGGCCTCGGTGGCGCGACCCTCGCCGTAAAAGACATTGCCCAGATTGTAATGGGCGCTGGCATGGGCGGGATTGAGCGAGATGGCCGAGCGCAGGCTTTCCTTGGCCGCAGTGATCCGTCCGGCCTGCTGCTGTAGGGCGCCCAGATCGGTCAGCATCCGCCAGTCGCCGGGGGCCAGCCGCGATGCCGCCTCCATGGCGTCGGCGGCCTCTTGCGCCCGGCCCAGCGCATCCAGGCAGCGGGCCAGTTGGGCGTGAATCACCGGCAGATGGGGGGCCAGTTCCAAGGCGCGGCGATAGCAGACCTCCGCTGCCGCCGCTTCGCCCAATTGCAGGCGCGCATTGCCCAGGTTGAACCAGGCCGGAAGCAGTTGGGGGGAGAGCTTGGCGGCGCGGGCGAAATCGGCTTGCGCCTCGTTCCACCGGCCCAGATCGCTGAACAGATCGCCTCGGTTGCACCAGCCTTCTGCCAGTCCGGGCACCAGGGCAAGGGCGCGGCCATGAAGGTCGAGGGCCTCGTCGGTCCGGCCTCCGCCCTGGGCGATGACGCCCCGATTGGTCAGCGCCTTGGCGGCCTCGGGCGATTGCGGAGCCTGGGTGATGAGGTCTTGGTAAAGACGATCCGCCTCCTCGACGCGGCCCTGATTGTGCAGCGCTTCGGCCCTTTGGAGCAGCAAGGCGGGGTCGGAACTCATCCCTGAGTTATCGGGGGCGCCCCTGCCTCCGTCAAGCTCACACCACGCCTTTGTCGCGAAGCGCGGCCAGCATTGCGCTATCAAGCCCCAGCATCTCGGTCAGGACGCTCTCGGTGTGCTCGCCCAACAGCGGCGGTCCCCGGTCATAGAGGACGGGGGAATCAGACAGGCGCAGCGGGCTGGCCACGGTGGGAATGGTCCCGGCCCTTGCGTGGGGAACCTCCTGGTCCAGGCCGCGCGCCTTGGCCTGGGGATCGGCGAAGACCTTGTCCATGGTGTTGATGGGGCCGCAAGGAATCTGGCGGCGCTCCAAGGCTTCGAGCAACTGGGCCGAATCATAGCGCCGGGTTTCTGCCTCGATCAGGGGGGTCAGCACGTCGCGGTGCTCGACGCGGGTGCGGTTGAGCGCGAAGCGCTCGTCCTCGGCCCATTCGGGATGCCCGAGTTCGTCCGCCAGTTTGGCGAATTGCCCGTCATTGCCCACCGCGATGATCAGATGGCCGTCCATGGTGGCAAAGGCCTGATAGGGCACGATGGCGGCATGGCCGTTGCCCGCGCGTCCGGGGGCTTTGCCGCTGACCAGATAGGTCATGGCTTGATTGGACATCATGGAGACCTGCACGTCCAGCAGGCCGAGATCGATATACTGGCCGCGCCCGGTGCGATGGCGCTGGTTGAGCGCCGCCAGAACCGCGATGACCGCGTGCAGACCGGTGGACAGATCGGCGATGGCGATGCCCGCCTTTTGGGGCCCGCCGCCGGGCAGGCCGTCCTTCTCGCCCGTCACGCTCATCATGCCGCCCATGGCCTGGATCATGAAGTCGTAACCGGCGCGCGGCGCATAAGGGCCGTCCTGGCCAAATCCCGTGATCGAGCAATAGACCAGCCGGGGGTTGATGGTCTTCAAGGACGCGTAGTCCAGGCCGTATTTGGCCAGCCCGCCCAGCTTGTAGTTCTCCACAAGCACGTCGGCCTTGGCCGCCAGGGCGCGGATCAGCTCCTGGCCCTCAGGCTTCGCCAAGTCGATGGTCACCGAATGCTTGCCCCGGTTGGCGGCGAGATAATAGGCGGCGTCGCCTTTCTCCGCCGTTTCCGGGTCGGCGAGGAAAGGCGGGCCCCAGCCCCTGGTGTCGTCACCGGAACCGGGCTTTTCCACCTTGATCACCTTGGCGCCCAGATCGGCCAGCATCTGGGTGCAGAAGGGACCGGCCAGCACCCGCGACAGGTCGAGGACCAAGATGTCGTCCAAAGCCCGCATCTCGTTATTCCTCCCGAATCTCGCCATTACTCATTGTGTCAAACGCGACAGAAGGGTCAGCCACAGGCACAGCACCGAAAAGACCGCCAGGGTGAAGGCACCGTTCCAGCCCAGCACGATGGCCCTCGACGGCTTGCCCACCAATTCGCCCAGCAACATGGCCGAAGCGGTCATGGCCGAGGAATTGATGGCCAGGCACCAGCCTGCGATCAGGCCGAGCGCCAGGGATTCGGTCGATAGCGGCAGCGACGGCGCCGCGCTCAGCGCCGAGGCGATGATGGTGACGGAAACGATGGGATTGATGCCGATCAGCGCCGGTCCCGCCACCGCCAGGATGGCCAGGGCGGGCAGAATGGCGGCGGGCAAAAGGGGCGAGGCGATGAGCGCCCCTAAGGTTTCGGGCGGGATCATGGCGGAGAACAAGGTACCGATGAAGCCAGCCGAGGACAAAATGGCGATCTCGGTGCGATAGGCGGGGAAGGTGGCCCCCGCCTGGACCACCACCCGGCGGCCGGTTTCGGCGCAGCCCTTGACGATGCCGCCCTCCAGATATTGCCGCGCCAGCCAGCCCAGGCCCACCAACGGGGTGGAAACCAGCATGGCCCGGCTCAAGGGCACGCCCAGCAGCCACTCGAAAATCAGCGCCATGAAGAACACCAGCAGCACCAA
Organism: Paramagnetospirillum magnetotacticum MS-1; assembly: GCF_000829825.1. NCBI lineage: Bacteria > Pseudomonadati > Pseudomonadota > Alphaproteobacteria > Rhodospirillales > Magnetospirillaceae > Paramagnetospirillum > Paramagnetospirillum magnetotacticum. Next base: position 586,220 of record NZ_JXSL01000027.1, on the reverse strand, counting down.
TCCCGTCACGCCGCCCAGGGCTCTGAGGTCGCGGGTGGGCTCGGTTGGGGGCACCAGATGGCGAAGATGGGCAGGTGCCTGGATGCGGTCCTGCAGCCAGCCCAGGCCAAGCACGATCCCCCCCGTCGCCATGCCAAGCGGCAGCATGGTACTCCAATGAAGGCTGGGGAGCGCCGTCAGCAGCACCGCCAGCGAGATGGACAGCGGCGAGGCGAGCGGCGTGATGGAAAAACCGCGCAGCAGAGCCAGAATCATGCGGCGCTCGCGGATATCCCTGATCTCCTCATTGCCGCCCGCCGCCTCCAGCGAGTTGCGCTGCTTGATCATGATGCCAAGGAGGCTCAGCACCCCGATATTGAGGATGATGCCGAACAGATAGCCGCCCAGCGTCAGCAGGGCATAGCGCCGCCCCGGAGGCTGGGTGACGAAAAAGGTGGAACAGCGGCTGACCAGGGGCGATGTCCGCGCGGCTTCGCGCAGGAAAAACTGGTTGGCGAAGAAGGTGGCGAAGAAGGCGCCGGTATCAAGCGAGGCGGCGATGACCCGTCCGGGCTCGGCGACACCGGTTACGGCGGCCCCCATGGTCAGGCCCAAGGCCAAGCCGATCATCACCTTGGCATTGACGGCCATGCCCCGCCATTCCGCCGTCAGAAAGGCCACCAACAGCACCCGCGCGCCCAGACGCATAAACTCTGCCGGAACGATCACATCGCCCAGCACGCAGGCGATCATGCCCAGCAGTAAAAGGGCGGAGGGGCGGCCGTCGGTCATGGCGCCGCCAACCTTTTCAGCCGGGCCAGGGCAGCGCGCGCCTCGTCCTCGAAACGGGCGACGATGGCGGCCAGGGGCTCGATGCGGTCGGCGAAGGCTACCGACTGGCCAACGGACAGGGCGGCCTTGGTCCAATCGCCGCTGAGATAGGCCTCACGTCCCACCTTGCCGGAAATATGGGGCATCAGCGCCTCGATCCCGGCGCCCTGGTTCTCCAGGGCCTGCACCGTGGCGGTGGCTTCGTTGCGCAACACCCGCGCCGTATTGCGAAGCGAGGACAGGATCAAGGTGGTCTCGGTCTCGTCGGCCTCGATCAGGCGCTGCTTGTAGTCGGCATGGGCCCAGATCTCCTCAGCCACCAGAAAGCGGGTGCCCACCACCACGCCATCGGCGCCCAAGGCCAGGGCGGCCACCAGATGGGCGCCGGTGCCGATGCCGCCGCCCACCAGCAAGGGGATGGAAAGCTTGGCCGCCGCCACATTGGCCTGAACAAAGGTGCCCACCATGTCCATGCCGGGATGGCCGCCGCATTCGGCGCCCACCACGGCCACGGCGTCGACGCCCTCGGCCTCGGCCTTGAGCGCGTATTTTACCGCAGGCACCTTGTGCACCACCTTGATGCCCGCCGCCTTGAGGGCGGGGAGGTAGGAGGCGGGATTGCGGCCCGACGTTTCGACGAAGGGCACGCTCTCTTCGACAATCAGGTCGAAGACCGCTTGGGTGCGTTCGCCCTGGACCAGTTTGGGCAGCATGGAGACATTGACGCCGAAGGGCTTGCCGTCGGAAAGCTCGCGGCATCTGCGGATGGCGGATTTGAGGTCGGCGGTGTCCTCATAACTGGCCGCCGTGATGAAGCCGCAAATCCCCGCATGTGCCGCCGCCGCCACATAGTCGGGCGTGGCCAGCCATTGCAGCCCGCCCGCCAGCACCGGCAGGCGAATGCCGAACAGCTCGGTGACGCGGGTCTGGAAGAGGGGGGTCACAGTGCCACCCCATGCGGCGTTTCGCTGCCCGTGCGGTAGCGGAAGGTACCTTCGCCCATGGCGATCAGCTTGCCGTTCTCGTCGAAGACCTCGGACGCGCAAAAGACGATGCGGCTACCGCCCGCCTTCTTGTGGGCGATGGCGCGAAGCGTGCCGTGGCGGACCTGGCCGGTGAAGCTGGTTGTCAGCTGCAAGGTGACAACACGGCGCACCCTTCCCGGATGGGGGCAGAAGGTGGCGGAAAAGCCGCAGGAGGTGTCGATCAGGGTGGCCAGCACGCCGCCATGGACCAGACCGGCCCGGTTGCAGTGTTTCGGCGATATGGTCAGTTCCAGCACGGCGCGGTCCTCGGACCATTCGGTAAGGTGGTAGTCCAGCAATTCCTGAAAGCCCGATTTGGGCTCGCCGTCCAGCAAGTTATTGCTCATTCAGGGTGTCCCTGGCGAAATAGAGGTCGTGAAGATGGCCGAGATCCACTGAACTTGCCGTTTCGGACAAGACCACTTTTCCGCCTCTGACCAGATAGACATGGTCGGCGATCTTCAGGGCCTTGTTGGTGTTCTGCTCCACCAGGACGATGGTCAGGCCTTCATGCCGCAGGCGGTCGAGGATGCCCATCACCTCGTCCACCACCACGGGGGCGAGGCCCAGCGAGGGCTCGTCCACAAGGATGAGTTTCGGCTCCTCCATCAGGCCGCGCCCCATGGCCAGCATCTGGGCCTCGCCGCCCGACAGCGCTCCGGCCAATTGGTCGCGGCGCTCGTAGAGCCTTGGGAACATGTCATAGGCCATCTTCAGATTGCGCGCCGCGTTCTTGCGGCATTTCTTGGGGAAGGCGCCCATCATCAGATTGTCGGCCACACTCATGTCGCGGAACACCATGCGGCCTTCGGGGATCATGGCGATACCGTCGGCCACCATGTCCCAGGTGGCGGCATTGGTGCGGTCGGCGCCTTGATAGAGGACGCGGCCCGCTCCGGTTTTCACCAGTCCCATGATGGCGCGCAACAGGGTGGTCTTGCCGCCGCCATTGGGGCCGAGGATGCAGGTAAGCTTGCCTTCCTCGATGGTGAGCGACAGGTCCCACAACACGTTGATGGAGCCGTATCCGGCCCGTAAATCTTCGATCTCAAGCAGCTTCGCCACCGGTGTAGCTCCTGATGACTTCGGGGTCGTTGAACACAAGGTCGGGGCTGCCCTCGGCGATCAGTCGGCCGAAGTTCAGCACCACCACGCGGGGACACAGGCGGGTGATGGTCTCGATATCGTGCTCGATGATCAAAAGGGCGATGCCGTAGCGCTGTTTCACCTCGGCCAGGGTATGCATGAAGGCCCGCTTGCCCGCCGTCTCAAGGCCCGCCAGCACCTCGTCCAGCATCAGCAGCTTTGGGTTGGTGGCCAAGGCCTTGCCCACTTCCAGGGCCTTCTGCTCGGTGAGCGCCAGCGAGGTGGCCGCGTCGGACTCCGCCTTGTGGCCCAGCTTCAGGAGGTCGAGGATCTCCTCGATGCGCTCCTTATCGACGCGCCCCGTGGCAAAACGCGACGCCACCATCAGGTTTTCGCGCACCGTCAACTCGTGCATGGGCTGGGGCACCTGGAAGGCGCGGCCGATCCCGGCGCGGGCACGGGCGTGGATGGGCATGGACACCAGATCATGGCCGTTAAAGCGGGCCGTGCCGCGGGTGGGGCGCACCAGCCCCGAGACCGCGTTGAACAAGGTGGTCTTGCCCGCTCCGTTGGGGCCGACCAGACCCAGCACGTCGCCCTTGGCCATGGAAAAGGTCACATCTCCCACGGCGGTCAGGCCGCCGAAGGCCACGGTGATGCCGTCAAGCTCAAGCAGCATGGGCCGGTCCCTTCTTTTTAGCGAGCAGCAGGGGCATCAACCCGCCAGGGCTGAACAGGATCATGGCGCCCAGCAGCACGCCGAGCACGATCTGGTGGCCCTGGGGCAGGATGGGCTTGAAGGCCAGCTGATCCACCAGATAGACCACCAGCGCGCCCAGCAGCGGACCGGTCACCGTGCGGTAGCCGCCGAAGATGGCCGAGACGATGGCCAGGGTCGTCCACTGCCCGGCAAAGGCGTAATCGGGTTCAAGGAAGTTGATGTAATGGGCGTTGAAGGCGCCCACCACGCCGGTGATGAAGGCCGAGACCGCCAGCATCCAGGCCTTGAGTAGAGTGGAATTGACGCCCACCACCCGTGTCGCGTCCTCGCTGTCGTGCATGGCTTTCAGTGCCAGGCCGTAAGTGGAGCTGCGGATCAGGTGGTAGACCGCCATGGAGGCTGCCACGATGGTGAGAATGACGAAATAGCCACCCAACTTGGAGCCGAAATCCAGGCCCAGAACAATGGGCAGGCGGGGAATGGACAGCAATCCGGCCGCGCCGCCGGTGATGGGCTTGGCCTCGGTGGCCAGGATGCGGAAGATTTCCGCATAGGCCAGGATGGCCAGGGCGAAATAGGGGCCGCGCAACCGCAGCGCTGGCATGGTCGCCACCGAGGCGATGGCCGCGCCGATTCCCGCCATCAGCATGGACGGAAAGACCGGCCAGCCTCCTTTCAGCGTCAGCAGGGCAGAGACATAGGCGCCCACGCCGAAAAAGGCGGCGTGGCCAAAGCTCACCATGCCGCCCAGATTGCCCAGCAGAGCCCAGGCCACCGCGATGCCGCCGATGGTCAGCGCCGCGACGATCAATCCGATGACATAGGCGTTGGAGCCCAGGGCCAGGGGAACGGCGATATAGGCGAGTACCAGGAAGAGGGCGATCTTGATCTTGTCGTTCATGCCTACCCCCGCCGCTTGGCACGGCCAAACAGGCCGGACGGCATCAACAGCAGCACCACCAGGAACAGCACCATGCCCGCCAGTTCCTGCAGCGCCGAGGACGCCAGGGTGACGGTGAGGCTTTCCACCACGCCCAGCAATACCGCGCCCAGCAGCACGCCGGGCACCGAACCCATGCCTGCCAGCACGGTGATGATGAAGGCCTTGACCGTCAGGTGATGGCCCATGGCGGGCTGAATCACCTTGGCGGTGTAGATGGCCACCCCCGCCACCGTGGCCAGCAGGCCCGACACGGCGAAGGACAGAATCTCCGTCAATTGCGGGTTGACACCCATCAGCTTGGCGGCGTCGCGGTTCGACGCTACGGCGCGTAACGCCCTGCCATACCAGCTTTTTTCCAGCCACCACCACACCGCGCCCACCAGAAGGATGCCGATCCCGGCAAAGACCAGCTCGGCCTGCATGGCGAACAGGGTCTCGAACAAAATAGTGGCGTCGTGATACCAGGGCGTGGTGGCGGAATGGATATCCGCCGACCAGATCATCAGCACCCCATTGGTGAGGATCACCCCGATGCCGAAGGTCAGGATCAGCGAATTGAGCTCGCGATCCGTCTTGATCAGGCTGACCAGATAATAGACCAGGATGGCGGTTCCCACCACCACGGCCAGGGCCAGGGGCAGGGAGGCCAGGGGATCGAGGCCCAGTTTTTCCTCGGCGGTATAGCTGATATAGGCGCCCAGCAAGACCAGTTCGCCATGGGCGAGGTTGATGACCCGCATGGTGCCGAACACCAGGGCAAGACCCAGGGCGATCAGAGCGTAATAGGCTCCCGACAGCACGCCGGAAAACAGGGATTGAAGGGTTAGTTCAAGCATGGACTTGGACCCTGGGGCAGAGGAGAAAGACTCTGATTTTCGTCACACCGGAAGCGCGGAGCGCTATCCGGGGCCCAGGAGTCGTCCCCCCTGGGCCCCGGATCTCGCGTTGCTCGTCCGGGGTGACGCTTGAGGCTGACCTCACCACGGCACGGCCGGGTACTTCATGGTGCCGGTGGCGGCATCACTGGGCCAGACCAGCACCACCTTGCCCGCCTGATGCTGGCCCATGCGGTGGGTGAATTCGGGATTGTCGCCGGATTCGTCGAAGCGCACCTTGCCGATCACCGTGTCGGAAAGGGTCTTGCGCATCTCGGTGGCGATGCCGCCCTTGTCCACGGTTCCGGTATCGGCGGCGCGCGCCACCGCCTCGAACAGCAGCTTGGACTGCACATAGCCGAAGATTCCCAGGTAATCGGGGGCCTTGTTGAACATCTTCTGATAGGTCTCGGCGAATTCCTTGGCTTCGGGCGTGGTGAACTCGGCCGGATAGGAGAGCGTCGAGGTGCCCGAGACGTTCTCCATCAGATCAGGAAATTCGGCGGCCATTTTGGCGGTGGCCAGGGACCACACGCCCGCGATGGTCTTGATGTCGGGCTTCAACACCTTGGCGGCGCGCAAGATGCCCACATAGTCGTTCTCGTAGCCGATCATGGCGATGGCGTCGGGACGGTCCTGCAGCTTGATCTTGTGGATGATGGGCTTGAAATCGTTGGTGGCCGGATCAAACGCATGCATTGTGACCTTGACGCCCTGGGGTCCGAGGCCCGATTGCAGCATCTTGGCCACTTCCTCGGTGGCTTCCTTGGTGGAATAGACCACCGCCACCGACTTGACGCCTTGCTTGTTGAACATGCCCATCAAGGCGCGGGCATAGCCTTCCGAACTGTTGATGCGAAAGAAGGTCTTCAAGTTGCGCTTGGTCAGTTCCGAGGCGACACCGCCCGAGGTCACATAGACCTTGCCCAGCTTCTCGGCGGCTTCGGAGGCCGGGCCGATAATGTTGGAGCCGTAGCCGCCGGTATAGGCCACCACGCCGTCGGCGGCCAGCTTCTCCACGGCCCCCACCGCCTTGGCGGGCGAGGATTCGTCATCCATGGTGATGATTTTCACACTGTGCTTGCCGCTCTTCTTGTTGAACATCTCGGCGGCCACCTGGATGCCCTCGTTCATGGCGGTGCCGACGCGGGCCAGATTGCCCGACAGCGGAATCTCGGCGCCGATCTTGAATTCGGCGGCATGGGCCGGGGCGAAGCCCAGCATCAGGGACAGGGCCAGGGCTGAAACACAAAGCTTGCTTTTGGACATGATCTTTAAGTCCTCCCAACTTTTATAATGTGTCGTAGCTGTGGTTTCTTGCCGCCTCGGCAAGGCGGTTTTTCAGGATCTTCCCGGTGGCGCCTGCGGGCAGATGATCGACCACCACCACTTCGCCGGGGCGCTTGTAGGGCGCAAGGCGTTGCGCCGCCCAGTCCAGAAGGGTTTGGGCCGCAAGATCGGTGCCCGGCGCCACCTGGACGAAGGCCACCACCTCCTCGTTGCCGTCGGCGGCGGGGCGGCCGACCACGGCGGAATGGGTGACCAGGGGATGGGCGTTGAACACCGCTTCCACCTCGGCGGGGTAGACATTGAAGCCCGAGCGGATGATCAGTTCCTTGGCGCGTCCCACGATGAACAGGGCTCCGTCGGCGTCTTGGCGGGCGAAATCGCCGGTATTGAGCCAGCCGTCGGAGTTTATCACCTCTGCGGTCATGGCGGGGGCGCGGTAATAGCCTTTCATGGTGCCAGGGCCGCGGCTCCACAATTCGCCCACTTCGCCTTTGGGCACATCCTTGCCGCCTTCGCCGACGATGCGCACCTCGACGCCGGGCAGGGCATGGCCCACCGAGCAATCTGTGCGGGGCGCATCAAGCCTTGTCTGGCAGATGGTCGGCGCCGATTCGGTGAGGCCATAGCCGTTGTTCAACACCTGACCGAACACGGCTTCGGTCTCCGCCTTGATGGCGGGGTCGAGCGGCGAGCCGCCCGCCGACAGGAAACGAAGTGCGGGGGCCTCGACCTTGGCCCCGGTGAGGCGGATATGTTCCAGAAACTTGGCGAACATGGCGGGCACGCCGTTCCACATGGTGAGGCCGGCTTTCAGATCGGCCAACACCTGGGCGGGGGCAAAGCGCGGCGCCACATGCAGGCAGGCTCCGCCGTAAAGGGTTCCCACCAGCACCGACGCCAGCCCGAACACATGGGACATGGGCAGCACGCCATAGGCCACGTCGCCGGGGCCCATATCGCGCAATCCCCCCGACACCGCGCCGATGAACATGATGTTGCGGTGGGTGAGCATGACGCCCTTGGGCGTGCCGGTGGTGCCCGAAGTGTAGATCAGCGCCGCCACTTGCCCATTGCCGGGTTCGACTTCTTCCGAACCACAATCGTGGTTGAGCGGTCCCACGGCGAAGCTGCCCAGCAGGGGGGTGGCGCGCAATTGCGCCCCGTGCCGTCTGGCATGGACAGTGGCTTCGGCAGAGACCTCGGTGGTGTAGATCACCCGTCGCGCGCCGCAATGGTCACGGATGGTGTCGATCTCGCGTTCCGAGAGCCGGGCATTGATAATCGCCGCCCAGGCGTCAAGCTCGCCCGCCGCTAAGATCATGGCCACCAGCAACAGGCAGTTCTCGCCCACCAGCATCAGCCGGTCGCCAGGACGGACCTCCAGGCCTTTCAGCAGCGCCCCGGCCTCGTCCATGGCCTTGCCTAACTGGGCGTAGCTCCAGCGGGTTTCCCCTTGGATCATGGCGGGGGCCTGGGGCGATCGGCGTTCCCACTGGCGGACCAATTGGGACAGGCGCGGCGGCAGATCGGCCAGGATGTCGGCGATTGGCCGCATCAGGCGATGTCCTTCAGCATATTGCGCGCGATGACCAGTTGCTGAATCTGGGTGGTGCCCTCGTAGATGCGGAACAGGCGGACATCGCGATAGAAGCGCTCGATGCCGTAATCGGCGATGTAGCCCGCGCCGCCATGAACCTGCACGGCGCGGTCGGCGATGCGGCCCACGGCTTCGGAGGCGAACATCTTGCAGCAGGCGGCCTCGGTGGAGACGTTGATGCCTTGGTCCTTCTTGCGCGCCGCGTCCAGCACCATGCAGCGCGCCGCATAGGCTTCGGTCTTGGAATCGGCGAGCATGGCCTGGACCAGCTGGAACTCGCCGATGGGCTTGCCGAATTGGACGCGCTCGGCGGCGTATTTGACGCTGTCCCTGATCAGGCGCTCGGAGACGCCGACGCAGGTGGCCGAGATATGCAGGCGCCCACGGTCCAGAACCTTCATCGCGGTCTTGAAGCCCTGGCCTTCGACGCCACCGATGATGTTGGCGGCGGGCACGCGCACATCCTCGAAGATCACGTCGCAGGTATGAGCACCCTTCTGGCCCATCTTCTTGTCGATCTTGCCCAAGCTTAGGCCGGGGGAATCGGCCTCGACGATGAAGGCCGAGATGCCGCCCGCGCCCTTGTTCTCAGGGTTGGTGCGAGCCATCAGGGTGAAGATGGAGGCCTCCGGCGCATTGGTGATGAAGCGCTTGGTGCCGTTGACGATGTAATGATCGCCGTCCTTGCGCGCCGTGGTGCGAAGAGAGGCGGCATCGGACCCGGCATTGGGCTCGGTCAGGGCGAAGGAGGCGATCAGCTCGCCGGTGGCCAGACGGGGCAGGTATTTGCGCTTCTGCTCTTCGGTGCCGTCGATGATGATTCCTTGCGAGCCGATGCCGTTATTGGTGCCGAAGATGGAGCGGAAGGCCGGGCTGGTCTGGCCGATCTCGAAGGCGCACAGCACTTCTTCTTCCATGGTCAGGCCCAGCCCGCCGTATTCCTCGGGGATGGACAGGCCGAACAGGCCCAATTCCTTCATCTCGGCGACGATTTCGGGCGGAATGGCGTCGTCTTCGGCGATGCGTTCCTCGTTGGGGACCAGACGTTCGCGCACGAAGCGCGAAATGGTGTCGAGCAACTGATTGAGGATTTCCTGGTCACGGATCATGTGGGTCTCGTCCCGTCTTCAAAATGGATGAGGGGTCTAGCGGCGTCCCAGCGCCGCCTCGATCTTGCGCGCCACCGCCACCAGGCGGGGGCCGAGGTCGTCTTCCAGGCGTTCGCGCGGCAGCAGGAAGGCCGCGCCGCCGCAGTTCAGCGCCATCACAACGCCGGTGGCGGGGTTGGTCAGCGCCACGCCCACGGCGTGAACATCCGACTGCCAGTCGCCCACCGACATGGTGAAGCCGCGCGCCGCGTATTCGCGCAAGGCTCGCTCCAGGCCCGACTTGATGCGTGGCCAGTCGTCGGGGTGGCGCTTTCGCACCTCGTCGAGGATGGGGGTGCGCTCCGTCTCGGCCAGCCCCGCCAGATAGGCGCGCCCCATGGCGGTGGTGGCCACGGGAATGCGCGAACCCACGGCCAGGCGGATGGTCAGCGCCCCTTTACCCCGACAGGATTCGATGTAGATCATGCTGGTCTGATCGCCACTGCCCAGAGACACTGCCACATCGGAATAATCGGCCAGTTCCTGCATCAGCGGCCGCGCCACATGGCGGATATCCATCCCGGCCAGGGCGGTATAGCCGAGCGACAGCACAGCGGTGCCCAACTGGTATTTGGCGTAACGGTCGATATAGGTGAGGTAGCCCAGCTTGGTCAGCGTATAGGTCAGCCGCGACACGGTGGGCTTGGGAAGGCCGGTGCGCGCCGCGATCTCCTGGTTGCCCAGCATGGCGTCGCCCGCGCGGAAGCAGCGCAGCACATCGAGGCCACGCGACAGCGCCACCACGAATTGCCGATCCTGCGTTTCCTCGGATTCGCTCAAGGCTTCATCTCCCGGACCCCGCCGTTGTGACCGGGGGGTATGATTTTGTTTGCCAAGGGACCAAATCACGACTTAGGCTCTGGCGTCAACAAAATGTGAAATTGAATTTCGCACAGCGAAACTGAGGGACGCCATGACGGAAGTGCTGTTGGAAAAACCCTTTGATTCCGTGGTGTTGCTGCGAATCAACCGGCCCGAGGCCAAGAACGCCCTTAACGGCGAGGTCCGCCGTCAGTTGGCCGAGCACATGACGGCGCTGGGTGCGGACCCCTCGGTGCGGGCCATCGTCATGACGGGCAACCAGGAGGCTTTCGCCGCCGGGGCCGATATCAAGGACATGGCCGAGGTGGGCGCCATCGAACTGATGCAGAGGAACAACCACCTGCTGTGGCGGGCTATCGCCAATTGCCCAAAGCCGGTGATTGCCGCCGTGAACGGTTATGCCTGGGGCGGCGGCTGTGAACTGGTCATGCATGCCGACATCATCGTGGCGGGCGAAAACGCCAGCTTCTCCCAGCCCGAGGTCAAGGTGGGCATCATGCCCGGCGCGGGCGGCACCCAGCGCCTGACGCGGGCCGTGGGCAAGTTCAAGGCCATGCTGATGGTGATGACCGGCCAGGCCATCAGCGGTGTGGAGGCCGGTCAGATGGGCCTTGCCAGTCTGGTGGTCCCCGATGAGCAGGTTCTGGACAAGGCTTTGGAGATCGCCAAGACCATCTCGCGCATGCCGCCCGTGGCCATCGCCCAGATCAAGGAAGTGCTGCTGGCGGGTCAGGATGCCTCGCTCGATACCGCCTTGATGCTGGAGCGTAAGGCGTTCCAACTGCTATTCGCCAGCCGCGACCAGAAGGAAGGCATGAAGGCCTTCATCGAGAAGCGCAAGCCTGCTTATGAGGGAAAATGACCATGAGCCTCGACGCCAATCGTTCCGATCTGATTCTTGGACTCGTGGGGACCGGCACAATGGGGCGCGGTATCGCCCAGATCGCCGTGATGTCCGGTGTCACGGTCATCCTGGTTGACGCGCAGCCCGGCGCCGCCGCCAAGGCCCGTGATGCGGTCGCCGCCATGCTGGCCAAACTGGCCGAGAAGGGCAAGCTGACGCCCGAGGCCTGTGCGAGCGCCACAGCGCGGCTCAAGCTAGGCGAAAGCCTCGCCGATCTGGCGCCCGCCCATGTGGTGGTGGAGGCCATCGTCGAGGACATCAAGGTCAAGCAGGCCCTGATGAAGGATCTGGAAGCGATCGTTTCCTCCGACTGCCTGATCGCCAGCAATACCTCGTCGCTGTCGGTGACCTCCATCGCCGCCGCCTGCAAGCATCCGGAGCGGGTGGGGGGCTTTCATTTCTTCAATCCCGTTCCACTGATGAAGGTCGTCGAGGTCATCGATGGTGTCATGACCGCGCCTTGGGTGGTCGAGGCGCTGATCACCTTAGCGCGGCGCATGGGCCACACGCCGGTCAAGGCCAAGGACACCCCCGGTTTCGTGGTTAATCACGCCGGACGGGGTTATGGCACCGAGGCGCTGAAACTGGTGGGGGAGGGGGTGACGGATGTGTTCACCGCCGACCGTATCCTCAAAGGTGCCGCCGGTTTCCGCATGGGGCCCTTCGAACTGCTCGACCTCACCGCGCTGGACGTTTCCCATCCGGTGATGGAAAGCATTTACGACCAGTATTACCAGGAACCGCGCTTCCGCCCGTCGCCCATCACCCGGAGCCGTCTGGTGGCCGGGCTGCTGGGCCGCAAGACGGGCCGGGGCTTCTACGCTTATGAGGGCGACAAGCAGGTGGCGCCGCCCGCGCCCGCCATTCCCACCGCCTGGGCCGGGCCGGTCTGGGTGGCGCCGGGCGAAGGATCGCTGGCCGTTTCCGCTTTGGTAACCAGCCTTGGCGTCAAGCTGGAAAAGGGCAAGAAGCCCACCAAGGAGGCCCTGTGCCTGGTTCCGGTTCTGGGCGAGGATTGCACTACGGCCGTGGTGCGCCTGGGGCTTGATGCGACCCGTGCTGTTGCCATCGATCCCCTGTTCGGGCTGGAAGGCCATCGCACCTTAATGACCAATCCGGTGACTGAGCCTGAGATCCGCGATGGTGCCCATGGTTTGCTGGCCGCCGACGGGGTGGCGGTTTCGGTGATCTGCGACAGTCCCGGTCTGGTGGCCCAGCGCGTGGTGGCGACCATCGTCAATATCGGCTGTGACATCGCCCAGCAGCGCATCGCCACGCCGGAAGACATCGACAAGGCGGTGACGCTGGGTCTCGGCTATCCCGCCGGGCCGCTGTCCTGGGGCGACCGCATCGGCGCGGCCAAGGTGGTCGCCATTCTCGACACCTTGCTGGCCATCACCGGCGATCCCCGCTATCGCGCCAGCCTGTGGCTGAAGCGCCGCGCCCTGTTGGGTGTTTCCCTGTTGACCTCGGAGTCCTGATCCATGCTCGACGCTTACCTTTACGACGGACTGCGCTCTCCCATCGGCCGTCATGCCGGAGGCCTTGCCCCCGTCAGGCCCGACGATCTGGCCGCCGAGGTGATCCGCGCCCTGGTGGCCCGTTCCGCCTTCAAGCCCGAGGATATCGAGGACGTCATCCTCGGCTGCACCAATCAGGCGGGCGAGGACAGCCGCAACGTGGCGCGCCACGCCGCTTTGCTGGCCGGTCTGCCCGTCGAGGTGGCGGGCCAGACCGTCAACCGTCTGTGCGCCTCGGGCCTGGCCGCCGTCCTGGACGCGGCGCGTTCCATCACCTGCGGCGAAGGGGATCTGTATCTGGCGGGCGGGGTGGAGAGCATGACCCGCGCGCCCTTCGTTCTGGCCAAGGGCGATAGCGCCTGGTCGCGCGACGCCAAGATCTTCGACACCACCATCGGGGCGCGCTTCGCCAACCCCAAGGTGGTGAAGCAATTCGGCAGCCATTCCATGCCCGAGACCGCCGACAACATCGCCCATGATCTGGGCCTGACCCGCGAGGCCTCGGATTCCTTCGCCGCCGCTTCCCAGGCCAAATATGCCCGCGCCAAGGCGGAGGGCTTCTACGAAGGCGAGATCCACCCCATCACCATAGCGGGCCGCAAGGGCGACACCGTGGTGAGCGAAGACGAACATCCGCGCCCCCAAAGCGATCTGGCCGCTTTGGCCAAGCTGAAGCCTTTGTTCGAGGGCGGCGTGGTGACCGCCGGGAATGCGTCGGGCATCAATGACGGCGCCTGCGCCTTGTTCATCGGCTCGCGCGCGGCGGGAGAAAAGGCGGGGGTGAAGCCCATCGCCCGGATCATTGCCGGTGCGGCGGCCGGTGTTGCCCCGCGCGTCATGGGGTTGGGGCCGGTTCCGGCCATCACCAAGGCCCTGGCGCGGGCCAAACTTTCCCTCAAGGATCTCGACCTCATCGAGATCAACGAGGCCTTTGCCGTGCAGGTGCTGGGCTGTGTCACCCAACTGGGCGTGGCCGCCGATGATTCGCGCCTCAATCCCAATGGCGGCGCCATCGCCATCGGCCATCCGCTGGGTTGTTCCGGTGCGCGGTTGGCACTGACCGCGGCGCGGCAGTTGCAGCGGACCGGCGGGCGTTACGCCGTGGTCAGCTTGTGCATCGGCGTCGGCCATGGCCTGGCCGCTGTGATCGAAAGAGTTTAGTCCTCCTCGGATTCAGTCGACGAAGGGCGGCGGATCAGGCAACAATCCGCCGCCCTCGTTATTTGTTCCGCGCCCAAGGAGTGAGCCCATGCTTGAAACCGGTTTCTTTTCCCTGGGCACGCCGGGGCGGCTTGATGCCGATTTGGAGTTCATTCTGGCCAAGGTCGCCGAACTGAAGCTTCCGAAATTGTATGAACTGGGGCCGGTTGGGGCGCGGACGGAGTTCGCGTTGCGGCTTTCGCGGTCGAACCCACCTGCTCCGCATGGGGTGGAGGCCGAGGACATCACCATCGCGGGAATTCCCGCCCGGCGCTATCAGCCTCAGGGCGGCCCCAAGGCCAAGGCGATGTTGCTGTATTTCCATGGCGGCGGCTTTGTGGTGGGCGATCTGGAGACCCACGATCCCCATTGCCGCGCCCTGGCAGCCGAAAGCGGCTCCGTGGTGGTGGCGCTACATTATCGCCTGGGGCCGGAACATCCCTATCCCGCAGCCATTCAAGACGGTATCGCCGCGCTCAAATGGGCGGCGGCAGAGTATGCGGGCTGGACGTTGGGCGTGGCTGGCGACAGCGCTGGCGGCACCTTGTCCGCGGTGGTGGCCCTGCATGCCCGCGATCTGAATATTCCTCTGGCGCTTCAGATGCTGATTTATCCGGCGGTGGACCAGAAGGGAGATTTTCCCTCCCGCACGCGGCTGGCTGACGGCTATCTCCTGACCCAGGGCGATATCGAGTGGTTTACCCAACAATATTTCGTTGGGCATGAGGGACCGGTGCTAGAGCCCGACGCATCGCCCTTGCGCGCCGCCTCCCATGGCGGGTTGGCTCCGGCCTTGGTGCTGACATGCGGCTTCGACCCCCTTGTGGATGAAGGGGACGCCTATGCCCAGGCCCTTATAGGGGCGGGGGTTCCTGTGCGCCATGTGCGCCTGGAAGGCTCCATCCACGGCTGCCTGGGACTGGCGGGCTATGTCGCCTCGGGCAGGCAAGCCTTGGCGGAGGTTTGCGGGGCTTGGCGGTCCGTTCAAGCCTGAGTTTTTGAGACACGGATGGACACGGATGCGGGGCTTTGCACCGCACGCGGATGAGTATTCATCCGTGCTTATCCGTGGCCACGAAGCGGCGTCCGTGCCCATCCGTCTTCCGATATGAAGTAGCGATCATGATGGAGTTGAACGGTCATTCAATCGCCCTTGACTCCCACATCAGAATGAATGAACATTCAGTCAGATTGAATGCTCAGTCAGTTCGAGGCGTGAATGTCCTTCTCCGTGCTCAATACCGCCCGACGGGGTGCCGTCTTCGTGGTGACCCTGGCCAGCCCGCCTGTGAACGCCCTGTCGCGTGCCCTGATCAAGGACTTGCATGGGGCCATGGATGTGGTGGAGGCGGATAAGACCATCCGCGTTCTGCATCTGCGCTCCGAGCAAAAGGCGTTCTGCGCGGGGGCCGATCTGTCCGAGATGCGCGAGAATCTGGCCAACCCCGATCTGGTGGATACTCAGATCGCCTTTGTCCGTGACCTTCAGAACGTCTTGAAGCGCATCGAAACCTTAGCCCTGGCCACCGTGGCCGAGGTGGGCGGCGCGGCCATGGGTGGCGGGCTGGAACTGGCCCTGGCCTGTGACTTCCGCATGGCGGCCAATGAGGCCAAGCTGGCCCTGCCCGAGGTCAATCTGGGCCTGATCCCAGGGGCGGGGGGGACGCAGCGCCTGACCCGGCTGTGCGGCCCGGCCATCGCCAAGCGCCTGATCCTGGGGGCCGAAATCCTGGACGGCCAAAGCGCCGCCGCCCTGGGCATCGTCCATTGGTCGGCACCGCGCGCCGAACTGGCCGACAAGGCCGCCAATCTGGCCGACCGCCTGGCCACGCTGCCGCGCGCCGCCGTGGCGGCGTCCAAATCCTGTATCGAGGCTTCCCTCGACCCGTCGCGCGACGGCTACGAGGAAGAACTCACCGCCACCCGTGACCTGCTGTTGCACGAGCCCGAGACCCGCCACCGGGTCGAGGCCTTCCTGTCCAAGTGATTTCCATCGAAGGAGCCAAGGAAATGAAGTTCGAGGATAAAGTCGCCCTGATCACCGGCGGTGCGTCGGGCATCGGCTATTGCACCGTGAAGTCCATGGCCGAACTGGGCGCCGATGTGCTGATCGCCGATATCAACGTGGAAGCGGGCGAGAAGGCTGCGACCGAGCTGAAGGCCAAGGGCCTCAAGGCCGAATTCGTGCGCCTCGACGTCACCGACAAGGCTAATATCGCGCGTGTCAAGGAGCATGTTCTGGCCACCCGCGGCCGCCTCGACATCCTGTGCAACGTGGCGGGCTGGGGGCATATCCAGCCCTTCGTTGATAACGACGACGCCTTCATCGCCAAGGTCATGAGCCTCAATCTCACCGGCCCCATCGAGTTGATCCGCGCCTTCTTCCCCCTGATGATCGAGAAGAAGACCGGCAAGATCGTCAATGTGGCCTCCGATGCCGGGCGGGTGGGAAGCTTGGGCGAAAGCGTCTATTCGGCGGCCAAGGGCGGGCTGATTTCCTTCTCCAAGGCCCTGGCCCGCGAGGGTGCCCGCTACAACATCAACGTCAACGCCATCTGCCCCGGCCCCACCGACACGCCGCTGTTGAAGTCCGAGCCGGAAAAGTTCCTGGAGGCCTTCCTCAAGGTCATTCCCATGCGCCGCTTCGGCCAACCGCAGGAAGTGGCCGATTCCATCGTCTTCATGGCATCCAACCGCGCCGACTACATCACCGGCCAGGTTCTGTCGGTCAACGGCGGCATCACCATGGTGGGCTAAGAGCCCGCGTTCCCAACGTCACGAAAGAGGACAATCCCATGCGCAAGTTCAAGGCAGCCGAGTACAAGGCCACTCATTTCGACTGGAAGGTTGATGGCAAGGTGGCGACTCTCACCCTCAACCGTCCTGATAGGAAAAACCCGTTAACATTTGATTCTTATGGTGAACTTCGCGATCTGTTTGAGAATATGGTCTATGCCGACGACGTCAAGGCGGTGATCGTCACCGGCTCGGGCGGCAATTTCTGCTCGGGCGGCGACGTGCACGAGATCATCGGTCCGCTGACCAAGATGGACATGCCCGAACTCCTTGAATTCACCCGCATGACCGGCGACGCGGTGCGCGCCATGCGCAATGCGCCCCAGCCGATCATCGCCGCCATCGACGGCATCTGTGCCGGTGCTGGCACCATGCTGGGCTGCGCCGCCGATATCCGTCTGGGCACGGCGCGCTCCAAGGTGGCCTTCCTGTTCGTGCGCGTTGGTCTGGCCGGTGCCGATATGGGCGCCTGCACCTTGCTGCCCCGCCTGATCGGCCTGTCGCGGGCGGCTGAGCTGCTCTACACTGGCCGCGCCATGGGCGGCGAGGAATCCGAGCGGGTCGGCTATTACAACTCGCTCCATGCTCCGGAAGAACTGCTGGACGCCGCCAACAAGCTGGCGCATTCCCTGGCCAACGGCCCCACCTTCGGTCACGCCATGACCAAGAAGATGCTGTGGCAGGAATGGAACCACGGCCTGGGCGAGTGCATCGAGGCCGAGGCTCAGGCCCAGGCCATTTGCATGCAGACCAAGGACTTCGAGCGCGCTTACGTGGCATTCGCCGCCAAGCAGGCGCCGATTTTCGAGGGTAATTAAGGTTAAGGAAAAGAACCATGAGTGACGCCACGTTCCTCGACTGGCCCTTTCTCGACGAGTCCCACCGCGCCTTTGCGCGGTCGTTAGAGGACTGGGCCGACACCATCCTCCCAGGGGTGTGTCCCGAGGACGAGGCGCACGGCCCCGCCATGGACCAGACCGCCCGACGCCTGGTAACGGCTTTGGGACAGGCGGGGTTCCTTAAGGCCGCAATTCCGGCCGCTTATGGCGGGCGGGCTAAGGATTTCGACGTTCGGGCCTTGTGCCTGGGCCGCGAGATCCTGGCCCGCCACGCCGGTCTTGCCGATTTCGCCTTCGCCATGCAGGGCTTGGGTAGCGCCGCCATCACCTTGTTCGGAAATGAGGAACAAAAGGCCCGCTATCTGCCCAAGGTGGGAACGGGCGAGATGATCGCCGCCTTCGCCATTTCCGAAGCCGATGCCGGTTCCGATGTGGGGGCCATGACCACCAAGGCGGTCAGGGATGGCGACCATTATGTGATCAACGGCGCCAAGACCTGGATCTCCAATGCCGGGCTGGCCGACTTCTATACCGTCTTCGCCCGCATGGGCGACGAGGAAGGCGCCAAGGGACTCGCTGCATTCGTGGTTGACGCAAAGACTCCCGGACTTTCGGTGTCGGAGCGAATCGATGTCATCGCGCCCCATCCCCTGGGGTCGTTACGCTTTGACAACATGCGGGTGCCCGCCTCGGCCATGCTGGGCAAGCCGGGTGACGGCTTCAAGGTGGCCATGAGCGTGCTGGACGTGTTCCGCACCACGGTGGGCGCCGCCGCCCTGGGCTTCGCGCGCCGCGCCATGGACGAGGCGGTGTCGCGCTCGGTCAAGCGCAAGGCCTTCGGCTCGCGCCTCGCCGACTTCCAATTGATCCAGGCCAAGATCGCCGACATGGCGGTGGCCATCGATACCTCGGCGCTGCTGATCTACCGCTCGGCCTGGGTCAAGGACACCAAGGGTGGACGCGTGACCCGCGAGGCCTCCATGGCCAAGCTGTGGGCCACCGAACAGGCCCAGATGGTCATCGATCAGGCGGTGCAGATCTGGGGCGGCCTGGGCGTGATCAGCGGCATGGCGGTGGAGCAGCTCTACCGCGAGATTCGCGCGCTGCGCATCTATGAAGGCACCAGCGAGATTCAAAAGCTGGTCATCGCCTCCAAGGTCTATGAGGGGCTGCCCCTATGATGGGCGAGGCGAAGCCGCTTGCTGGCCGCCATGCTCTCGTTACCGGCGGCGGGCGCGGCATCGGCGCCGCCATCGCGCGGCAATTGCTGAGCCTGGGCGCCGCCGTCACCATCACCGGGCGCGACAAGGGGCGCTTGGAAGGGGCCGCCGCCGCCATGGGCTGTCATGCCGTGGCCATGGACGTGACCGATGCTTCGGCCATTCAGAACGGCTTTGCCCTGGCGGCCCAGGCCCAAGGCCCCATCACCATCCTGGTCAACAATGCCGGGATCGCCAAGGCGGCGCCCTTCGCCAAGACCGATCTGTCCTTGTGGGACGACATCCTGCGCACCGATCTGACGGGGGCGTTCTTGAGCACACAGGCGGCGCTTCCCCAGATGCTGGAATCCGGTTGGGGCAGGGTGGTCAATGTGGCGTCCACCGCCGGGCTGACCGGTCTGGCCTATTGCGCTGCCTATTGCGCCGCCAAGCATGGGCTGATCGGCCTGACGCGGGCCCTGGCGGTGGAACTGGCATCCAAGCCGGTGACGGTCAATGCCGTCTGTCCCGGCTATACCGAAACCGATATCGTCGAGGAAACCATCAGCAATATCGTCGCCAAGACCGGACGGAGCCGGGAAGAGGCCTTGGCCGGTCTGGTGGCCTCCAATCCGCAAAAGCGCCTGATCAAGCCGGAAGAAGTGGCCGAGGCGGTGGCCTGGCTGTGCCTGCCGGGGTCAAGCTCCATCACCGGCCAGAGCATCGCTGTCGCGGGTGGGGAATTGATGTAGAGGTTGACGGACCCTCCGCGCCGGAGTAGTCCGGTTTTCGGAAATCTTCCAATTGGGGCAAAACACGGAATGGACAGCAAGCCGGGCACGGTTCATGACGTCAAGGCCCAGGTCAGCGACGAGGCCCTGGTTGCCAAGCGGCGCGGCCAGATCATCGCCTCGGCGGTGGAGTTGTTCTCCCACCAGGGGTTCTACCGCACCACCATTCAGGATGTGGCCAAGAAGGCGGGGGTCTCGGCCGGGCTGATCTACCAATATGTCACCGACAAGGAAGACGTGCTGCTGCTCGCTCTCCTGTCGGTTCTGGAATCCTATAAGCAGGAAATCCCGGCCGCGCTGGAAGGCCTTTCCGACCCGCTGGAGCGCTTTGTCGCCGCCATCCGGGCCTATTGCCGGGTGGTGGACCAGCGGCGCGAAGCGACGGTGCTGGCCTACCGCTCCACCAAGTCGCTGCCCGATGATCGCCGCCAGTTGATCAAGGATTGCGAGATCGAGACCAACGGCATGATCGCGGCCTGTCTTGCAAACTGCATCAAGGCCGGGCTGATGCGCGACGTCAATGTGGAACTGGTGACTTACCAGCTGGTGACCTTCGCCCATAGCTGGGCCTTGAAGCACTGGCGCCTCAAAGAGTTGTGCGACCTGGAGCAATACATTGCCGAGGGGCTGGACTTCTTCGCCCAGGCACTTCTGACGCCGAAGGGACGGCGTCAGTGGGAGGCGCTCTCCACCACCACGATCTGTTGACGCACTCTCAACATCGGGTACTATATCTGGCTTCAAAAGCCAGAGGAATGTGATGACCCAGCCCGCCGTTACCGGCGATATCCGCGACACGCCGCTTGCCGACGCCCTGGGCGAGCGCTATCTCGCCTATGCCATGTCCACCATCGTGTCGCGCTCGCTGCCCGATGTGCGCGACGGGTTGAAGCCTGTGCATCGCCGTCTGCTGTTCGCCATGCGCCAGTTGAAGCTGGACCCCAGCGGCGGCTTCAAGAAATGCGCCCGCGTGGTCGGCGACGTCATCGGTAAGTACCACCCCCATGGCGATGTGGCGGTCTATGACACTCTGGTGCGTCTGGCCCAGGACTTCGCCGTGCGCTATCCCCTGGTGGAGGGCCAGGGCAATTTCGGCAATATCGACGGCGATAACGCCGCGGCCATGCGGTATACCGAAGCCAAGCTGACCGAGATCGCCGCCGCCCTGATGGAAGGTCTCGACGAGGACAGCGTCGATTTCCGCCCCACCTATGACGGGACCGAGGAAGAGCCCGCGGTCATGCCGTCGGCCATTCCCAATCTGCTGGCCAATGGCTCGGCCGGTATCGCGGTGGGCATGGCCACCAGCATTCCGCCCCATAATCTGGGCGAGATCTGCGACGCGCTCGATCACCTGATCGCCAAGCCCGATTGCGATGTGGACGAGTTGATCGCCCATATGCCCGGTCCCGACTTTCCCACCGGCGGTGTTCTGGTGGAAACCAGCGCGGCCATCAGCGAGGCCTACCGTACCGGCAAGGGCTCGTTCAGGGTGCGGGCCAAATGGGCGGTGGAGAAGCTCTCCCACGGGCTTTACCAGATCGTCATCACCGAGATTCCCTATCAGGTGCAAAAGGCCAAGCTGATCGAGAAGATCGCCGAGCTTTTGTCCGAGAAGAAGTTGCCGCTGCTGGCCGATATCAGGGATGAATCCGCCGAGGATATCCGTCTGGTGCTCGAGCCCAGGAATCGCACGGTCGAGGCCGAACTGGTCATGGAGCAATTGTTCCGCCAGACCGACCTGGAATCGCGCTTTTCGCTCAACATGAACGTGCTGGCGCCTGACAGCCATGGCCACCTTACGCCCGGCGTTATGAATCTGAAGGAGGTGCTGCGCGCTTTTCTCGATCACCGCATGGTGGTTCTCGAGCGCCGCACCCGCTTCCGCCTGGAGAAGATCGCCAAGCGCCTGGAAGTGCTGGAAGGCTTCCTCAAGGTCTATGCCGATCTGGACAAGGTCATCAAGATCATCCGCTTCGCCGACGAGCCCAAGGCGGAGCTGATCAAGACCTTCAAACTGTCCGAGGTGCAGG
Organism: Paramagnetospirillum magnetotacticum MS-1; assembly: GCF_000829825.1. Classification (NCBI taxonomy): domain Bacteria; kingdom Pseudomonadati; phylum Pseudomonadota; class Alphaproteobacteria; order Rhodospirillales; family Magnetospirillaceae; genus Paramagnetospirillum; species Paramagnetospirillum magnetotacticum. Next base: position 564,621 of record NZ_JXSL01000027.1, on the reverse strand, counting down.
CCGAGGCCATCCTCAATATGCGGCTGCGCTCCCTGAACAAGCTGCAGGAACTGGAGATCAAGACCGAACACGCCGAATTGTCGGCGGAAAAGGCCGATCTTGAAGCGCTGTTGGCCGATGAAGGCCGCCGCTGGACCACCATCGCCGCCCAGAATGCCGAGATCCGCAAAGCCTTCGGCGGGGCCACCGCTTTGGGCAAGCGCCGCACCGAACTGGGTGACGCGCCGTCCGCCGTGGTGGTGCCCATCGAGGCCTATGTGGAGCGCGAAGCCATCACCATGGTTCTGTCCGAGAAGGGCTGGATCCGGGCGCTGAAAGGCCATTCCGACAGTCCCGATGCCTTGAAGTTCAAGGAGGGCGACCAGCTTGGGCATCTGCTCAAGGCCTGGACCACCGACAAGATCCTGGTCTTCGCCACCGACGGGCGCTTCTACACCATCGGCGGCGACAAGCTGCCTTCGGGGCGCGGCCATGGCGAGCCGCTGCGCCTGATGATCGATCTGGCGGGTGATGTGGATATCGCCGCCGTTCTGGTCCACAAGCCGGGGCGCAAGCTCTTGGTCGCCACCAATTCCGATCGCGGCTTCGTGGTCGAGGAGAATGAAGTCCTGGCCCAGACGCGGGCGGGCAAGATGGTCCTCAATTGCGGCGATGGCGAGAAAGCCAAATTCTGCCTGCCCTTCGAGGGCGACGCCGTGGCGGTGATCGGCGAGAACCGCAAGCTGCTGGTGTTCATGGCCGATGAAATCCCGGTGATGACCCGGGGCAGGGGCGTGATCTTGCAGAAGTACCGTGACGGCGGCATGGCCGACATCAAGGTCTTTACCCTGGCCCAAGGCCTGACCTGGAATCTGGGCGACAGGGTGCGCACCGAGGCCGATCTTACCCCCTGGCTGGGTAAGCGCGCCTCGGTGGGACGACTGCCTCCCACCGGCTTTCCCAGGAACAATCGTTTCAGCTGATTACGGTTTTCCGAAAGCCGGGTCGCGTTGCGTCGCCCTTGCAAAGGTGTAGGATAATTTCCACCTGATCCGGATCAACCGGCAAAAGTTTTCTGGGAGGAGACTTTAATGCAGCGACGTAAATTCCTGACCGGAGCAGCCGTGGGAGCGGCTGCCGCCTCGACCACCATCGCGGCTCCGGCCATTGCGCAGAGCATGCCCGAAGTGAAGTGGCGCCTGGCGTCCAGCTTCCCCAAGAGCCTGGATACCATCTATGGCGCCGGTGAAGTTCTGGCCAAAAGGGTGGCCGAGGCCACCGACGGCAAGTTCCAGATCCGTGTCTTCGCGGGCGGCGAGATCGTCCCCGGTCTGCAGGTTCTGGACGCCGTGCAGAACGGCACCGTCGAATGCGGCCATACGGTCAGCTACTACTATGTGGGCAAGGACGCCACCTTCGGCTTCGATGCCTCCATGCCGTTTGGCGCCAATACCCGCCAGCAGAATTCCTGGCTGTATCACGGCGGCGGCATGGCGCTGATGCGCGAATTCTTCGCCAAATACAACATGCTGAATTTCCCCTGCGGCAATACCGGCACCCAGATGGGCGGCTGGTTCCGCAAGGAGATCAAGACCGTAGAAGACTTGAAGGGCCTCAAATTCCGCATCGGCGGCTATGCCGGCAAGGTGCTGACCAAGCTGGGCGTGGTGCCGCAGCAGATCGCTGGCGGCGATCTCTATCCCGCCCTGGAGAAGGGCACCATCGACGCCGCCGAATGGGTCGGCCCCTATGACGACGAGAAGCTGGGCTTCAACAAGGTGGCTCCCTACTATTACTATCCCGGCTGGTGGGAAGGCGGCCCTTGCGTTTCGGCCCTGGTCAACAAGAACGAGTGGGAAAAGCTGCCCAAGCACTACAAGGCCGTCTTCGAGTCCGCGGCAGCCGAAGCCAATATGGACATGACCGCCAAGTATGACGTGCTCAATCCCCCGGCCCTGAAGCGCCTGATCGCCAACGGCACCCAGCTGCGTCCCTTCTCCAAGGACATCATGCTGGCCTGTTACAAGGCGGCTCAGGAAACCTATGCCGAGGAATCGGCGACCAATCCTTCTTTCAAGAAGGTTTTCGACCATTGGAGCGCCTATCTGGCCGAGCAGCGCTCCTGGTTCAGCGTCGCCGAAGCCGGTTTCGACAACTTCATGCTCTATGGCGTTCCCAAGAAGTAGTTCCGGGACGATTTCCATAAGGAAAGCCCCGCACCATTGGTGCGGGGCTTTTTGTTTGGGTTAGGGTCCGCCTACTTGCTGTCGGGGCCGCCATACATGCCGCCGCCGAACTCGCCCTGGGGCACCTCGATCTGGATCTTCGAGGTGTCCACGGCGGCCGCCTTGTCGATGCCGCCAGTGACCAGATCGGGAAAGGCGATGACCAGGCCCACCATGATGATCTGGATGATCACGAAGGGCACCGCGCCCCAATAGATCTGGCCAGTGGTGATCTTGGCCGTCAGCTTGCCGGTGATCTTGTCCACATAGTCGGATTTGGGCGCCACGCTGCGCAGGTAGAATAGCGCGAAGCCAAAAGGCGGATGCATGAACGAGGTCTGCATGTTGACGCCCAACAGAACGCCGAACCAGATCAGGTCGATGCCCATCTTCTCGGCCACCGGCCCCAGCAGCGGGACCAGGATGAAGGCCAGTTCGAAGAAGTCGAGGAAGAAAGCCAGGACGAACATCAACACATTGGTGACGATCAAAAAGCCCAGCTTGCCGCCGGGCAGGCTGCTCATCAGATGCTCGACCCACAGATCGCCGTTGACGCCGCGGAACACCAGGCCGAACACCGTGGAACCCACCAGGATGAACACCACGAAGCACGACAGCTTGGCTGTGGTGTCCATGGCCTGGCGCATCAGGTTCCAGTCAAGCTTGCGCTTCATCAGGGCCAGGATCATGGCGCCCGCCGCGCCCATGGCTCCGCCCTCGGTGGGAGTGGCCACACCGATGAAGATGGTGCCCAGAACCAGGAAGATCAGGATCAGCGGCGGAACCAGACAGGTGAATGTGCGAATGATCAGCCCCATGCCGCGCAGGGATCGGGCCTCGGCTGGCAGGGCAGGGGCAAAATCCGGCTTGATCATGGTGACCAGGAAGATGAACCCGGCGTAAAGGCCGGTCAGCACGAAGCCGGGGACGAAGGCGCCAGCATACATGTCGCCCACCGACCGGCCCAACTGGTCGGCCATGATGATGAGCACCAGGGAGGGCGGAATGATTTGGGCCAATGTGCCTGAAGCGGCGATGACACCGGACGCCACACGGCGGTCGTAGCCGTAGCGCATCATGATGGGCAGCGAGATCAGGCCCATGGAAATCACCGAGGCGGCCACCACGCCGGTGGTGGCGGCAAGCAGCGCGCCCACGAAGATCACGGCATAGGCAAGACCACCCCGGATGGGGCCGAACAACTGGCCGATCGTATCCAGCAGGTCTTCCGCCATGCCGGATCGTTCGAGAATCAGGCCCATGAAGGTGAAGAAGGGAATGGCCAGCAGCGTGTCGTTGCGCATGATGCCGAAGACGCGCTCGGGCAAGGCCTGAAACAGGCTGACATGCAGCAGTCCCAGCTCGACGCCCACCAGACCAAAGAGAATGCCGTTGGCGGCCAGTGCGAAGGCCACCGGATAGCCGATCAGCAGGAAGACGACCAGGGCCGCGAACATCAGCGGCGCCATATTGGCGATCAGGAATTGGGTCATACCGCTTCTCCGTCCGCCGAAGTGTGGTGGTGATGGCCGTGATCGCCGGGATCAGCCATATCGCCGGTCAGGATGGCGATTTTCTTGATCAGCTCGGACGCGCCTTGCAGCATCAGAAGCGAAAAACCCAGGGGAATCATCAGCTTGACCGGCCAGCGGATCAGGCCTCCGGCATCCGAAGACATCTCCATCATGGTGAAGGATTTCATGAACATGGGCCAGGACAGGGTCAGGATCAGCATGGCCATGGGAAACAGGAAGACGATGGTCCCGACGATATCGATCCAGATCTGGGTCCGGCGCGGCAGGCGGCCGCAGATGACGTCAATGCGGATATGCTCGTTGCGCAGCAAGGTATAGCCCGCGCAGAGCAGGAACACCGTGGCGAACAGGTACCATTGCACCTCAAGCCAGGCGTTCGAACTGTTGGAGAAGATGTAGCGGAAGGTGGCGTTGCCCGAACTGACGATCACCATGACGAGGATCAGCCAATAAACAGTACGCCCCACCCACTCGTTGATGCGATCAATGAGCGAGCTGAGTGACAGAAGCGGTTTCAATGCCGGTTCCTCCCATTCCCCTATGGAGTTATTAACCTTGCCAGCTTGTTGCGCCAGCTTTGTCCAACTCGTACGATCTCATATGGCCTCGATACAGGCCAGTTGTGGACACCCGTAGTCTACGTGTCGCCATCGGCCGCAAAACGCTTCCAGCCGTCGGGGCCGAAGGCTTCCAAGGGCTGATAGCGGGTTTTATAGGACATTTTGCGGCTCTCTTCGATCCAATAGCCGAGATAGACGTAAGGGAGAGACTGTCTCCGCGCCTCTTCCACCAGCCACAGGACCATGAAGGTCCCCAGGCTGCGCGACGCCAGATCGGGATCGAAGAAGGAATAGACCGCCGACAGACCATCGCCCATGCCGTCCGCTAGGCAGGCCGCCACCAGATTGTCCTCTCCATCACGGAATTCGACGATGAAAGTGTCGATGGGGCTGTCTTCGACCATGGACCGGTAGTCATAAAATCCCATCAGCGCCATATCGCCGCCGGAATGACGTGATTCCTGGTAACGGGCGAACAGGCGGAACTGGTCGGCGCTGGCCCGGGCCGGGACCTTGCGGGCGATGAGAGCGCCATTGGTGCGCCAGATGCGGCGCATGGTGCGGTCGGGCGTGAATTCGTCGGCGACGATGCGCACCGGAATACAGGCGTTGCAGCCGGGGCAGGCCGGGGTATAGGCAATGGAGTGGCTGCGGCGGAAACCGGCGCGCGACAGGGCCTCGTGCAGGCAGTCGGCATCGGTGCCGTTCAGTTCGGTGACGATCTTGCGCTCGAGACGGCCCGACACGTACGGGCAAGGCAGCGGCGCCGTCGTGAAGAAGAAATGGGGCCGCTTGAGCGGAAAATGATCCATGGAATTCCGTCGTCCCGTATCCCGGCCAAACCACCCGGTTTCTCACATATAGGAGTTGGCCCCCGCCGCCGCCAGCCCCTTGATTCAACTGCCCCACTGCGCCGGATCGTTGACCACCACCGTCCGGGCCAGCATGTCGTGCACCGTGCGCCGCCTCGGGTTGAACAGGGCCACGGCCAGGATCAGCCAGCAGGTCAGGGCCACGGATGCGTAGAAGCATACGGTCTGGATGGCCGCCTGGAGAAGGCTTGGCCGCCCGTTATCGTCAAAGGCGTTGGTGCCAACCGACATGACCCGGATATTGGCGGCGCGCATGCCCAGCGTGGCCGCGCGCGGACCCGCGATGGTCAGGGTGTGGTAGGCGATGGGTGTCAAGGCCATCACCAGCATCAAGACCGGCCATAGCAGGCCGAGCGTCAGGGCGCCCAGGATGATGGAGCCCATGAACACCATGCCCATCAACAGGCCGACCACCACTAGATCGATGCAATAGGCATAGATGCGTCGGGCGGTGATGCCCATGTAATAGCGCGGCTGTCCCCAAGGGTCGTCCCACTCGGGGGTGTTGTCGATGATGCGGGAGAAGGCGGAGGGCGGCATGGCCATGGTGGCCGCCTAACGCTTCGGCGCGGGCGTTGTGGATTTCAAGGGAACGGACAGGTTCTGGGAATCCACCGGTCCCAGGTCGTTCTCGCGCAGCAAGATGATGCTGATCCGCCGGTTGCGCAACCCCTTGGGATCCGCCTTGTCCAGCGGTTCCTGATCGGCGCGTCCGACGATGCGGTCGATGCGGCCTTCCGGCACGCCTGAGGCGATCAGCGCCCGACGGGTGGCCAGGGCACGGTCGGCGGACAATTCCCAATTGGTATAGCCCGACGGGTCGCGGAAGGGGACGGCGTCGGTATGGCCGGAAATGGCGATGCGGTTGTCGGGCAGCTGGCGCACCACGCGCGAGACGAGGTCGAGCATGGCGCGGGTATGGCCGAACTGCGCGCTGGAGCCCGAGGGGAACATGGCCAGGCCTTCCTGGTCGGTGATCTGGATGCGCAGGCCTTCGGGCGTGTTGTCCACCAGCATGGAGCCCTGGAACTGCTTCATTTCCGGAATGCCCTTCATGGCGCCTTCCAGAACTTCCTTGGCCTTGTCGAATTTCTGCTGCTCGCGTTGGGCCTGGGCTTCCTTGAACTCCTGCTCGGACATGCCCGAGCGGTCCTTGCCCTGGCCCGGACCCTGGCCCGCGCCCTGACCCGCGCCCTGGCCGGGTCCTTGATTGCTTTCACTGGGATTGTCGGACTCGAACTCCTTGGATCCGGTCAGATCCTCGCCGCCGGGACCGATGGAGGCGGGGGGAAGGTGCTGTACCAGACTGGGTGATGAGGTGTTGGAGGTCTGGGCGCCTTCGCCGATCACCTTGCCGCCCAACAGGCCGCCTGCGCCCGAAGAGCTTTTCGACGCCATGGTGGGAGCGAAATAGTTGGACACACCGGTCAGCTGTTCCTCGGTGACGGCATTGAGCAGCCACAGCAGCAGGAAGAAGGCCATCATGGCGGTCACGAAGTCGGCATAGGCCACCTTCCAGGCGCCGCCATGGGCGCCACCGGCCACCTTCTTGACCCGCTTGATGATGATCTGCTGACCGCCTTCGGCCATATCCGGCTGCCTTCTCGGTTAATCGGGTGGCAGGTTGGTGACGGTCTCTTCCAATTCCTGGAAGGTCGGGCGCAACTCGTCGGGCAGGATCTTGCGGGCGAATTCGATGGAGACCTGCGGCGCATAGCCCTGCATGTGACCCAGCAGCCCGGCCTTGATGGCCATGAAGTAGTAATGGTCCGAATCGAAACACAGCTGCATGTTGCGCGCGATGGGGGCGATGAAAGCATAGGAAATCAGCACGCCCGAGAACGTGCCCACCAGCGCCGCGCCGATGAGATGGCCCAGAACTTCCGGTGGCTCGGTGATGGAGCCCATGGTGTGAATAACGCCCAGCACCGCCGCCACGATGCCCAGGGCGGGCATGGCGTCGCCCATCAGATTCACCGCGTGGGCGATCTCGTGATAGTGCTTGTGGTGGGCTTCAAGCTCGCCATCGATGATGGATTCCAACTCGTGCGCATTGCTGGTGCCCAGAGTGAGCAGCCGCAGATAGTCACAGAAGAAGGTCCGGGTGTGGTGGTCCGAACTGAATTTGGGAAACTTGCCGAACAGCGGGCTTTCGTCGGGCTTTTCCACATGGCTTTCCAGGGCCAGATCGCCCTTGGTCTTGGCCAGTTTGAACACGGCGTACAGCACCGATAGCAGTTCGATATAGTCGTCCTTGCCGTGATGGGCGCCCTTGAACACCAGACCGATATTCTTGCCGATGCCGAGAATGACGGTCTTGGGATTGCCAAGCAGGAGTGAGCCGACGGCGGCGCCGATGATGATCAGCCACTCGAAAGGCTGGAACAGAACGCCAAGATGGCCGCCCGGTGCAGCATAACCGCCGATGACGCTGACGAATGTCACGACGATGCCGATGATTGCGAACATTCACTTCCCCTGGAGGCCATCCCGACGGGAATGGGCGGACCATCTCCTTATCACGGAGAATGCTATAATTCCTCCTCCATGTCTTGAGTCAACTGCCTTGTCGTGATGAAAAGCATCTCTTTTCCCCAGCCATGGGGAAAGGCGCATTTGACCTGGACGGTAGAACGCATTTAAATCTATCTCCCGCCTCCAGTGATACCGAGCCATTCATGTCCCTTGACCCCCGTTCCTTTCGCAAGACTTTGGGCTGTTTCGCTTCGGGCGTTACGGTGGTGACCACCTTGACGCCCGGCGGCAACGAGCCGGTGGGGGTCACGGTCAGCGCTTTTACCTCCCTGTCGCTGGATCCGCCGCTGGTGCTGTTCTGCCTGGGCAACACGACGTCGAGCATGGACGCGTTCAAGACCTTCGGGCATTTCGCCATCAACATCTTGTCGGAACACCAGCGCGACCTCTCCATCCGCTTCGCCAGCCGGTCGGAAGATAAGTGGAAGTCCATCGCCTGGAGCGGGTGGAACAGCGGCGTTCCCATTCTCTCGGGGTGCCTGGCCAATCTGGAATGCTCGCTCGTCAATGTGGCTGACGGTGGAGATCACCAGATTTTTATCGGCAAGGTGGAGAAGATGAAGCATCAGGAGGGCGGCAGCCCCCTGGTCTATTTCCGTGGAAGCTATATGGATCCGCACACGCCGTCGCTTACCGACGTGGTCTGAGTTTTCACCGTCCCCGTTCCAGGGTCAGCACCGAGTGCTTGGGATCATGCCCCAGGCGAAAGAGGCGGTTGGCGCTCCAGGCTGGCAGCATGTCGGAATAGTGGCGCGACAGCGGGTTGCCTGACTGGCCGGTAGCGATGACGAAGCGGCTGTCGGCCAGATCGGCCAGATCGAATACCGCGCGCAGGCCCGCCCCGTGAATCTGGGGGAAGCGGGTGGCGTTGTCCTCGGCGCGATAGGTGCCGCGCGACACGGTGAAATCGTCGCCGTCGGATGGCACCTGCAGATCGGCCATGCCGCCCAGCACCGGAACATGCCCCAAGAGGGGATGGGAGAAGCGGGCCGGATGGGCGGCACCCCAGCGCCAGGTCTTGCTGTCCTTGCCCCAGGTGGCTTCCAGATCGGTTAGGGCCTTGCCCAGGCTGCGCTCGATCAGGTCGTCGCAGCTTTCGGCCTCGGGCGTGGTGATGTCGTCGCACCAGTGACGGCGGCGGGTCAGGATATCCACCAGAACCTGGGCCCGCACCGGCTCGAAGGCGGAAAAGGACTCCTTCAGTTCATCGGCCAGGATGGCGCGGTTCAGGCGATCCATCCAGGCTGCGAAGATCAGCGGCTCGGGCCGGTCGCGGTCGGCCTTGCCGTCCCATTCGGCGATCTTGTGCGCCATGTCGCGGGCGTGGGGATCCTTGAACTCGATGCCGGTCAGCAAATCCTTGAGTTCGATGGCCTGGGCCGACACCGCATCGGCCTGAATGGCCGACATGTCTTCAATGGTCAGTCCGCGGCGCTCGCCCAGCAATTCCCGGATGCGGGCGGCGCGATAGCCGTCGGGCCAGGTGGCGGTGATCAGATAGGGATATTTATCGCCCACCACCTTGTTGTTGGCGTTGATCAGCAGGCCGGATTTGGGGTTCAGGACTTGCGGCAGCTTGGCCGCTGGCACCCATCCGGTCCAATCGCCTTCGCCGGTCCAGCCGCGGGCGGGCACGGTGCCGTTCCCGGATTTGCGGATGGGAATGCGTCCGGCGGTGACAAAACCGATATTTCCGGCGGTGTCGGCATAGGCGATGTTGAGAGCCGGGGCCTGGAGATCCCTGACCGCCTTGTTAAAGCCGGTCCAGTCGACGGCCTGATTCAGCAGATGCAGGGCCTGGATGCTGGTATCGGTCTGGCCAAGCGCGGACGAGGACAGGGCGATTACCTCGTCCTTGCCCGCGACATCCTGGGCCAGAAGATCGGAAATCACCGGCCCGTGCCTGGTTTCGCGCACGATGAGCGTCACATCAGGCTTGCCCTTGACCTTGATGGTCTCGGTGCGGGCGAGGAAAGGTCTGGTGCCTTCGGGGGTGCGGTAGCCGGATTCGCCCGCCAGCTTTTCCACGAACAGATCGACGGTGTCGGCCTGGGTGGAGGTGAAACTCCAGGCGATGCGGCCATTTTGGGCGATCAGGTGAAAGGGCAGGCCGGGAACGGTGGCGCCCGCCAGTTTGAGGCCGGGCATCTCCACTTGCGCCAGATACCATAGGACGGGGGCGCGAAAGGCCAGATGGGGATCGCCAGCCAGCAGGGGCTTTCCCGAGCGGGTGCGGGCCCCGCTCACCACCCAGACATTGGAGGCGGGCATGGGGCGCAGCGCGTCGGGGGCGAGGTCCAGCAAAGCCTTGCCGCCCTCGGCCGACAGGGTCACCGGCGCATCGGCGGGATAGGCGGGGAACAGTTCCTGCAGCCGCTTTGGGTCCAGGTTTCGCGCCAGTTGGCTGCGCAAGACGTCGTCGTGCCAGTTTCCCGACAGGGTCATGGCCATGATCTTTTGCCAGACCATGGAATCAGCGGGGGTCCAGGGCTCGGGCTTGACGCCCAACAGACTGAACTCGGGTGGCAGGCGGTGGCTGTTGTGGGAGAGCCAGCCATTGATGCCATCGGCGTAGGATTGCAGCGCCGAGCGGGTCGGTTCCGCCAGAGCCCCCAGCGAGCGCTCCGCCGCCTGATAGAGGCCGAGCGTGCGCATATAGCGGTCACTGGCCAGACCCGGCTCGCCCACCAGTTCGGCCAGCCGTCCGCTCCCTAAGCGCCGAGAGGCCTCCATCTGCCACATGCGGTCCTGGGCATGGACCCAGCCCATGGCGAAATAGGCGTCATGACTGGTCTCGGCCTTGATGCTGGGGATGCCGACGCTGTCGCGGGTGATGGCGGTCTTCAGTAGGATTCCCGAGACCGGGTGATGCCCTTCGATGCGCGGCAGCGAGCCCATCACCACGACGAACAGGGCCGAACCACCCAGGAGCAGGACAAGGGCGATGGTATTGGCAATCCTCGCCCAAGGGGACATGGTGTCGCCGATGCGCACGAAATCCGGGTTGTCGGGTTTGCTTACGGCCGAGGTCTTGTCATTCGCGGCGTGTTCCGGCACAGGTCCCGCCCCACTTACAAATTCAGGCTCTGAGCCCTTTCCTACCCCGCGTCGGGCGGCAAGTCAAAGGCCGCATCACCTTAGTGTGTTCCGCCGCCCAGGCGTGATATAGGTGGCCGACCCAAATTTTTTTCGCAGCCCAAGCTTTTTCACAGCAAGGACGAGGATTCCGATGATCGGTAAGTTGAACCATGTTGCCATCGCCGTGCCCGATCTGGCCGCCGCCACCGCACTCTATCGCGACACTCTGGGAGCCAAGGTCTCCGCTCCGGTGGCGCAGCCTGCCCATGGCGTGACGGTGGTGTTCGTGGAACTGCCCAACACCAAGGTGGAACTGCTTCATCCCATGGGCGAAAAGTCCCCCATCGCCGGTTTCCTCGAAAAGAATCCGTCGGGAGGTATCCATCACATCTGCTACGAGGTGGAAGACATCCTGGCCGCCCGCGACAAACTGAAGGCCACCGGCGCCCGCGTTCTGGGCGACGGCGAGCCCAAGATCGGCGCCCATGACAAGCCGGTTCTGTTCCTGCATCCCAAGGATTTCAACGGCACTCTGGTGGAACTGGAACAGGCCTGATCTGACTCCAATCCTCCTCGGCCATGTGGGGTTGGCGGGGTGGCCGCGTGGCCGAGGAGAATCAAATGTCTTGGTATTGCGATATCGCGCCCGGCCACCCATTCCACGGTCCCTATCACGATCAGGAATACGGCTTCCCCCTCACCGACGAACGGGCGCTGTTCGAGCGTCTGTGCCTGGAGATCTTCCAGGCGGGGCTTTCCTGGCTGATCGTTCTGAAGAAGCGTCCGTCCATGGTGGCGGCCTTCGACGGCTTTGATGTGGACAAGGTGGCGGCCTATGGCGATTCCGAGATGGATCGTCTGCTAAGCGATCCCGGAATCATCCGCAACCGGCGCAAGCTGGCGGCCATCGTTGAGAACGCCCGGCGGCTTCAGGCCCTGCGGGCCCGCGAAGGCAGTTTCGCCGCCTGGATCGAGCGTCACCACCCGCTGTCCAAGGAGGACTGGGTCAGGCTGTTCAAATCCAGCTTCGTCTTCATGGGCGGCGAGGTGGTGGGGGAATTCCTGATGAGCATCGGTTATCTGCCGGGAGCTCACCGCGCGGATTGCCCCGTATGCTTAAAGCTGGTTTCCATCAATCCGCCCTGGATACAGGTGGGGGAAGACTTCTATTCAAAATAGAATGTTGATGCAGTGTGAACAATATGTGTCCACACTGTGTTTGGCTGTAAATGAGTATTCCGGCTGACAGGGTTCTGCAAGGTTGCGGCTATCTCCTTTGATGCGGATTTCTTTTCTTTAAACGATATTGAGTTGCTATGCGGCTAGTCCTATAGTTTATCGAGGAGTGGGTGCTTTCCGAGTAGGGTGGCGATGTCCGAGAACGAACTTGGGGCACGATGCCGGAATACGGCGGCCGTTGCGGTCAAGGCCTTTGCGGGTCTGCTGGAGCAGCAGGCGGTCGATGGCCAGGTTCCGGTGGAGACCATTCGGCGGCTTTGCGCCGATATGGGCGGATTGGGCGACGTGGTCGGCTCCCTGTACTCCGACAGCGAACAGTCCTGCCAGGACATCTTCGCCTTGCGGCAGGTGGACTGCCAGCGCACCAATTATATCGGGCGGATTGTCACCAAGGCCTTTGCCCATATCCTGAACGACCATGCATCTGGGATCACGCGCGGTCATCTTGGCCGGTTCTTTACCGCGCTGCGCATGATTCTGGGTGAGGAGGTCTACGAGGAGATCCAAGGGCGCTGCGCCGCCATCGCCGCCGAGGCGGGAAAGGGGCGCGATGGCGTGACCCGCTGGGAGGCCTTTTATGCTCACCCGGAAACCATCCTTCTGCGCGAGCGGGTTCTGGTGTCCATCGCGCGGACCTTCCGGCGGTTCGAGCCCCGCAAGGACTGGCTGATGATCGTCATGAACTCGGCCCCGGCCACCCGCACCATAGGCGGCGGCGTCTATCTGTCCGCCAAGCCGGGAAAGCGGTGTACCGACGAATTCGACGATCCCAAATTCCTGCTGATCTTCGAGGCCCTGTTCGCCGTCTGCGATCCCAAAAGCATGGATGACGCCGGGCATGCCCAGTTTCAATTCCGTTGGCAGATGACGCCGGAGGCGGTGTTCGGGCCCATACTCGGCGAACTGGCCAGGATGCGGGCCAGCCTGGCGGCCTGAGCCTATCAGACGCTGAAAACGGAAACGGCAGGACCGCCCTTAAGGGATCCTGCCGCATCCTACGTTCCTGGCCTCGGCCTTTTCGGCGGACCTGGGACACGTTCCTCCCGACACTCAAGCCGCTTTGGCGCAACCGTTATCGGATGTCTTGCCCGTTCACCGGGCTTGGACACCAAGTTACGAAATTTTCTGACAGCTGTCACCATTATTCTTTGTGAACCTTTCGCAAATGGGGCTTAACGCGAAAGTCTCTAATGCGGGAGTCCGGGGCTTGAAAGGCGGGCCTAGAGGGGCGCATCCTTCGTGAACCGTCGTTGATCCCCTTCGGAGCCTGGCCATGCGCCGCTTTCTGTCGCTGTCCGCCGCATTTTGCCTTTGCACCCCCGCCGTGATGGCGCAGGGGGCATCTGGCTCGTCGGGACCGGTGGTGATCACCATATCCAAGCTGGATTGTTCGCGGGTGATCAGCCATACGCCCGCGCCCGACGTGGCCTATAAACCGGGCGTTGATGTGCGCGGCAAGCCGGTGGTCTCGGCCGATACCGATCCGGGGAGGGAGGCCTTCGCCAAGAAGGTGCTGCCCGAGGTGTTGGAGATTCCCATCACCATCAATCCCATGACCTACAACAAGGCCAAGACGGCCAACAAGAACAAGGCCGCCGCCGCTTCCGCCGTGGCGTCCAACACCACGGCCATCACCACTGCCAAGGCGCAAGGCACGGCCCTGAATACTCAACTCACCAGTCTCAATTCGCAAAAGACGGCGCTGACCACCACCTACAATTCCGATACGGCTGCATTGATCGCCAATACCGGTGGGGCGGGGGCGACGGATCCCGGTTTGCTGCGGGTCCGGGCGGCGCGGCAAAAGACCATCGATGACGCCTATAACACAAAGCTTGCGTCCATCAATTCGCAGATCACTACGACCAATACCGCCATCACCGCCAACACCACCACGGTCTCCGACCTGCAGACCAAGGACACCACCCTTCGCCAGCAATACACGGATACCAACATGGCGACCGAGGGCACCTTGGCCGGGCTGTCGGGCAAGGGGCTGGATTCCACCTCCATGAAGGTGGGCGTGGTCAAATACGACATCGCGCGCAACTCCTTCACCTTCAACGACGAGCCCATGGTGTCCGAGGACCAGCGCGCCCTGGCCGAGGCCTGTTCCAAACGGGGCGTGCGGTAGCGTTGCCAAGCCGGTCGCCATTGCCTATTGTCGCCCTCCAGGATTGATCGGCGGGGTTCCATGATCTTCAATTCGTTCGAGCGCATGGTGGCGTTCCGCTATTTGCGGGCCCGGCGCAAGGAAGGCTTCATTTCGGTGATCGCCGGTTTCTCGTTGGCGGGAATCGGCCTGGGCGTCGCCACGCTGATCGTGGTGATGGCCGTGATGAACGGCTTTCGTCACGAATTGCTGGGCCGCATCCTCGGCATCAACGGTCATATCGGCGTCTATGGCAGCGGCGCACCGCTCTCGGGGTACGACCCGCTGGCCGAGTCCATCCGCAAGTTGCCGGGGGTCACCAAGGTGATTCCCACCGCCGAGGGCCAGGTCTTCGCCACTTCGGCCGGGGGCGGGACGGGGGCCATCGTGCGCGGCGTGCGTGCCGAGGATCTGCTGACGCGGCCGGTCTTTCAGAAGAAGTATCGCGGCAATCCCGCCGACTTCGCCGGTGACGACGCCGTGGTGATCGGCAAGCGCCTGGCGGAAAAGCTTGGCGTGCGCATCGGCGATTCCGTTTCACTGATTTCGCCCAAGGGCAATGTCACCGCCTTTGGCACCGTGCCGCGCATGCGCGGTTATCGGGTGGTGGGCACCTTCGATGTGGGCATGTTCGAATATGATTCCGGCTTCGTCTTCATGCCGCTGGAGGCCGCCCAGACCTATTTCCGCCTGCCCCAACTGGTGACCCAGATCGAGGTCTTTTTGGAAAATCCCGACATGGTGCCCGAGACCCGCAAGGCCATCTGGGACCTGACGGGGAGCAGCGCCACCATCTATGACTGGCAGCAAGCCAACGCCAATTTCTTCAATGCCATCCAGGTGGAGCGGAACGTCATGTTCCTGATCCTCACCCTGATCATTCTGGTGGCGGCGTTCAACATCATCTCCAGCCTGATCATGCTGGTGAAGGACAAGGGGCGCGACATCGCCATCCTGCGCACCATGGGGGCGACGCGCGGCATGATCTTGCGCATCTTCTTCCTGGCCGGGGCTTCGGTGGGTGTGGTGGGAACCGTGGCGGGCACCTTGCTGGGCGTGGCCTTCGCCACCAATATCGAGAATATCCGCCAGTTCATCCAGTCCATCATCGGCCGCGAACTGTTCGCCGCCGAGATCTACTTCCTGACCCAACTGCCCGCCCGCGTCGAGACGCGCGAAGTGGTCACCGTGGTGCTGATGGCGTTGGGCCTGTCATTCGCCGCCACGATCTATCCCGCCTGGCGCGCCGCCAAACTCGATCCGGTGGAGGCGCTGCGTTATGAGTAACGACGGGCTCAAACTGGAAAACATCCGCCGCGTCTTCAAACAGGGCAAGGATGACCTGGAAGTTCTGAAGGGCGCCAATCTGGAGATCCGGGCGGGTGAGATCGTCGCCCTGGTCGGTCCTTCGGGCGCGGGCAAATCAACGCTTTTGCACATCGCCGGTCTATTGGAACGTCCCGATGCGGGCGAGGTCCATCTGGCGGGTAACCCGGCTGGAAGTTTGGGCGAGGGGGAACGCACCCTGCTGCGGCGTCTGCATCTGGGCTTCGTCTACCAGTACCACCACTTGCTGCCGGAATTCTCGGCCGTCGAGAACGTGATCCTGCCTCAGATGATCGCGGGCGTGTCCCGGTCCAAGGCGCGGGAAAAGGCCATGGATCTGCTGGCGCGCATGAAACTGGCAGAACGGGCCGAGCATCGTCCCGGCCAGTTGTCGGGCGGCGAGCAGCAGCGTGTCGCCATCTGCCGCGCCCTGGCCAACGGGCCGCGCGTCCTGTTGGCCGACGAGCCCACCGGCAATCTCGATCCCCATACCGCCGAGGGCGTGTTCGACGAACTGATCCGCCTGGTCAAGGGCTCGGGGGTCGCCGCCCTGATCGCCACCCATAACCCTGATCTGGCCGCCCGCATGGACCGGGTGGTGAAGATGAGCGAGGGATTGCTGGTCGAGGTCTAGCCATCATGCATGCTCCCAAGATTGTCGCCTATTACGCCGCCGTTCTTGCGGTGATGTTCGTGGTCCTGACCATCCGCGTGATCAAGGCCCGCTACCGCGCCAGGGCATCCCTGGGCGACGGTGGCGACGAAGGGTTGAAGCGTGCCATTCGGGTGCACGGCAACTTCGCCGAATTCGTGCCCTTCGCCCTGGTGCTGATCGCCTTGGCCGAGATGAACGGTTCGCCCTTCTGGTCCATTCATGTGCTGGGGAGCGTGCTGATTCTGGTCCGTCTCTCCCATGCCTGGGGGCTGACAACCGGTGTGCTTCGTTTTCGCCAGGTGGGCGTGATCGGGACCTTTGTCGTCCTGCTGGGGGCTGCCACCCATGCAGTTCTCGGCGGCTAAGGCATAGGGGACAAGGACGCTGAGTTGCGGTAATCTCGCCGCCATGCCTGCCTATGCCGATTTCGTCCATCTTCGGGTCCACACCGCCTATTCCCTGGCGGAAGGCGCCATCAAGCTCAAACAGCTGATCAAGCTGTGCGAGAAGATGGCCATGCCTGCCGTGGGCATCAGCGATACCGGCAATCTGTTCGGCGCGCTGGAATTCTCCACGTCTTGCTCGGATGCGGGGATTCAGCCCATCGTCGGCGCCCAGATCGCTATCCGGCGCGAAGACGGCGGCCCGTCCAAGGATGGACGCAAGCCCGAGCCCGACACCCTGGTCCTGCTATGCCAGAACGAGGCGGGCTATCTCAATCTGCTGAAACTGGTGTCCAAGGCCTTCCTCGAGACCGATGCGGGCGAGACGCCCCAGGTGACGCTGCATGATCTGGAGACCCGCTCCGACGGTCTGATCATTCTCACCGGCGGCCCGGCTGGGCCGGTGGGACGTCTGCTGGCCGACGGGCAGGCGGAGAAGGCCGAGATCGTGCTGGCCCGCCTTGCGCGGGCCTTCGCAGGGCGCTGTTATGTGGAAATCATGCGCCACAAGCTGGAGGTCGAGGACCGCATCGAGCCCATGCTGGTCTCCCTGGCCTACAAGCATGACCTGCCCCTGGTGGCCACCAATGAAGCTTTCTTCGCCGACCGGGGCATGTACGAGGCCCACGACGCCCTGGTCTGCATCGCGGAAGGGGCCTACATCTCCCAGGACGAGCGCCGCAGGCTGACGCCCGAGCATTATTTCAAGTCGCCCCAAGAGATGCGCGCCCTGTTCGCCGATCTGCCCGAGGCCTGCGACAACACCCTGGTGATCGCCCGGCGCTGCGCCTTCGGCGTCGCCAAGCGCAAGCCCATCTTGCCGCCCTACCGCATGGACGGCCTGACCGAGGCGGAGGTGTTGCGCAAGAAGACCCTTGAGGGCTTGGATGACCGACTGGCCAAGCATGTCTTCAAGGACGGCATGACCGATGACGAGAAGGACCACGCCGCCAAGCCGTACCGCGAGCGCATCGAGTTCGAACTGGGCGTCATCGAGCAGATGGGCTTTCCCGGCTACTTCCTGATCGTGTCCGACTTCATCCAGTGGTCCAAGGCCCATGAGATTCCCGTGGGGCCGGGCCGCGGATCGGGCGCGGGGTCGGCGGTGGCCTGGGCGCTGACCATCACCGATCTGGACCCGCTGCGCTGGGGGCTGCTGTTCGAACGCTTCCTCAATCCCGAACGCGTCTCCATGCCCGACTTCGATATCGATTTCTGTCAGGACCGGCGCGAAGAGACCATCCGCTATGTCCAGGCCAAATACGGCTATTCCCAGGTGGCGCAGATCATCACCTTCGGAAAGCTGCAGGCCCGCGCCGTGCTGCGTGACGTGGGCCGTGTGCTGCAGATGCCCTATGGCCAGGTGGACCGTATCTGCAAATTGGTGCCCAACAATCCCGCCAATCCCATGACCCTGGAACAGGCGCTGGAGAACGAGCCGCTACTCAAGGAGCAGAAGGAGAGGGACGAGACCGTCTCCCACCTGATCGATCTGGCCATGAAGCTGGAAGGTCTCTACCGCCACGCCTCCACCCATGCGGCGGGCGTGGTGATCGGCGACAGGCCACTCGACGAGTTGGTGCCTCTGTATCGAGATCCGCGCTCCGACATGCCGGTGACCCAGTTCAATATGAAATGGGTGGAATCCGCCGGTCTGGTGAAGTTCGACTTCCTGGGATTGAAGACGCTTACCGTCATGGTCACGGCGGTCAAGCACGTGAAGAAGTCCAAGGGCATCGACATTGATCTGTCGGCCATCCCCCTGGACGACGCCAAATCCTACGAGCTGCTGTCGCGGGGCGATGCGGCGGGCGTGTTCCAGCTGGAAAGTTCGGGCATGCGCGACGTGCTGCGCAAGATGGGCCCCAACCGCCTGGAAGACCTGATCGCCGTGGTGGCGCTTTACCGTCCCGGCCCCATGGACCAGATTCCACGCTACATCGCCTGTAAGCACGGCAAGGAAGAGCCGGACTACATGCATCCGCTGCTGGAACCCATCTTGAAGGAAACCTTCGGGATCATGGTCTATCAGGAGCAGGTGATGCAGATCGCCCAGGTGCTGTCGGGCTACAGCCTGGGCGGCGCCGATCTGTTGCGCCGTGCCATGGGTAAGAAAGACCGCGAGGAAATGGACCGCCAGCGGGCCAAATTCGTCGAAGGCGCCACGGCGCGGGCGGTGGATGGCGGCCAAGCTTCCATGATCTTCGACAAGGTGGCCAAGTTCGCCGAATACGGCTTCAACAAGAGCCATGCCGCCGCCTATGCCCTGATCGCCTATCAGACCGCCTGGCTGAAGGCCAATTACCCGGCCGAATTCATGGCGGCGACCATGACCTACGAAATGAGCAACACCGACAAGCTCAATTCCTTCCGCCAGGAACTGGATCGCTTAGGGATCAAACTGCTGCCGCCTGACATCAATTCGTCCCAGCCCACTTTCTCGGTGGAACTGCTTCCCGATGGCGGTTCCGCCGTGCGCTATGCCCTGGCGGCCTTGAAGAATGTGGGCGAGGCGGCCATGAAATCCCTGGTGGAGGAACGCGATCGCGGCGGGCGCTTCAAGGATATGGGCGACTTCGCGGCGCGCATGGATTCCAAGGTGCTCAACCGCCGCCAGTTGGAGAACATGGTCAAGGCGGGCGTCTTCGATTCCATCGACAAGAATCGCGGCCGCCTGTTCAAGAACGCCGACACATTGTGCCGTTACGCGGCCCAGGCCGCCGAGGACCGCCAGTCCAGCCAGATGAGCCTGCTGGGCGGCTCCAACGCGCCGACCTTAAAGCTGGAAAGCGGTCCAGACTGGTCGCCCCACGAGAAGCTCAATCAGGAATTCGAGGCGGTGGGATTCTACCTCTCGGCCCACCCGCTCGACGCCTATGCCAAGAGCATGAAGCGTCTCAATGTGCTCAAGATCGCCGAACTGCCGCGCCATCTGCAATCGGGCGGCAAGGGCAGGGTGCGTCTGGCCGGTTCGCTTCTGTCCAAGCAGGAGCGGGTCTCGGCCAAGGGGTCACGCTATGCCTTCCTGCAATTCTCAGATGCCAGCGGCATGTTCGAGGTGACCTGCTTCTCGGAAATCCTGGCCGCGTCGCGCGACTTGCTCGATGCGGGCGGGCCGCTGCTCATCGATGTGGATGCCAAGCTGGAGGAAGAGCAGTTGCGCATGACCTGCCAGCGCATCGCCTCGCTGGATCAGGAGGCCGCCAAGGCGGCGGCTGGTATCCGCATCATCATTTCCGACGACAGCGCCATCCGCCAACTGGCCGAGCTGATCAATGGCGAGGCCAGGGGCCGCAACCGCGTCGCCATCGTGGCGCGGGCCGATAATCGCGAGGTGGAACTGGGCCTGAAGTCCAATATCACCCTGTCGCCCAAATTCATGGGGTCCCTGCGCAGCATTCCCGGCATCGTCGAGGTGGAGGAAATCTGATGTCAATGCGATGGTTGACGGCTGTCCTTGTGGTCTTGGGGCTTTCCGCCTGCACCCCGTCCGAATTCGCCGAACCGCCCGAGGTGGTGCTGGTTTCCATGGTGCCGGTGGATGTCTCGCTGATGGAGCAGAGGCTGGCGGTGACGCTGCGCGTGCGCAATCCCAATAACGTGCCCATGAGTGTGGACGGAATGCGTTTTTCCATCGACATCAATGGCAAGGGTTTCGCCAAGGGCAGCAGCGACAAGGCGGTGACCGTGCCGCGTCTGGGGGAAGCCGAGCTGGAAGGCACCGCCCATGTCTCCACCACCGATCTGGTGCGTCAGGTCTTGAGCGCGCCGTCGGCCCAGGGGCTGGCCTACCGCATGTCGGGAACTTTGTTCCTGGCGGGTATGGCAGGTCGCAGCGCCGGTTTCGAAACCAATGGCGATTTCGACTTTGCTTCGGCCCTGGGGGGCGCGGGCAAGAGGAACTGACGCGATCCGGCAAGCGCGGGCGTCCCGCCCGCCAACAGCATGAGTTTTCCATGAACCGTCTTCTCGCTCTTCTCGCCGTCCTCGTCCTGGCCGTTCTCAACGCCGCTGGCTGGTGGTGGTTCAACCGGCCGGTGCCGGTGGAACTGTCGTTCAACGAGCCGTTCCCCTCTGTATCCTTCGCGCCGTTCCGGCGTGGCCAGGGGCCCATCACCAAGGTCTATCCCACAGCGGATCAGATTGCCGAGGATATGAAGAGTTTGGTGGGCGTCTCGAAGGGGGTGCGCACCTATACCGCGCGCGAAGGCCTGGACGTGGTGCCGGAACTGGGCCGCCGATACGGAATCGAGGTCACCCATTCCGCCTGGCTGGGCCAGAAGATCGCCATCAACGAGGCCGAGGTCGACGCCCTGATCAAGGCGGCCAACGCCTTTCCCGACGTCATCAAGCGGGTGATCGTCGGCAATGAGGTGTTGCTGCGCCAGGATCTGCCGCCCGAGCAGCTGATCTACTACATCCGCAAGGTCAAGGCGGCGGTGAAACAGCCTGTGTCTTACGCCGATGTCTGGGCCTTCTGGCTGAAATACCCGGAAGTGGCCAGGGAAGTGGATTTTCTTACCATCCATATCCTGCCCTATTGGGAGGACGAGCCCATCGGTGTCGATGGTGCCGCGAAACATATCGTCGCCATCTACAAGCGCATGGCCGAGCAGTTCGGCAAGCCCATCCTGATCGGCGAGGCCGGTTGGCCGACACGGGGCCGCTCGCGCGGGCCAGCGGTGGCCGATACGGCCAATGCGGCGCGCTTCGTGCGCACCCTGGCCCTGGTCTCCAAGGAAAACGGTTTCGATTACAACGTGGTCGAAGCCTTCGACCAGCCGTGGAAGGCCTTCCTCGAAGGCACGGTGGGCGCCAAATGGGGCGTGGTCGACGAGAATCGCCGGGTCAAATACGCCATGTCCGGCCCCGTCGAGCCCAGCCCCGACTGGCCGCGCCACGCCGCCGCCTCGGTGCTGATCGGTTCGGCCCTGGCCCTTTTCCTGATGTGGCGGCGGTATGACCGCTTTGATCTCAAAGGCGGGCTGTTCGTGCTTGTACTGGCGCAATTGGCCGGTCTGTTCATCACCTGGCAGGCGGTCAACGCCCTGGCCATGGCCTATGACGGGCTGGAGGACGCCTGGGCCTGGGCGCGCATCGGATTGCATACGGTACTGTCCATCACACTGGCATGGGGTGCTGCCTTGCAGTTCCGGCGCGAGCCGGGGCCGGTGAACTGGGCCTGGGCCGAGAAGATCATGCCCCTTTATGGTTTTGCCGCCATGGTGGTGGGCGCAACCTTGCTGATCCATGGCCGCTACCGCGATATTCCGCCGGTGGAATTCCTGATGCCCTGCTTCGGAATCATCGTCTATGCCCTGGGCCGCATGGTGGTGCAGGGCAGGACCTGGGAGGAGGCCTTTGCCGTGGGCCGCCTGTTCGGCGGAGACGGCTTCGCCATGGCGCGGCGCTTCGTCACCGGGCTGGCGCTGTCCGCCCTGGCCGCTCCCTTGTCCGAGGCCTGGGCCCTGTCGCGGGGCGATGATTTCGTTACCTCCCACCCCCAGTGGTCCGATCGCCTTCCCCTGCTGATCCGGGCGTTGTGGGAAAATCAGGAGATGATGGTCTGGGCCGCCATGGTTGTGGTGATGATCCTGCCCTTCTGGGCGGAAGCGCGCCTGCGGTCGCGGCCATGACCGAAGCGCCCCTTGCCCTGCCGCCCTATCTGGGGGTGGCGCAGACCCGCTATGGCACCATGATTTTCCCCAAGGGCGATGTCTGGGTCGGGCGCTCCCTGGCCGTTTACGGCGAGTATTCCGAGGGCGAGACCGCCTTGTTTCGCCAGATTCTCCGGGCAGGCGACACGGTGGTGGAAGCGGGCGCCAATATCGGTGGCCTGACCCTGCCACTGGCCGGTTTGGTGGGGGCCAGGGGGCGGGTGCTGGCTTTCGAAGCGCAGCGCCCCATCCATGCGGTGCTGACCACCAATCTCATGCTGAACGGTTTGCAGCAGGTCTGGGCCGAGCGCGTTGCTCTGGGAGCCGCGGCGGGCAATATCAAGGTGCCCTTGCTCGATCTGTCGCGGACGGGCAATTTCGGCGGCATCTCCACGGGCGGGGATGTGGGCGAGGACTGCCCGCTGGTGACGCTGGATTCTTATGGGTTGCAGAGTCTGAAGCTGATCAAGATCGACGTTGAAGGCGCCGAATCCGAGGTCATCGATGGTGCGCGCCATACCATCACCCGCACCAGGCCGGTGCTTTACGTGGAAAACGACCGCAAGGAAAAGTCGGCGGCGCTGATCGCCCGTATTCTGGACCTGGGCTATCGGCTGTGGTGGCACGTCGTGCCGCTTTATTCGCCTCATAATCCGCGCGGTAATGCCGAGAACGTGTTCGGCAATATCTCGTCGCTCAACATGGCCTGTCTGCCGCGGGAAAGCGGCGTGACCTTCGGCGACGGCACCGAGATTCTCTCCCCCGACGCGCCGCCGCCGTTCTGAGTCTTCTACTTGCAGCCACCGATGGAGCCTTGGGCGCAAATCCGTCCGTCGGTCCAGGTTGCCCCCGAGAAATCAGCCCCTTGCAGTGAGGTTCTGGTCAAGGTCGCTCCCTTGAAATTAGCACCCATGGCAAAGGTCTTGGTCATGATCGCCCCCGTCAGGTTGGCCCCGGTCAGATCGGCCCCCATCAACTGAGCGGCGTGAAGATGGACGCGCTCCAGATTAGCTTTCGACAGATTGGCCTTGCTCAAATTGGCAACCTGCATGCTCGATCCCCTCAGATTGGCCCCCGACAGATTGGCGCCGTCCAGGCGGGCGGTGTCGTAATTGCCGTCATGCAGGTCCTTTCCCGCCAGATTGGCGTTACGGAGTTCGCCAAAAGCGCACTGATTTTCGGGTTCCGCCTTGCAGGCGGGATTGACCACGCCCTTGTCATTGGCCAAGGCCGGTACAGCCAGCATCACGGTGAGGAGTGAGAAGGCGGCGCTGTGGCAAAGGAGGCTCCTGATCCTGGTCATCGTCTCAATCCTTCCGTCTGTCGGAAAAGCCGAACCATCAACACACAGATATGTGGTTTTCCGGAAAAACAATACGATGACACCCCGGTGCAGAGTCTTGACTTTGGTTAATTACAGCAAGAATGTGTTGTATACCTGAAATAAGCTGCCCTTCACGCAATCCCAAAAAGCCTGAAAAGCCTATTTCTTGGCCAGCAGGCGGGCGGCCTCGGGGGCGGTATAGGTGAGGATGGCGTCGGCTCCGGCGCGGCGGAAGGCCATCAGGCTTTCCAGCATGACCTTGTCCCAATCCAGCCAGCCGTTCAGGGCGGCGGCCTTCATCATGGCGTATTCGCCCGACACCTGATAGGCCAGGGTGGGGACCGAGAAGGCCTCCTTGACCCGGCGCACGATGTCCAGATAGGGCAGGCCGGGCTTGACCATGACCATGTCGGCGCCCTCGGCCAGATCCAGCGCCACTTCGCGCAGGGCCTCGTCCGTATTGGCCGGGTCCATCTGGTAGGTCTTCTTGTCGCCGCCTTTTAGCGCCGTATTGGACCCCACCGCGTCGCGGAACGGGCCATAGAAGGCCGAGGCGTATTTGGCGGCATAGGACAGGATACGCACATGGTCGCAGCTGGCACTGTCCAGAGCCTCGCGGATGGCCTTGATGCGGCCGTCCATCATGTCCGAAGGCGCGTTGATGTCGCATCCCGCCTCGGCCTGGACCACGGCTTGGCGGCACAGTACCTCGACCGTGGCGTCGTTTTGCACATAGCCGTCGATCACCAGCCCGTCATGGCCGTCGCTGTTATAGGGGTCCAGCGCCACGTCGCAGATGATGCCGAGACCCGGCACCGCCTTCTTGACGGCGCGCACCGCCCGGCAGACAAGATTGTCGGGATTGGCGGCCTCGGCGGCGTCGGGGGTCTTCAGCGCCGCGTCCACCGAAGGGAAGACGGCGATGGCGGGAATCCCCAGATCGGCGGCGCGCCGCGCTTCCTCGACCAGCAGGTCGATGGACAGGCGCTCGACACCGGGCATGGAAGCCACCGGCTGGCGCACCCCGCTTCCCTCCACCACGAAAAGCGGCCAGATCAGATCGGCCACCGACAGACTGGTCTCGGCGACCATGCGGCGCTGCCATTCGTCGCGGCGGTTGCGGCGCATGCGGGTGAGCGGGAATTGGGCGTGGGGCAGGAAGGACGGCACGGTCCGGTTCTCCAGCAGGGGGCGGCGTAACGGAAATGGCATAATGCCCGCCCGGCGGCCAGTGAACAATCATCCATGAACGGGAAAGGGGCCGATCCCTCGCGGAACCGGCCCCCCCTGTTTTCGTCGAAACGCGGCCTTAAGCGGCGTCGAGGGCCTGGCGAAGGTCGGCCAGGATATCGTCGATATGTTCGATGCCGATGGACAGGCGCACATAGCCCGGAGTCACACCCGAAGCCAACTGGTCGTCGCCCGACAACTGGGAGTGCGTGGTGCTGGCCGGGTGGATGGCCAGCGAGCGGGCGTCACCGATATTGGCCACATGATAGAACAGCTTCAAAGCATCGATGAAGCGGCGCCCGGCATCGGCTCCGCCCTTCAGCTCGAAGCCCAGCAGCCCGCCATAGCCGCCCTTCAGCACCGCATCGGCGCGGCGGCGGTATTCGCCATCCTGGAGGGAGGGGTGAATGACATGGGCCACCTTGTGATGACCGGCCAAGAACTCGGCCACCGCCGTCGCGTTGCGGCTGTGCTCGCGGATGCGCAGGGGCAGCGTTTCCAGGCCCTGCAGCGCCTGGAAGGCGTTGAACGGGCTGATGGCCGCGCCGATATCGCGCAGCAAGGTGACGCGGGCGCGGATGATATAGGCGATGGGGCCCAGTGGCTTGACCGCCTGAGTCCAGACGGCGCCGTGATAGCTGGGATCGGGCTCGTTCAAGAGCGGGAAGCGCTTGGCATGCTTCTCCCAGTCGAAGGTGCCGCCATCGACGATGGCGCCGCCGATCGAGGTGCCATGGCCGCCGATATACTTGGTGGTGGAGTAGACCACGATATGGGCGCCGAGCGAGAGCGGCTTGGCGATCACCGGAGAGGCGGTGTTGTCGACGATCAGCGGCACGCCAATCTTCTCAGCCAGTTTGGCCACTTCGGCGATGGGGAAGACCTGTAGCTTGGGGTTGGGCAGGGTCTCGGCATACCAGGCCCGGGTCTTGTCGTCGGTGGCGCGCACAAAGGCTTCGGGGTCGGCGGGATCGACGAAACGGGCCTCGATGCCCAGCTGCTTGAAGGTGTTGGCGAACAGGTTCCAGGTGCCACCATAAAGGTCGGTGGAGGTGACGAAGTTGTCACCGGCCTGGGCAAGGTTCAGAATGGCGAAGGTGGATGCCGCCTGACCCGAGGCTACCGCCAGGGCCGCGACTCCGCCTTCCAGGGCGGCAAGGCGCTGTTCCAGCACGTCGGTGGTCGGGTTCATCAGGCGGGTGTAGATGTTGCCCAGTTCCTTCAGGGCGAACAGATTGGCGGCATGTTCGGTGTCGCGGAACTGGTACGAGGTGGTCTGGTAGATGGGAACCGCGACGGCACCGGTGGCCGGATCGGCGCGATAGCCGGCATGGAGAACGATCGTCTCGGGATTGGCGCTGGTGACGGTCATGGGCGTCGGATTCCTGTGTTGGCCGCCGGGGCGGAAGGTGGCGTGGTGTTCGGCTGCGCAAGGGTCGGCAACGAACGCCTTCATGGCAATGGAAAAAATTTCACGCATAAAAACTGTTCTGTCAATTATAAATCTACCAGAAATGTAGAGTAATGGGGGCGGGGATGGGCGAGGAAACACGGATCGACCGGAGCGGCAGGCTGGGCCGGATCGTTCTCAATCGTCCCAAGGTCCTCAATGCCCTGTCTGCCACGCAGTACCATCAAATCACGGATTGCCTCAGTCAGTGGGAGATCGATCCCGACATCGCCGTCATTCTGATCGAGGGCGAGGGGGATCGTGCTTTTTGCGCGGGTGGCGATATCCGCATGGTGTGGGACGCCGCCCGGCGGGGCGATCACGCGTTCAATCTCGACGTGTTTCGCACCGAATACCGTCTGAACCGGCGCATCCATCACTACCCCAAACCTTATGTCAGTCTGCTCGACGGTATCTGCATGGGAGGAGGGGCGGGATTGTCGGTCAACGGGCGCTACCGGATCGCCACAGAACGGACCCGCTTCGCCATGCCCGAGACGGGAATCGGTTTCTTTCCCGATGTGGGCGCCACCCATTTTCTCAACCGCTGTCCCGGTTCGGTGGGGCTGTATCTCGGTCTGACGGGGCGTCAATTGGGGCCTGCGGATTGCCTGTGGGCAGGCATCGCCACCCATTTCGTACCGGTGGAACGGCTGGATGAACTGCACAATGCCTTGGATGCGGCAGCGTTATCTTCCGATCCAACCGATGCAGTCGCGGCCACCTTAAGCCGTTTTCATCAGCCGCCGGGTGACGGGCCGCTTCTCCGGCATCTCGATACGCTCGAGTGCTGCTTCGCGATGGGGCGCCTGGAGGATGTGGTGGAGGGCCTGCGCAGGGACGGCGGCCAATGGGCCTGGGATACCATCTGGGATCTATCGGGCCGGGCGCCCCTCAGTCTGGCGGTCACGCATCGGCAATTGCGCGAAGGCAAGGGGATGGAATTCGACGAAGCCATCTCGCGGGAATTCCGTCTCGCCTGGCACTTCCTGGCGGGTCACGATTTTCTTGAGGGAATCCGGGCTCTGGTCGTAGATAAGGACAGGCGGCCGGTCTGGAGCCCTTCCAGCCTGGCCGAAGTGGACGAATTGTCGGTGGCGGCGTATTTCCAGATGCTGGGCGACGACGAGTTGCCGTTACCGTGAGAGTGTTGGGGATGAAGCCGGATATCAATGCGGCGGAAGTGCTGTTCGAGTTCATCCGCCTGGGCAATGCGGTCAAGGTGACGGTCTTTCACGTCCCCACCTTGACGGAAATTTCCATCGTCGGCCCCCGGACGGCCAGCCAGGCGCATCTGAAGCTGTTGGGCCTAAAGCGCCTGGAATACGTGCTGAACAAGCGGCGTCAGGGCGAAGCGTGAACTAGCGCGGATAAATATGGATCTCGACCCGGCGATTGATGGCCTGGTTCTCGGGATAGGCCTTGCCAGTATCGCTACGGTTGGGAACGCGCGGCGCGGTATCGGCCAGGGCGGCCAGCTTCATACGGTTGGTGGGAATGCCCAACTCGTTCATGACTTTCAGCGTCGATAGGGCGCGGGCCGCCGACAGGTCCCAGTTGCTGGGAAATTGCGGGGTGCGGACCGGCGTGTCGTCGGTATGGCCCTGGATGTCGATCTGGTAGTTGAGGAAGCGCTCCTGCTTCAGCGTGGCGCTGATTTCCTTCATCAAGGGCAGGATTTCCGGGCGGACCTCGGCCGAGCCCGGCTTGAACATGGTGCCGCTGGCCAGATTGAGGACGATGCCCTTGTCGTCGCGGCCCACATCCACGGTATCCTCGACGCCAGCTCCGGTCACCTGGCCCAGCATTTCGGAACGCAGGTCCTGCAGCGGGGTCTTGGTCTCGCGCAGGCCGATATCCTTGGCCATGCCCTGCTGCACCTGCTCGTACTTGTTCTTGTCGATCTTGGACATGGAGACCAGGACGATGAAGAAGGCCATCAGCAGGGTGATCATGTCGGCATAGGACAGCAGCCAGTCCTCGGCCGCTTCCTTGTTTTCCTTGTGGAACTTGCTCATGACCGATGCCTCCCGGCTACTTCTTCGGCGCCTTGTCGATGTCGAAGTGGATGGCGGGGTCGAGATAGGAGTTCATGGCGTCCTGAATGAAGCGGGGGCTGCGCCGCTCGGCCAGCATGACCAGTCCTTCGGCCACCAGCATGTTGCGGAACCGGATGATGGATTCGCGCTGATGGGCCTTTTCTGCCGCCGGCATCAGGATCAGGCGGGCGAAGAGCACGCCGTACAGCGTGCCCAGCAGACCCACCGCCATGCCAGCGCCCAGTTTGGACGGGTCGTCGCCCATATTGTCGAGCATGACCACCAGACCCACCAGGGTGGCCATCATGCCGAAGGCCGGGGCGTTGCTGGCCATGTATTTGAGAATTTCCACCGAGACAGTGTGGCGCTGGAACGCGGTTTCAACCTGATTGTCCAGCATGTGGCGCACTTCCTCGCCCGTATAGCCCGAGACCACCAGACCGACGCCATAGGCCAGGAAGGCGTCCTGGCCCTTCAGGCTCTTCACATCGCTTTCCAGAGCCTGAATACCGCTCTTTTGCAGCAGATAGCCCCAGCGGATGACGCGGGCCACCTCGTTGGTCAGCATGCCGCGCGCCATCTTGGGCGAGAAGAAGATGGCCTTGATATTGCCCAGCGCCTGCTTCACGTAGCGGGCCTCGAAGCCCACATTGGCGGCGGCCAGCGTGCCGCCGATCACCATCAGCAGGCCCGAGAGGTGCAGGAAGATCTTGAAGTTGGTCGTCAGTTCGAGAATCGAGCCGATGATCAGCAGCAGGCTGAGCGTGAAGCCGATGACTGTAGGCAGCGACATGACGGCGAAATCCCCAATTGCCCGCGAGCGCACTCATCTGGCGGAAAGAGTGACGGACGAGTGCTTTATGTTTGGTGAACAAGCGCTCCACCAAGACACCCCGAGACCCGGCCTGCTTACCCGCCCCAAAATCTTCCGATGGGGCCAGACCCCGAGATTCGCCTCATCTTGCGGCAAGTCGCCATATTGAGCAACAGGTTAGGGGCGGGGTGGCGGGGTCTTCGTCTTGCCGCGGCGGACAGGGATGGGAATTCTCCCGCCGTCTTGCCTAAGCCGTGGGGTCGGGGCCCAGTTCGTGTTCCTTTTGCAGTTCCAGTTCCACCTCGACGATGTCGCCGTCGATGGTCCGGGTGGGCAGGAAGCCCAGATGCTGCACGAAGGCCAGCATGCGCGGGTTGTCCTTGAGGACCTGGCCCACGATGGTGCGGGTACCACGCGAACGGCAGTATTCGATCATCTTGACCAGCAGGCGCTTGCCCAGGCCAGATCCTTTGAGGTCCGAGCGCACCACGATGGCGAATTCGGCGGCCTCATTGTCGGGGTCGGTGACGGTGCGCACCACGCCGAGCGTTTCCTTGTTGCCCTCGGGCGTCTCGATCTCACCGATGAAGGCCATTTCGCGGTCGTAGTCGATCTGGGTCAGGCGCGCCATTTCCGAATGGGGCAGTTCGTGCACCAGGCCGAAGAAGCGGAAGCGGATATCCTCGGGCGTCAGTTTGGAGACCAGGATGTGGTGGTTGGGCTCATCCTCGGGCCGCAGCGGGCGCAGCAGGGTCTTGCGCCCGTCGGTCATGGTGAACCATTCCTCCAGTTCCTTGGGGTAAGGACGGATGGCGAGGCGCTCGGTGCCCGGCTTGGCGGGGGCCACCACCATGCGGGCGTCCAGGGCCAGCACGCCTTGGGCATCGGCGAAGAGCGGATTGATGTCGAGTTCGACGATCTCGGGGAAATCGACCACCAGTTGGGACAACTGCACCAGGGCAAGCTGGATGGCTTCCTTATTGGCCGGGGGGCGGCCACGATAGCCTTCAAGCAGGCGCGACACGCGGGTACGCGAGATCACCTCGGCGGCCAGATTCATGTTCAGCGGCGGCAAGGCCATGGCCCTGTCGGCGATGACTTCCACGGCGATACCGCCCTGGCCGAACATGATGACGGGGCCGAAGACCGGATCGGTTGCGACGCCGCAGATCAGTTCCTGGGCGCCGGGGCGCCGCGCCATGGTTTGCACGGTGAATCCGTCGATGCGGGCCTGGGGATAGACCTCCTTGACGCGCTCCAGCATGGCATGGGCGGCCTTCTCGACCTCGAAGGCGCCTTCCAGGTTCAGCATGACGCCGCCCACATCCGACTTGTGCAAGATGTCGGGCGATAGAATCTTCAACGCCACCGGCACCTTCATGGCCATGGCGATCTTGCCCGCCAAGGCGGGGCTGCGCGCCACATGGGTCTCGACGGTGGGGATGCCGTAGGATTCCAGAACCGCCTTGGCCTCGGGCTCGTTCAAGGTGCCGCCGCCCTTGGCCAGGGCCTCGTCGATCAGGAAGCGGGCCCGCTTGGTATCGGGCACGAAGTCGGTCGGCGCCGAGGCCGGGACTTCCATCAGCAGGTCCTGGTTCTTGCGGTATTCCAGCAGATGCATGAAGGCCTGGATGGCGGCGCGCGGTGTGTCGTAAGTGGGAATGCCCGCGCCGCTGAACAGGTGGCGGCCCCGCGCCACCGCCTCGTTGCCCACCCAGCAGGTCATGACATTGGCGCGCGGGCGGTCCTTGGCGGTCTTGATGATGGCCGCCGCCACATCGGTGGGGTCCGAGACCGCCGAGGGGGAGTGCATGACCAGAACCGCGTCCACCGCCCTGGATTCCGAGAGTATATTCAACGCCTTGACGTAGCGGTCGCCATCGGCGTCGCCCGAGATGTCGACCGGATTTCCCTGGGTCCAGCCGGGGGGCAAAATCGCCTTCAGCTTGTCGATGACATCGTCGGGCAACTGGGCCAGTTCACCGCCCATTTCGGCCAGATCGTCGGAAGCGATGACCCCAAAGCCGCCACCATTGGTCAAGATCGCCAACCGCTTGCCCTTCATGGGCTTGGAGCGGGCCAGGGTTTCCACCGCGCCGAAAATCTCTTCGATATCCTTCACCCGCAGCATGCCCGCCCGGCGCATGGCCGCGTCGAACACCAGATCGGAACCGGCCAGGGCGCCCGTATGGGAGGCCGCCGCGCGGGCGCCTTCCTTGGAACGCCCGGATTTGATGGCGAGAACGGGCTTGTTGCGGGCGGCGGCGCGGGCGGCGGACATGAAATTGCGCCGCTCATGGATGGATTCCATGTAAAGCAGGATGGCGCGCGTGCTGGGGTCGCTGCCCAGATAGTCGAGTACGTCGCCGAAATCCACGCCCTCGGTGTCGCCCAGATGGATGAAGTGGGAAAAGCCGATTTCCCGGGCCCGCGCCCAATCAAGCACCGCCGTACACAGCGCCCCGGATTGGGAGACGAAGGCCAGCTTGCCGGGCAGGACGTTCTCGTGGGACGAACTGGCGTTAAGACCGATGCCGGGGACCAGGATGCCCATGGAATTGGGCCCCAGCAGCCGCATGTCGAACTGCCGCGCCACCGCCAGAGCCTGTTCCAGCATGGTGGTGCCGTCTTCGCCCTGGGTCAGATGCAGCCCGCCGGTCATGACGCAGGCGGCCTTGGTGCCGCGCTCTCCCAGCGTCCGAAGCGTGGCGGGAATGCCCGCCACAGGTGTACAGATCAGCGCCAGATCGGGCGCCATGGGCAGGCAGGCCACGTCGGGATAGGCAAGAACGCCCCCAACCGAGGCGTGATCGGGGGTCACCGGCATCACCGGGCCTGCGAATTCGCCCTTCAGGAGGTTGCGCATCACCACCGAGCCGACGCTCTTTGGCTTTGTGGAGGCTCCCACCACGGCGATGGATTGCGGGCGGAAAAGGGACTTCAGGTTGCGGGTGCTCATGGGAATCCCAATATGGCGGTCAATGTCCGGCGCGATCGGCAGATTAGTCCTGTTTCATAATGCACCGCAATATGTTGTGAAACATACCTGCCAGCTCCCCAAAACCCATCCGGTCTTGACCTTAGTCACCAAGGCGTCATTGTGCGGCGCGGCGGAACGGATGTACAATTCCGCACTGCAATAGCGTTATTGCCGATTGATATCGAAGGGGGCCGGGTATGGTCGAGATGATGGAAAACCGCACATTCGCCGAGATCAAGATCGGTGATACCGCGAGCCTGTCGCGAACCTGTTCCATGAAGGATGTGGAGCTTTTCGGGGTCGCCACGGGGGATCTCAACCCGACCCATTACAGCGCGGAAAGCGCCGAGAAATTCGCCCATCACCGCAAGGTGGTGGCGCATTCCATGTGGGGCGGCTCGTTGCTCTCGGCTCTCTTGGGCAATGAATTGCCGGGGCCGGGCACCGTCTATCGCAACCAGGACCTGGAATTCTCGGCGGCCGTCGAGGTGGGTGATACCCTGACCGTCACCGTGACGGTGACGGAAAAGAGCGCTCCTTCCGATATCTTGATGGATTGCAAGGGCGTCAACCAGCGGGGCGAGACGGTGTTCTCGGGCCGGGCCCGTGTCGCGGCGCCCAGCGAGAAGCTGGTTCTGCCCCGGTTGGAGCTGAACGAAGTCTCGCTGCGCCGCCGCCATCATGTGTTCGAAGACATCATCGCCCGCTGCCACACCCTGGCGCCCATCTCGGTGGCGGTGTGCCATCCTTGTGACCAGGTGTCGCTGGAAGGCCCGGTGGAGGCGGCCAAGTTGGGACTCATCGACCCGATCCTCATCGGGCCGGAAGCCAAGATCCGTTCGGTGGCCAAGGAGTTCAACCTGGACATCACGGGGTTGCGTATCATCGACACCCAGCATTCCCACGAATCCGCCGAGAAGGCGGTGGCCATGTGCCGTTCGGGTGAGGCCGAGGCCCTGATGAAGGGCTCGTTGCACACCGACGAGATGATGCACGAGGTGGCGTCCAGGGATAAGGGCCTGCGTACGGCGCGGCGCATCAGCCATGTCTTCGTCATGGACGTACCGACCTATCCGCGCACCCTCTTGATCACCGATGCGGCCATCAACATCTATCCGACCCTGGAGGACAAGGCCGACATCTTGCAGAACGCCATCGAACTGGCCCATGTGCTGGGCGTCGAACTGCCCAAGGTGGCCATTCTGTCGGCGGTGGAGACCGTCTATCCCAAGATCAACTCCACCATCGAGGCCGCCGCGCTCTGCAAGATGGCCGATCGCGGCCAGATTACCGGCGCCCTGCTGGACGGTCCGCTGGCCTTTGACAACGCCATCAGCGAGGAAGCCGCCAAGATCAAGAAGATCAATTCGCCGGTGGCTGGGCGTGCCGATATTCTGCTGGTTCCCGATCTGGAGGCTGGCAACATGCTGGCCAAGCAGTTGTCCTATCTGGCCGACGCCGATGCCGCCGGCATCGTGCTGGGCGCCCGGGTGCCCATCGTGCTGACCAGCCGCGCCGACAGCGCCAAGGCCCGTCTGGCGTCTTGCGCCGTCGCCGTCCTGTTCGCCCATGCCCGCCGCGCCAAAGGCACGGTCGCGGCGCAGTAACGAATGGCCCGCCGGTCATGGCGGGCCAGACAATCAACGGAGTTTCGGACCTATGCGTGAAGGCATCCTGGTCATCAATGCCGGTTCGTCCAGCATCAAGTTCTCGCTCTACATCTCCAGTGGCGACGAGAAGCCGCTTCTGTCGTGCAAGGGGCAGGTGGAGGGGATCAATGTGGCTCCTCACTTCATCGCCAAGGCCCCCCATGGCGGCGTGTTGAACGAGCAGCGCTGGCCCGATCAGCCGAATATGAGCCACGAGGCTCTGTTCAAATACATGATCGACTGGATCGAGGCGCAGTTGGGCGATGCCGAACTCAAGGCGGCCGGGCATCGTGTGGTGCATGGCGGCTCGCAGTATTCGCAGCCGCTGCTGGTCACCGACGAACTGATGGACGAACTGGACAAGCTGGTTCCCCTGGCGCCGCTGCATCAGCCCCACAACCTGGCCCCCATCCGGGCGCTGACCAAGGTCCATCCCAATCTCACCCAGGTGGCGTGTTTCGACACAGCCTTCCACCGCTCCAATCCCTGGACGGCGCAAAGCTTCGCCCTGCCGCGCAAGATCACCGGCGAAGGCGTCAAGCGCTACGGCTTCCACGGATTGTCCTACGAATATATCGCCCGCCAGTTGCATCAGCTTTCTCCGGCGGCGGCGCGAGGCAAGGTGGTGGTCTGCCATCTGGGGTCCGGCGCGTCCATGTGCGCCATCGAAGGCGGTAAGAGTGTGGCCAGCACCATGGGCTTTACCGCCCTGGACGGCCTGCCCATGGGAACCCGCACCGGCACCTTGGATGCGGGCGTGGTGCTGTATCTGCTGCAGCAGAAGGGCATGACTCCCAAGGAGATCGAGGATCTGCTTTACAAGCAGTCCGGCCTGTTGGGCGTGTCAGGCGTCAGCAATGACATGCGCATTCTGCTGGAAAGTTCCGAGCCCCACGCGGCCGAGGCGGTCGAACTGTTCGTCTACCGCATCTCGCGGGAATTGGGGTCCCTGGCCGCCGCCATGGGCGGCGTGGACGCCCTGGTCTTTACCGCAGGCATCGGCGAACGCTCGCATCAGATCCGCGAAAGGGTCTGCGCCCATGCCGAATGGTTGGGGGTCGAAATGGATCAGGAGGCCAATCAGCGCGACTCCCTGCTGATCAGCGCAGTGGAAAGCCCCGTTTCCGTCTGGGTGATTCCCACCGACGAGGAAATGATGATCGCCAAGCATACCCGCGAGGTGTTGAAGAGCCTGCGCGATTAGGGGTCGCCGCCTTCTGGGAGGGGCGGCGGTTTTCAATGCCCAGGCATGCGGAAAGCGACCCGATTTCTGACTGGTCTTTAGGTGGGTGCGGATGCATCCTAAAACCTAAGTATGATGTCGGCAATGGTTCGGGTCGGGGGGCGGTTTGACCTTACGTAGACTGATTCCGCTGCTTCTGTTGGCGCTTGGGGTGTTCCCTGCATTGATTCTGGGTGTTCTGCTGCTGCCCGGTGTGGTCGATGCCTTCGACACCGTGGCGCGGCAGGAAGGATTGTCGCAGGCCCGCGCCCAGCAAAGCCTGCTGATGCAGGCCATCGAACGGCGCAGCGAACGGACGCGCAATATCGCGTTGCTTCCGGCGCCGCTCGAGGTCCTGTCCATGGCGGAGGGCGCCACTGGCCCCACCCTCGACCAAGGCCAGGCGGCAGAGCGCCTGCGCGGCGTGCTGAGCCGTTGGTTCCGGGACTCGGCCGATCTCAACGTCATTACCGTACTCGATCGTCAGGGGCACGAGCGCCTGCGGTTCGAGCCGAGGGAGGGGGGCGGACTTGCCGTCGCGGCCTTGTCTTCCGAGTCGCGCCACGGTCTCGGGGCGCGGTTCGCGTCGTCCATGTCGTCGGGTCAGGGCGGAGCCAGCGTTCTTGCTGGCGGCGCGTTGCGCCTGTTCCAGCCGATTCGCAAGCCTGACGGCACTTCCGTCGGCATGCTGACCATCGATTACGATCTGACCGGAACCCTGTCGGCCGCGGCCCGCTCGGTATGGGTGGATGGCAGTGGCCGTCCGCTTCACGGCGGAAAGGATGCGGTAACGGTGTTCGACCGGTTTCCCAACCTGAAAAAGAGTGCCGAGCCAAAGCCAGTGGTGGTTGGCGGAGATGGCGGCGAGCGGATCGCCTGGGTGCCGCTGGTGGTGGGCCCGGATCCGACGGACCGGCTTTGGATCGGCACGCGTCTCGACGAAAGCGAACTGGATGCATGGCTGGCAGCCCTGTGGTTACGCTCGGGCATCGTGGCCGGTGTCCTGGTTCTTGCCCTTATCGTGGCGGCGCGATGGGCGGCCATTCGGGCCGAAGCCATCCGTCTGAACGCCCTTACCGGACTCAACCGGATCATCGCGGGCGAGAAGGGGGTTCGCTTCGACTGGAGCGGTCCCAAGGAAATACGCAGGCTTGGCGCCGACCTGACGGAGCTTGGGGCCAGACATTCAGCGATCAATGCCGATCTGCGCCGTTTTACGGAAATCCTGGCCCATCACCTGCAAGAACCGGTGCGCATTCAGGTGACCTATGTCCAGACCCTGGCACATCTTCTGCCCAAGCCCCTGTCTCCCGAGATCGAGGAGGTGATCGGCTTTGTTCAGGTCAGCGCCGTCCGGTTGCGCGATCTGCTTCATGATGCCTATCTCTATCTGGTGGTCGATCGCTTGCCGCCGCCCTCCGAACCCGTTTCCGCAGCCGAAGCCTTGCAGGCGGCCTGGCGGGCGCTGAGCGACCGGGCCGAGCAAGCCGGGGCGCAACTCGATACCGGCTCCCTGCCTGCGGTCAAAGTCTGCCGCGAGAGGCTGGTCGATCTGTTTATGGTCCTCTTGAGCAACGCCATCGAATTTCGCAGCCCGGACCGGCCGCCCCGGATCACGGTCGAATGCGCTGATCGTGAAACGATGTGGGAATTTTCCGTCGGGGATAACGGAATCGGCATCGAGGCGGACTACCTGGAGCGCATCTTCCGCGTATTCGAGCGGTTGCATCCGCGCGGCCGTCATGCCGGGACGGGGGTCGGCCTCGCCTTGGCCCGCAAGATCGTCGAATATGCGGGTGGCAGCATCCACGCCCGGTCGGCGCCCGGACAGGGATCGACCTTCCTGTTCACTTTACCCAAAATACCGGGGGCTTCCGCGCCATGACTTCGCCACTTGTTATCTTGTTGGCGGAGGATGAGCCTGCGGATGCCGCGCTTGTGAGGACGGCGCTGAGGGAAACCCAGATTCCCTTTGCATTTCATCATGTGGCCGACGGCAGGGAGGCCATGGATTTCCTGAGCCGGAAGACGCCTTACGAGGCTGCGCCCCGTCCTGATTTCGTGCTGCTTGATCTCAATATGCCGCGCATGGATGGGCGTGAGGTCCTGCACGCCATCAAGAGTGATCCCGATCTGCGGGCCATTCCGGTGATTGTGCTGACCACGTCCAGTGTCGAGCGCGATGTCGAGGCGTCTTATCTGGCCGGTGCCGCCGGCTATGCCGTCAAGCCCATCGATGTCGATAAGTTCTTCGCTTTGATCCAAGAAATCGAGATTTACTGGAAGACCATGAGGCGTTGGCCAGCCAACGAGGATTGAAGAACCTAACTTTCGGCCTATTCGGCACCAGATATGGTGTGGATATTGTGCTTCTGGTCAAATCCCTTGAGGTATGGCACAGTCACCCCATGACACCGAACCAGTCGGGACCGGTAAGGCATGCGTAAGCTGAAGATTTCCATCGGACACCATGTCCTGAATATCGACCTCTACGATACGGCCACGGCCGATGCCGTTCTTGCGGCGGTGCCGTTCGAGGCCCGTGCAGCCACTTGGCAGGGCGAGGTCTATTTCCAGGCTCCCATCCATGCCGATCGCGAGGATACGGCCCGTGAAGTGGTGGAAGCCGGGGAATTGGCTTTTCGCCATGAGGGAGAGGCCGTGGTCATCGCCTATGGCCCCACCCCTTGTTCCGAGGGGGACGAGATCCGCCTGGCGGTTCCCGCCAATATCTTCGGACGCACGGGTGATTCCCTGGCCTTTCTCAGCGGGGTCGAGGCGGGCGCGCTGGTCCGCATCGAAGCGGCCGGAGAGTCCGAGGGATGACCATGTCCGGTTTGCTGCGGGTGGCGGTTGCCGTTTTGCTGTCGGCGGGGCTTTCGGGCTGCGCCGTCGCGGAACTGGCGGCCCACGGCGTCAAGGAGATCGAGAAGCGTAATCGCGGTGATCAGTCGTCACAGACCGCCTCGCAGCAATCGGCGCAGCCGCAATCGCGGACCGAGGAAGAGCCCCCGCCGCCCGCCAGGGCTCCGGCCACCCGGTCGTCATCATCGGTGACGGTCGAGGAACTGCCCCCGCGCTAGAGGGCGGAAGTCTAAAGCTTCCGGTGACCCTCGGTGCCCATCACGGATTTGAGGCCCACATTATGGGCATCGCCTTCCTCCATGATGTGATCGTGGCGCTTGTCCTTGGCGCGGCTACCGATTTCAGCCAAATCGGCGACGGCCTTTTCCACCTTCTCCAGTGCCGCCAGCATCTCGTCGCCCAGGGGGCGGTCGTCCATCAGCCTGGCATAGCGCTGGATATTGAAGGCGAAGAAGCGGATCAGCTTGATATTGTCGCGGAAACTGCGCGGGCGGCGAACGAAGATTCGGTGCGAGGTGCGGATGTTCTTGATGAACATGTTGACCAGGGCACGGACGAATTTGTCGGTGGCTTCAAGCTTGCGGTTGAAGATGGCCTGGGGGACGCGGGTTACGCTGCAATCCGTGGCGGCGACGGCGGTGGCCATGCGCTCCGTGCTGTCGATCACCGCCATTTCGCCGAAAATCTCGCCCGGCCGGATGGTGTCCAGTTCCACCCGCTGACCCTCCACCTGCTGGAAGATCATGATCTTGCCCTTTTCCAGGATATAGGCGGCATCGCCCGCGTCCCCCTGGCGGAACAAGGTCGCTCCGGCCGCGACGGCGAGCTTTTCCATCTTGGGTTCGCCTGGGCTGGGGGAAGGAGCGAGGGGGGCGCTGATTTCGTTCATGATCCTGGGGGGGCATGAGGGAAGGTGGAGGCGCCTCGACTCTGCTCGAAACTCCACAATGCTGCAATCGCTAAGGTTCGATAAATTGTGACATCGGTCGGAGCTTACGGCCTATGCCTTGGCGCGGGCCTTATCCCGAATGGCCGAGAGGGTGGTGCGGGTGGTGATGGCTTCCGGGTCCATCACCAGATGCAGCACGGCAAGACGTCCTGCGGCCAGAGCCTGATCGAAGGCGGGGGCGAAGTCCTCGGTGCGCTCCACCCGCGCCGTCCAGGCGCCGTAGGACGCGGCCAGAGCCGCGAAATCGGGATTGGCGAGATCGGTGGCCAGGGTTCGTCCGGGATGGCTGGCCTCCTGATGCATGCGGATGGTGCCGTACATGCCGTTATCGACGATGAGGATCACGGGGGCGAGGCCGTGCAGCTTGGCGGTGGCCAGTTCCTGGCCGGTCATCAGGAAGCAGCCGTCGCCCGCGAAGGCCAGTACGATCCGGTCGGGATGAAGGGACTTGGCCGCCAGGGCGGCGGGCAGGCCATAGCCCATGGAGCCGTTGGCGGGCGCCAGTTGGCCGGGATAACGGCGGAACCGGTGGAAACGCTGGGGCCAGCCGGTGTAATTGCCCGCTCCGGTGCAGATGATGGCGTCATCGGGCAGGCGTTTCTCGATCTCGGCCATCACCTGTCCCATGTCCAGGGCGCCGGGGCAGGGATTGGGAATACGATTGGCAAGGTGATCGTCGCGCACTGACCGTGCCCAATCCGTCCAGGGAATTCGGGTTGGCGGGGATAATTGCGCGGCGCGGCGCGCAAAGGGCAGCATGGCCGAGACGATGGCAAGGTGGGGGCGGTAGACCCGGCCCAATTCCTCGGCTTCCGGGAAGATATGGATCAGCGTCTGTTTGGGATTGGGCGCCTCGATCAGGCTGTACCCGGCCGTGTCGATATCGCCCAGCCGGGTTCCCACCGCCAGGATCAGGTCGGCTTGCTTGACCCGCGCCCCCAGGCTGGGCGCCATGGAATAGCCCAGTTCGCCGCCATAGGAGGGGGATTCGTTGTCGATGATGTCCTGGCGGCGGAAGCACGCGGCCACAGGCAGGTTCCAACCTTCCGCGAAGGTGGTGATCAGGCCCGCGCTTTCGGCATTCCAGCCGCCTCCGCCCACCAGCATCAGAGGGCGTTGGGCCTGGCCCAGCAGGTCCACCATCTTCTCCAGGCGGCAGGGGCCGGGATGGGGCAGCGCCGGGACGAGGCGTTCCACATCGGCGACTTGGGCGCGCTCGGCCAGCATATCCTCGGGCAGGATCAGCACCGCTGGACCGGGGCGCCCGCCCATGGCGGCGGCGAAGGCGCGGGCCACCGCCTCGGGCAGGCGGTCGGGCGAGGTGATTTCCTCGACCCGTTTGGCCAGGGGGAGGAACATCTGGGCCAGTTCCACCTCCTGAAAGGCTTCGCGTCCCCGGATGGGGCGGTCCACCTGGCCGATCAGCAGCACCATGGGGGTGGAATCCTGGAAGGCGGTGTGGACGCCCACCGAGGCATGGGTGGCGCCGGGTCCGCGTCCCACGATGCACACGCCGGGCCGCCCGGTCAGCTTGCCATGGGCCTCGGCGGCATAGGCGGCTCCGCCTTCGTGGCGAAACGCCAGGATCTTGAGGCGGTCGCGGCGATCCCAGGCGGCATCCAGGAAGGGCAGAAAGCTCTCGCCCGGCACGCAGGTCACCGTATCGGCGCCCTGGGCGATCAGGGCGTCGGCCAGGATTTCGCCTCCGGTGCGGGACTGGGACATGAAATTCTCCGAGTACATCTGGAACAAGGCTGGAGCACAGGATAGGCTGAGGCCTGTCGTCTCGTCCATGGACGACATGGAGGGCTTATGGCAACCGACTGGTCCGCGTTGGAACGGCGTCTTGAACGGGCGGCAGGCTCTGATCCCGAACTCGACCGCGATCTGGCCGCGGCCTTCGGCGTGGTTCTCGCCCCCTTCACCTCATCGGTATCCGATTGCCATTCCCTGGCCGAGGCGGCATTGCCCGGCATCCGGCTGCATCTGGGCTATGGCGCCAGCGGTGTCTTTCCCTATGCCTCCCTGAGGGGCCAGGGGCTGAGCATCATCTCGGACGCGGCGACCGTGCCGCTGGCCATTCTCAGATCCCTGGTGGCGGCAAAAGCAGGTCCAGGGCGGCAAGCGCCGCCTGAAGCCTGACCGCATCGCGGTCTCCGGTAAAGACGTGCCGGGCGTGGCGTGTGGGACATCCTCGCCGTGCCAGGGCGAAATGGACGAGGCCCACCGGTTTATCCTCCGAGCCTCCATCCGGTCCGGCGATGCCGGTAATGGATACGGCCGCATCGGCGCGGGAATGGGCCAGGGCACCCTCGGCCATGGCCACGGCCACTTCCCGGCTGACCGCGCCATGGGTGGCGATCAACGGCGCGGGAACGCCCAGCATTTCCGTCTTGGCTTCGTTGGAATAGGTGACGAAGCCGCGCTCCACCACCGAGGATGATCCGGCAATGGCGGTCAGCGCCGCAGCCACAAGTCCGCCTGTGCATGATTCGGCGGTGGCGATGCGCTCGCCGCGCTGTCCGGCCTCGCGGAGAACCAAGGCGGCCGTCTCTTTCAAAGCGGCGGGCAGCATGCTCAACTCCGAAAGTGGTTGAAGAGGATCAGCAATCCCAGGCCATAGACTCCGGCCAGGATATCGTCGGCCATGATGCCTAATCCCCCACCGATTTTCCGGTCGGCCCAGCCTACCGGCCAGGGCTTCCAGATGTCGAAAATGCGAAACAGGACAAAGCCGATTCCATAAGAGAGGGGGTCCAGCGGCGCCGCCAGCAGAACCATCCATTGCCCGGCCACTTCATCGATGACCACCTCGCTCGGGTCCTCGGCCAAGGTCCGGCGCACATAGACCGCCGAGGCCCACCAGCCGAGAGCGAAGCAGATCAGGGTGGCCACCAGCAGCAGCTCGGGTCCTCCCGCCGCCATCAATGCCCAGGCGAAGGGGAGGGCGGCGGCCGAACCCCAGGTTCCCGGTCCTTTTGGTAATAATCCGGCGCCGAACCACGTGGAGACGATGGTTGCG
This sequence comes from Paramagnetospirillum magnetotacticum MS-1, assembly GCF_000829825.1. Classification (NCBI taxonomy): domain Bacteria; kingdom Pseudomonadati; phylum Pseudomonadota; class Alphaproteobacteria; order Rhodospirillales; family Magnetospirillaceae; genus Paramagnetospirillum; species Paramagnetospirillum magnetotacticum. The sequence continues at coordinate 522,821 of NZ_JXSL01000027.1, read as the reverse complement.
GGATGAAAGGCCGTAATGCCTGCGCGGCGATAGGACAAAGGCATGCCTCCTTTGGAACGGCGATACCATATCATTGGCGCGAGCGACGACAAGCCACATCCTTAAGTCATAAGGTTGGCGAGGTTCTTCATCTCAAAACGTCATATTGAGTAATGACTTCACCTCAATATTCAACCTGAGCGGCACTAGACATAGTCTGGCCGGTATGTGAGAATTCATATGAATTTTATGTTCTTATTAAATATTATTCCAAAGGGTCTTGTTTGTGTTGTGCCCTATGCATAAGTTTAATAAATCTTCCTTTGTTCGATGTTTCGGGGAGTCGCAGAGGCGGCCATGAGCGAGGCTTGGGGAGCAAGGCTGATCGGTTGGCGCGGTCTCATGGTGAGGCTGGTGTTCATCTGCATGGGCGTCTGCGTCGCATTGTGGACGCTGCTCGAATTGGTGCATCAGCAAGTTCTGATCCGCGTCGCCGATGGCATATTGGTGGAGCGCCTCCAACAGAAGGCCGGGCGCGATGCCTTGCGCCTAGATGACATGCTGCGGTCCCATCAGTCCCTGGCGCTCCTGGCTGGGCGGTTTCAGGGGGGGCGATCTGGCGACGCTTCCATCTGGTTTCCCGCCCCCGGGGAGCGCGGGGCATTTCCCCCTGTGGATTATCTTGCCATTCTGAAGGGCGGCACGGTGGAGGGCGCGCCCCTGCCACTGGCGGGCCGGGTCCTCCGTCCCGAACTGGCCGGGATACTGGCTGACCTGCCGCCAGGCCGGGTGCAGCGATTGCTGGCCCTCGATTCCGTGGGGTTGCTGATTTCGGCGGCTCCCTTACCCGGTGACGATTCCCGCCGCCTGGCGGTGGTTTCGGTCGTCGATGACGACTTCCTGCGGGTGGCCATGGGGCCGTACATGGATCGTGGCTATGCTTTGCTCGCCGCCAAGCCTGGTGGGGATCAGATCGTGGCGCGCGCCGGAACGCCGGGTGATGTCTTGCCTGGGGTCAGCCTTGCGGCCTGGGCCGATACGTTCCTGCTGGGCGATCCGAGGGTGCTGGGGGCGGGGGACGGATTTTCCGGATTGGCCTTTTTGACCGCTCTGCCCCGTGACCGGCAAGGCGTGATGAGCGAACCGCTGGTCACCATGGAGCGTTCAAGCCGCACCATCATGGGGGCGGGGCTGAGTACCCTGTTTTTCCTGGCTCTCGTTTATCTTGCCTGGAGAATTCGCAATGCGTCGGCCCGTGTCGCCGCCCTGACTCACCGCATTTCCGACGTCCGGAGCAAGGATGTGGGGTGCGATGAACTGGCCAAATTGGAAGCCGAGGTGGAGACTCTTGTTTCCGAGGTCGAACTTTCGCGGCTAGCCTTGCGCGCGGAAGGGGAAACACGTATCCGCATGCTGACCGAGCAGGCGGCCCTGGCGACCGAGAACGAACGTCTGCGCCTGTTGCATTCCGTGACGGAAATCATGGGGCTGGGCGTCATCCGCATTACCGATAAGGGAGCCCAGGCGGAAAATTCCGTCATGCGCGACTTTGCACGGCAGGCTGGCGGTCTTCAGCCATTCCTGGATGCCCGAACCAGTGGCGGCGACGTGGTCCGTATCGGTGAGGGAGATAAGGAACGCGTGTTCGAGACCATGCTGGCCCGCAATGTCGATACCGGGCTGATTCTGGTGGAGGATGCGACAAGCCGCCGCAAGGCGGAAGAAAACATCGCCATCTTCGCCCAGTTTCCCTCGCAAGATCCCAATCCCGTGCTGCGGGTCACCCGCGACGGCGTGGTGACCCATGCCAATCAGGCTGCGTCCAGGCTGCTGGTGTTCTGGAATATCGATCTGGGCGGCACTTTGCCCGACGACTGGAAGGCCAATATCGTCGATGCCCTGGACAGCGGCGATCAGTCAGAGGTCGAGATCACCGTCCGCGACCGCATTCTGTCCCTGGTTTTCGTGCCCCTGCCCGGCGTCGGCGTGGTGAATGTCTATGGCAGCGACATCACTGGGCGCATTGCCGCCGAACGTCTCTTGCACATGGTCAATGAGAGCCTGGAGCGCCGTGTGCATCAGCGGACGGAGGCCCTGAAAGCCGAGATCGCCGAGCATATCCGTGCCGAACGCGAACTGGTCGCTGCGAAGGAACAGGCCGATCTGGCCAACCGCGCCAAGACCGAGTTCCTGGCCAATGTCAGCCACGAATTGCGCACGCCGCTGAATGCCGTCATCGGCTTTTCCGAGGTCATGGCGTCGGAAATGTTCGGCCCGCTGGGTTCGGCCCGCTACGCCGGTTATGTGAACGATATCCTGACCTCGGGCCGCCATTTGCTGGCGGTTATCAACGACATTCTCGATATCGCCAAGATCGAGGCGGGTCAGATGGAATTCGACATGGAGCCGGTAGAACCGGCCGAAGTGGTGGCGGCCGCCATCCGGATTGTCGAAAGCCGCGCCGATTCTGGCGGATTGTTTCTCGGCACCCACATTGCGGAGGATGTGCCCATTCTCAGGGCTGACCGCCGCCGGTTGCTGCAGATTCTGGTCAATCTTCTGTCCAATTCGGTCAAGTTCACCCCGGAAGGCGGTCGTGTGGAAGTCACTGTCGAGAAGATCGGCGTAGATGTGGGCTTTACCGTTGCCGATACCGGGATCGGCATGAGCGAAGATGAGGTGGTGGTGGCGATGCAGCCCTTCCGTCAGGTTGATGGCAGCCTGTCACGCCGCTACGACGGCACCGGTCTGGGGCTGCCCCTGGTGCGGGCTTTCGTGGAACTGCACGGAGGCAGCCTGGTCATGGACAGCCGCAAGGGGGAGGGAACCCGCGTGACCGTGCGCCTGCCATTGGACGAGCACGGCGGTCAGTCGGGAACGCTCCTGGATGCGGGGGAATGAGCGCTTATTTGAGATCGACGATGGCTTCCAGGCCGTTGGCCTTGGCCGCGGCCAGCAGGCGGCCGTCGGTCTTGGCGCGTCCCACGAAGGCGTCGGCCGTTTCCAGCCATTCCCGGTCGCCGGGCGCCATGGCATAGGCATAGGGACTGGGCGCCAGGGGCGTGGGCGGCGTCAACAACTTGGCCCAATCATGCCGGGCCAGCATCTTGCGGCTGAAAGGATAGTCGGTGACGAACAAATCGGCGCGTCCGCTCATCACTTCCTGTTCGCGCGCTTCCGGTGTGGCGACCTCCAACAGGCGGGCCTGTTTCAACTCATTCTTCATGACGCCGACCATGAAGGTTCCGGCGGCGGCGGCAACCACCACGCCATCGCGGTCGATATCGGCCCATTCCTTGACGACCGGATTGGTCTTGCTGGTGATGGCGAAGATACCGCTGCGCAGATGGGGGCGGGTGAAGGCCAGTTTCTCCTGGCGGTCAGGCGTAATGGCCACCGCGTGCATGGAGATGTCGCACTTATCGCTTAGAAGGTCTTCGACCAGTGTCTTGAACGACGAATCGATAAACCGCACCTGAACACCCAGGTCCTTGGCAAACTCATGGGCCATGTCGATGTCGATGCCCTCCAGCTTGCCGGTCCGGGTATTGCGGTAGGAGATGGAGTAGTAGTCGGGCCAGATGCAAACTCTGACCTCCCCCGTCTGACGGATTTTCGCCAGTTTTCCGCCGGATGCGGTGGCAAAGGACGGAATTCCCGCCAAGGCGGCAATAACGGCGGTGACAAGGCAGGCGTGTCTGTACATTATTGTCCTCCGATACGGATGTATTATGCTATTTCACATAGACCATGCAAGCTGACCATACCAAGACAAGAGAGGCGCAACCGGAAATCTCTCCGGTGGAGTTGGGCCGCGTCCCGGTCAAACCGCTGTTCTCTGCGCGTTTGATCGCGGCGGTGGTTGTGTTCGGGGTTGGCATGGCGTTGGCCATGGCCGTTGCCACCACGCTGGGATTGCTGGCTGGGCGTCAGGAAGCCATCGGCGGCGCCGAGGCGGTGACCCGCAATCTGGCGCGCAGCCTGACGGAATCCGTGGAACGTTCCGTCAATTCCATGGATGTGACCCTTGCCTCGGTTGCCGATCTGGCGCTGGAACAGGGAATGGGAAGCGCGCGGCTTGATCTGCGCGCCGCCGTGGCCCAGCGTCTGACCTTTACCCCTTATCTGCGGCAGATCCTGGTGGTCAGGGCCGATGGCGCCTTGCTGTTCGATTCGGCCAACCAATCCGATGGCCGCTCTTTTGATATCGGCGGATTGTTGGTCGAGCATGAGCGTCTTCCGCGTCCATTGGTCATCGGCCTACCGGTCGATGGGCGATTTATTGGAATCGGCATCCGGGGCGGCGGTCACAAGACCATTCCCCTCAGCCGGGCTATCCGTGATGCCAGTGGGAAGATCCTCGGGCTGGTGATCGGTGCGGTCAACCCCGATTACTTCGTCTCCAGTTTCCAGGGGATCGAGGGGGAATCCGGCGCCCATGTCCATCTTTGGCGTTTTGACGGCCTGCTTCTTGCCGGAGCGGGGGGGATTGACGACCAGCACCAGGATCGTGGATGGGACAATCCGCTGTTTTCCCGCCATTTGAAGGACTCGGAGATGGGGACCTTCATGGGGCCCTGGGGCGACGGCGTGACATGGATCACCAGTTACCGCACGAACCTGGCCTGGCCGCTGGTGGTGAGCGTCGGTATTTCCCTCGATCGCGCCTTGGAGGGTTGGACACGCAGCGTCGAGATCATCGCCTGGCCGGTGGCGGCCATGACGCTGATCGTGCTGGGACTGACCGCGGCCATGGCCGCCATGCTGCACAAGAGGGGGCGTGACGAGGCCAGATTGCGGCTGTCGGACATGGTTCTGTCCAATGTCTCCAACGGGGTGACCATCGCCGATGTGAGCGGCCCTGACATGCCGCTTATCTACGTCAATCCCGCTTTCGAGCACATCACGGGTTACGCCGCCCAAAACGCCCTGGGGCGTAATGCCCGTTTCCTGCACGAATTCGATCCGGCCCAGGAGGGATTGGACGATATCCGCGCAGCGCTGGCCGAGGGGCGTCCGGTTACGGTGGTGGTGCGAAATCAGCGCGCCGATGGCACCTTGTTCTGGAATCAGCTTTCGCTGTCGCCCTTGCGGGGCACCAATGGCGCTCTGACCCACTGGGTGGGGGTCCAGCGCGACATCACCCAACAGGAGGAGGCGCGGGCGTCACTGGCCAAGGCCTATGACGACGTGGCCCATTATAGCGAGGATCTGGAGCGCTTTTCCTTCGTGCTGGCCCACCATCTTCAGGAACCGGCCCGCCAGATGCGTCTTCAGGCCCAGGTTCTGCTTCAACGGATCGAGGATCTGCCCGAGGCCACGGGAGCCGAGCAGCCGGCCCACCTGATTATCGACGCCGCCAGGCGTCTGGTTGACATATTGCGTGACGTCCAGGCCTATCTTGCCATCGAGCGCCAGCCGGTGGTCGGCGGGATCGCTTCTTCGGAAACGGCGCTTGCGGCGGCGATCAACCGTTTCGTCGATACCAGCAAGACCGGCCCGGTGCAGGTGGAAAGGGGGCTGATGCCCCGCGTGGGCATCCCGCAGAAATATCTCGATGATCTGTTCGAGATCCTGATCGAGAATGCCGTACGCTTCCGCCATGCCGAGCGGCCATTATGTCTGAATGTCGGAGCGCAGAACCACCCGGAAGGCTGGGTGTTCCAGGTGGCGGATAACGGTATCGGCATCGATCCTTGCTATCACGAACGGGTTTTCGTGGCGCTGGAACGCCTTCATTCCGCAAGCACCTATGGCGGTACCGGCATTGGCCTGGCCATTGCCCGCAAGATCACCGAGATGGCGGGAGGCCGTATCTGGGTGGAATCCGACGGGACGAGCGGCACCACCGTCTTGTTTACCATGCCCCAGGCGCCGGGCGGGCCGGTCTGATCCCTCATCTTCGCTTCAAAAGCGCGCCTGGACGGCTATTGTAGAGCCGCTGGCACGCAAGGGGGAGGGAGGACGAGGGCATGGCCATTCTGGACGCATCTCAGGTCCTGGGATTTCTGGCGGCGGCCATGCTGATCACCGTGTCGCCGGGGCCGGACAATCTGATGATCCTCAGCCTCGGCCTGTCGCGGGGTCGGAATTTCGGCATGGCTTTCGGTCTGGGATGTGCGCTGGGCTGTCTCAGCCATACCATTCTGGCGGCTTTGGGAATCAGCGCGGCCATCGCGGCCTCGCCCGCGCTGTTCACCGGACTGAAAGTGGCTGGCGGCATCTATCTGGTTTGGCTGGGAATACGCGCCTTGCCCTCCACCGGGAGCGTGCGGCTGGACGGGACGATGGCGAGTCCCGAGTCCCTGCCCATGTTGTTCTGGCGAGGTCTGCTGGCCAATGCCGTCAATCCCAAGGTGATCTTGTTCTTTCTGGCCTTCCTTCCGCAATTCGTGGATTCCGGGAAGGGAGCGGTGGGCGGACAGATGGCCCTCCTGGGGCTGATGTTTACCGTCCAGGCTTGTGTTCTGTTCGGCCTCATCGGGTGGTTCGCCGGCTCCCTGGGCGGATGGCTGGGCCGTCACGGGCGGGCGGGGGTATGGCTCGATCGCACGGCCGGAATCGTCTTTATCTCCCTGGGTCTGAAACTGATGGTCGAAGGGTGAGATGAAGGACTGGTTCGTCTATGTCCTGCTCAATGGGGCCCATATCGCCTATACCGGCATCGCCCTTGACGTGGAAGACCGGCTGGCCCGCCACAATGCGGGCGAGGGGGCCAAGTTCACCCGCGGGCGCGGCCCCTGGCGGCTGGCCCATGTGGAAGGGCCGCTGAGCCATGGCGACGCGCTACGGCGCGAAATGGCCATCAAGCGCGACGGCGCCTTCAAACGGGCGCTGAAACGTTCCGGCGTCTGACCACCAGTTCCAGTGCCAGGGCCAGGGCCAATGCTACGGCCCCAAGGGCGAACAGCGGCGGATAGGCCTTCTCCGTGGCGAAGACCCAGGACAGGCCATAGGCCCCCGCCGCTTGTCCCAGGGCGAAGGCGGCGGTGGTCCGGCTCCAGGCGGTGCGCTGGGCACCGAAATCGCCAGGCAGCAGTTCGCGGACACGGCCCAGCACCACAGGCACCACACCCGGCGTGAAGCTTCCCATGATGAGGGCGGACAGACCCAGCCATCCGATCTGGCTGGTGGTCGAGGCCAGTCCCACCACCAGGACCTGGGTCGCCAAAGCGCCGCGCAGAACCCTGCCGAAGCCGAAATGGTCTCCGAGCCGGCCGAGAATGACCGGACCCACCGTGGCTCCCAATCCGAACAGAAACCAGATGAAGGCGCCGCGCCCGATTCCCTGGTTCAGGCCGCGCGCCACGAAATCCACCAGAAACACCATATGCGGCACCAGTCCGAAGGCATTCAGCGCGTAGATGACCATCAGGGCGCGCAGGCGGGAATCCTTGAGGGGGGCGGCAGGAGTGCTTGCCGGTAGGACCGCGTCCTCGGGCCATCCGCTCCAGGCGGCCAGGGTGAAGCCCAGGCACAGCAGGCCGAGCGCGATCCAGGTGAAACTCATGCCCTGGGCCAGAAGCAGGGGCAGCAAGGTGGCCGAGGCCACGGCGCCCAGGCCCACGCCCATGAAGATCAGGCCCCCGGCCAGGCCGCGTCTCGATTCCGGCACATGGGGCAGGACCAGGGTGGCGGCCAGGACCATGATGACGCCTCCGGCCAGACCCGAGGCAAAGCGCCAGATGAAGAACCAGGCAAAGGGGGCGGGTTGGGCACAGACCAGAAAAGACGCGGCGATCAGGCCCATCATCACCTTCAGGGCCAAGGCAGGACCCAGGCGGCGCCCCAGGGCACGGGCCGACAGCGCACCGGCCAGATATCCGGCCAAATTGGCGGCGCCCAGATAGGCGGCGGCCGAGGCTTCGAACCAGCCTTCCACCACCAGGGCCGGAATCAGCGGGGAATAGGCGAAGCGGGCCAGACCGATACCCACCAGATTGGCAAAAAGCGCCGACACGGTGGAACGCCATGGCCCAGGATGGTGCATCACTTGCTCCTCTTATTCCTACAGACCTTATACCAGATTGCGATCATATGGGGCAGGGACGGTCCCGTGCCCAGGCCATCGAATAGGCGGTACGCGATATCGCTTGGGACCAAGAGGTATTGCATCGCAGTAAAGGGACGGGTATATAGCGGATCAGTGACGCACACGTACGTGCAAATGGCCCTTGATGGTTCTGCAACGACGGACGCGTCCTTTTTGGAAGAGCCGCCGGGTTCTTTGGCGGCGCCCGAAAGGGAGGTGGACATGTTCGTGACCTGCACGACGGGCGTTATCCCGGAAATTCTTCACAGTATGTGACGGCGGTCGCGGCCGATTCAGGTCGCCTGCCGCCGAATTCATCGAGCGCGGTCTCCGTAAGGAGCCCGTGATTGGGAGCGTTGTTGATGTCATCAGGTCCGGGCCTTACTGGCACCGGCCAGAACCGAGGTAAGGGGAGTACCGCTATGCGCACCATTGTCTTCAAGGGCCGTTTGGTCATCATCGGCTGCGGCAGCATCGGCCAGGGCATTCTGCCCCTCATCCTGCGCCATATCGAGATCAAACCGGCCCAGATCACCATTATTACGGCCTGCGAACGCGGCCGCGAGGTTGCCGCCGAATACGGCATCGAATTCATCAACAAAGCGCTGACCAAGGACGATTTCCGCGACCGTCTGACTCCCATGCTGGGCAAGGGCGACTTCCTGCTGAATCTTTCGGTGGATGTGTCGTCGACCGCGCTGGTCGAGCTGTGCCGCGATCTCGGGGTGTTGTATCAGGACACCTGCATCGAGCCTTGGGCTGGCGGATATACCGATCTCAGCCTGTCGCCGTCCTTGCGCTCCAATTATGCGCTGCGCGAAGAGATGTTGCGTCTTCGGGTCGACGCGCCGGTGCCGACGGCGCTTGTCACCCATGGCGCCAATCCCGGCCTGGTCTCCCATTTCGTCAAGCAGGCTCTACTGAATATCGCCGCCGACACCGGAATGGGCGCTGACGTGCCGAAGGACCGTCAGGGCTGGGGTGATCTGGCCTCGCGGCTGGGCGTCAAGGTCATCCATGTGGCCGAACGCGATACCCAGCAGGGCTCGACTCCCAAGGGACCCGACGAATTCGTCAATACCTGGTCCATCGACGGTTTCGTGGGCGAGGGCTGCCAGCCCGCCGAACTGGGCTGGGGCACTCACGAAAAGGAACTGCCCCCCGATGGGCGGCGCCACGATTTCGGCGGCGATGCGGCCATCTATCTGATGAAGCCCGGCGCCAGCCAGAAGGTGCGGACCTGGACGCCGGTGGAAGGCGCATTTCACGGCTTTCTCATCACCCATAACGAATCCATCTCCATCGCCGATTATTTCACGGTGAAGGAGGAGGGCCGGGTGGTCTACCGCCCCACGGTGCACTATGCCTATCACCCTTGTGACGCCGCCGTGCTGTCGTTGCATGAACTGGCCGGGAAGAACTGGGCCATGCCGTCCAAACAACGGCTGATGGTCAAGGAACTGGTCAGCGGAATCGATGAACTGGGCGTGCTGATCGCCGGTCATGCCAAGGGGGCTTATTGGTACGGTTCGCAGCTCTCCATCACCGAAGCCCGCGAACTGGCACCCCATAACAGCGCCACCAGCCTGCAGGTCACCGCAACGGTGCTGGCTGGCATGATCTGGGCGTTGGAAAATCCCATGATGGGAATCGTCGAGCCCGACGAAATCGATTTCCAGCGTATCCTGGAGGTCGCCCGGCCCTATTTGGGGCCGGTGGTGGGGGTCTACACCGACTGGACGCCGCTGGACGGACGCGGGGCTTTGTTCGCCGAGGATCTGGATACCTCCGATCCCTGGCAGTTCAAGAACGTTCGGGTGATCTGAAACCCTATTTGCAGACGAAGAAGCTGTCCGTCTGCTTTTCCTGCGGACAGGCCGTTTCCGGTTCGCCGTTGAGGCGCCGATCCTCGTTTGCGCGCGCGCATTGCTGGGCGGGGGTGTTTTCACTCCTGACCGCGATGGGCGCGCGGGTAAAGCCGCTAGGACAGGTCCGTTCTGCGGCGTGACGGCACGATTCCAGCTTCAAGGTATCGCCGCAATTGACGTGGTGATAGACGGAGCCATCGGGACGGCGGTAGGTCGTCACTTCGGCGCAGGCACCGAGCGACAGCAGCAGCAAGGCGAAAACGGCTCTTCTCATCCACCCCATCCTCCAATTCCCGGTCCGGCCGGGGGAACCGAGGATAACCGTCCCCAATCACGGATGCAAACGGCGGGGTGTCATGCCCCCCCGACCATCGGGAGGAAGGGATCCCTTCCAGGTACGGCGCATTTACAACCGGTACCGTGGCTCAAGCGGCGATCCCTCGACTTAGCTCGGGATGACAAGGTGAGTCACTTCAATAGCCGTGCGGCGTCAGATCCTGAGCCGGCTGGCGTGGCGGGCTTCCTCGCTGGCCTCGATGCCGACCGAGGCGATGGATTCCGCCAATCCGCCGAACCCCATCTGCCGGGCTTCCTGAGCAAGGTCCTCCAGAAGCCGGGCGATCTGCGCCGCCGCCGCCGCACTGGGCAGACCCGACGGGCGTTGTGCCGTGGTGAGCATGGCGTGATCCCTTCTTGTCTTGCGTCTTACGCCGTAACCGGTTGTTGCGGCTGGTTGTTCATATTGCTGTTGAGGACGAAGACCCGGATGGCCGAGGTCAGGCTGCTGGCCTCGTAGCGCCGCCGGGCGGTCTCGCACAGATCATCGACAGCGCAATGGGCTTCGTCGGCCATCACTTCCAGGGCGCTCCAAAATTCGTTCTCCAGTTTGACGCTGGTTCGCTTGCCCTTGACCCGGATATTGCGGCAGATGAGCGTCACCGGTCGTTTGCGCGGTGCTTCCTCACGGGTATAGGTCTGCGGATCGGCGAGCCGCTCGTCCAAGGTGTTGATGGCGACCTCGAGGATCGCCATCAGGGGCCCGTCATCACGTTCGAACGCCTTGTCGGCCAGACGCTTGAGCTCGATGCGGGTGTTGAGGTCGGCGATCATGCCTTGACGGTCTTGCCAATTCATGGAGCGCTACTCCGCGGCCGCGAGGTGAACGGGAGCCTTCAACTTGGCGAAGTCCCAATTGCCTTCCTGCTGCACAATCAGGGCTTCGAAATCAGGGTCCCCGAACGGACCGGCCTGAATGGAGCCCAGGTCGGGGCGGCGCGGAATGTCGTGAACGATGGGCACAAGGGTGCCGCGATACATATCGACGGCCTCGCCCGACTGGCGGCCTCCGAAGCGCTTCCAGAAATTGACCGTCTCCAGCCGGGCGCGCCCGGCGGCGATGCGGAACCCCTTCTGGCGGGCCAGATCCAGGGCGGCGCGGGCCAGGGAGGCCAGAACCTGATAGGAACGGTAGCGTCTGCGGATTCCGACCCGCTCGAGGAGGGCAAAATCGGCGAACCAGCGAACCCGGATGACACCGGCCGGATCGCCATCCACGAAAGCGATTAGGTGGGTGGCGACATAGTCGTTTCCGTTGAACTCGTCGAAATAGGTTATGTTATCCTCTTCGGCGAGAAAGACCGCTGCGCGAATGGCCATGGCCATGGCGAATTCATCGGGGGTGCGAGCAATCTTCACGGTAACCGACGCTCCGGACACCTTGCTACCGTTACGAACCTGCGTCGTCATCGGTAAATCTCCATACAAGAAACTTGATGGCGGCTATCTTGCCGCGATGTGCGGTGTTACGGTATGCCGTGTAATGTTAATACCGCGGGAATGGTGCGAAGGGGGTCATGGGTCAGTTTCGTCTGCATGACTGGAATGATGTCAGGTTGATCATCGCCTGTGCCGAGTACCGCAGCTTTGCCGCGGCGGCTGTCGCCATGGGCATCGATCAGACCACGGTCAGCCGCCGGATCAGCAATTTGGAGGCGGCCATCGGCCGGCCGCTGTTCACCCGCCGCAGATCCGGCGCCACGCCGACACCGGCGGGCGAAGCTCTCCTGGAGCGGGCGAGGGCCATGGCGGCCCTGGCCGACGACTTCGAAGGCGCCATGCACGGGCTCAAATCGTTCGAGACGCCCAAGGTGACCTTGGCGGCCAGCGAGGGGCTGCTGACCTATACCCTGATTCCCGCCCTGATGGGCCAGGACAAACATGAGTTGCCGCTCGACCGCAGTATGGTCAGGTCCCAATTGCCCAAGCTGGCCTTTTCCACGGCCCCGGCCAAGGCAGATATTTCCATCATGGCGACCTCTCCGGGCGATCTTCCTCGGGTAAGCGGCGCCGTCCATGTGCGCCGGGTCGGCACCATGAATTTCGTTCCCGTGGCCAGCCGTGATTTCCTGCATGAGTTGCGGGGCGTTTCCACGTTCGATGACCTGGCCGATCTGCCGCTGCTGGATATCGGGATCTACCGCGCCATCCGGGGCTTGGACGCCTGGAATGGCCTTGTGGCCGCCAAAGACGGTGATGGGGTGAGCGTGGCTCCCAATACGCCCAAGCTCCAGCGCCCCTTGCTGGGGGGGGGAGGGGGTGTCGATTCTTCCGGATTATTCAACCCTCTACGAACAGAGGCTGGAGGTCGTCGACGTGGATGCCCCCTCCATGGCGGTTTCCCTCTGGCTGGTCTCCCACGAGGATACGCTGCGCGAGCCGTCGGTTCGGGAATTGTATGATTTGCTGGCCGGGATGTTCACCGCTTCGTCATGGTACCGTGACAAATAGGATCGGTTCGCCGCCCCGGCCTTTCTGCATACTCCGGTATTCATCTGCATACTAAAAAAGGTTGCGTTTGATGTCGTCTCGGTTAATATGACGAAATGTAATTCACGCAATCAGGGGTGTCGTTTTGGTTAAGCGGAATGTATCGACCCGTGGGCGGCTTGAGAGTGGTGCCCCCAATCCTGTTGACGTCCATGTTGGTGGCCGCATGCGGCTTCGCCGGACTCTGTTGGGCATGAGCCAGGAGAAGCTGGGCGAAGCCATCGGTCTGACGTTCCAGCAGGTGCAGAAATACGAGCGCGGAGCCAATCGCATCGGCGCGTCGCGGCTGTTCGACCTGTCGCGGGTTCTCGACGTGCCTGTGTCCTACTTCTTCGACGATATGGCCGATGGCGTTCAGGCCCAAAGCCCGGTGAACATCATCAAGGGTTCTGTCGGCCTGTCCGAGGAGCCGGCGACCTTCGAGGCCGATCCCATGACCAAGCGCGAGACGCTGGAACTGGTGCGCGCCTATTACAACATCACCGATCCCCAGGTCAGAAAGCGTGTCTACGAACTGGCCAAGGCCCTGGCCGCCGTGGCCGGGACCGAGTAGTTCCGCTTTTACACGCGAGATTAGCGGCCGGGGCCTTGCTCCGGCCGTTTTCATTTCGGTCTGAATGGAGTGGGTCCTTGTCAATGGCCGCGCCCCGCGCCATTCTCGGGCCAGGAACCGCGTTTCCACCACCCGAACCGCAAGCCGCATCCCAATGGACGAAGCCCTAGACTTTCCCGAGATGATGGACACCCACCAGGTGGCCCGTTACCTGCGCGTCAAGGAACGCAAGGTCTACGAGTTATTGAAGGAACGGCGAATCCCCTGTACCCGTGTCACCGGAAAATGGCTATTTCCCAAAACCGAGATCGACGCCTGGCTGAAGCGCAACAGCGCGTCACCCTCCGATGCGCCGCGCCAGGGGGCTGTTCCCATGGTGGTGGCGGGCAGTCATGACCCTTTGCTGGAATGGTGTCTGCGTGAGGTCGGCGGCGGATTGGCCATGTTGCCGGGGTCGTCCATGGAGGGATTGCGGCAATTGGCCTTGGGCGAGGCGGCCATGGCGGGCGTCCATCTTCTCGACGCCGAAAGCGGGACCTACAATCTGACTCAGGTTCAAGATGTCCTGGCCGACCGCAATGTGGTGCTGATCGAATGGGCCTGGCGCCGTCAGGGGCTGGTGGTGGCGCCGGGTAATCCGCTGGGACTTGCCTCGGTTGCTGATCTGGTGACGGCCAAGGCTCGGGTCGTACTGCGTCAGGAAGGCGCGGGGAGCCGTCTTCTCTTGGATCGTCTGTTGACCGACGCGGGCTTGTCCGCCGAATCCCTGACCACGGCGCAGGTGCCGGTGCGCAGCGAAACCGATGTCGGTCTGGCCATTCTGGACGGGACCGCCGATGCCGGACTGGCGATTGCCTCGGTGGCCAAGAGCCTGCGGCTGGATTTCGTGCCTTTGCATCGTGAGCGCTTCGACCTGGCCATCGATCGCTGCGCCTATTTCGAGCCACCGGTTCAGGCCTTGCTGGCCTTTACCCGCACCGCGGAATTCGCACGCAGGGTAGAGTTACTGGGCGGCTACGATGTCTCGGGGATCGGTTCCATCCTCTGGAACGGCTGATCGTTCTGGTTGGGGCGTAACAGGCGCGAGGAACGCGGCACACCGCGTGGCCTTACCCCATCCCACCAGCGCATCAGGGCGCCGCAGCCGGGACTCAGTTCCTGGGCGATTCCGCACGTGACCTCGCGCCAGCGCTCCAACAGCGGGATTTCCACCGAGGTCAGCAGAGGGATGCCCTGGCTGACGGCGGCCATGATCTCGTCCATCAGGCCGCGTCCTTGGGATTCGAGTTTACCGAATTTGTTGACGATGATCAGGTCGGTCTCGGTTTCCATGGCGCGGCGCAGTACGGAACTGGCCTCGGCCACCGCCTGGGTATCGACGCGGCAGCAATTCGAGCCGATTCCCAAATCCTGGCTGATGCGGAAATGCTGGCCGTTGTCCAGGTCCACCAAGGTCCTGGTGCAGGTGCAGCCGCCGTTCGCCGCTGAATTGCGCTGGACCAGACCGCGCACGAAATAGCCTTGGCCCTGCAGAATGCGGGCAAAACCTTCCAAGGAGTCAGGCACGCCAGATTCCGGCGGCCGCACGATGGCACCGATCTTCAACAGTGGAACAACCTCGTCCTCGGACATGGAACTCCTGTCTTTCCACACGCTTCTATTATCAAGTGTATCATGAAGTTGTGGAGTTTCGACATCTGGCTTGCGGGATAGGTCCAAAGCAACAAAACTTTCCCAGGCAGTCATTATCGCTTGTGGTCGTAGGGTTGGCGTTGAACAATGAATCTTCCGTGCGGGAAGGAGAGGCTCGTGTCCATGGTCGCGATGCCCAGGATAATTGCTGAAAAGGCGAGGCGCGGCTGAATGCAGACCGGTGCCGCAGACAGGGCCGCCGATGACGGCATGGTGGTCGTTTCCGGAATCGAGCAGCGGCGGATCTCCGACTTGGTCATCCGTTATGCAGCAGCGGCTGTGATTGTATGGTCGGGTTTGCTGGGGCTGTCGCTGTGGTGGAATATCGCCCAGCAGAAGGCCAACACCTTCGACCTTGCCCGCAATACCGCCATATCCGCCTTTACCAAAGATCTCGCCTATCGCCGCTGGGCCTCCGGCCATGGCGGCGTTTATGTGGAGCCCAGTGAAAAAACACCGCCCAGCCCCTGGATGTCCCATCTGCCGGACCGCGACGTCATGACCAATGACGGGCGGATGCTGACCTTGATGAATCCGGCCTATATGCTGCGCGAGATGATGGCTGATTATGGCGATGATTACGGCATCAAGGGCCGCATCGTCGGCATCGTCACCCTTAACCCCAATAACGAGGCGGATTCCTGGGAGGCCGAGGCCATCCGCCAGTTTTCCGCGGGCGCCATTTCCGAAAAACTGGAACTTGCCGATTTGGGCGGCAAGCCGTATCTGCGGCTGATCAGGCCGTTCATGATGGAAGAAAGCTGCCAGAAGTGTCACGGCCACCTGGGCTTTCCCAACGGCTCGGTGCGTGGCGCCGTCGGGGTGTCGGTTCCCATGGAACCGTTCCTGGCGGTGCAAAACCAGTCCATTCGTGTCCAGGCCATTTCCCATGGGGCTTTTTGGCTGGTGGGCCTGCTGGGAATTGCGCTGATCGGGCGGCGCAGCGTCAGGCGCCTTACCGAACAAGCCGTGGCCGACGAAGAGAACCGGCTGGCCGCCCATGTGTTCAGCAATGCGCTGGAAGCCACAATCATCACCGATCCCAAGGGGCGCATCCTGCGGGTCAACCCCATGTTCACCGAGTTGACGGGCTATGGCGAGGACGAGGTCCTGGGCCGTAATCCCCGTGTCATCCGGTCGAACCATCACGACGCGGAGTTTTACGCGGAGATCTGGCAGTCCATCTATCGGGACGGACGTTGGCAGGGCGAGATATGGAACCGCCGCAAGGACGGACAGGTGTTCGTCGCCTGGGAAAGCATCGTCGCGGTCCATGATGACGCCGGGGCCATCCGCTATTTCATCGGCATCTTCCGCGACATTACAGAGCAGGTGGAGGCTCAGCGCCATATCCTGCGGCTGGCTCATTACGACGTGCTGACCGACCTGCCCAATCGCGTCTTGTTTCAGGACCGGCTGGAGCGGGCGGTGGTTCATGCGCTGCGCCACGACCGGCTGGCGGCTTTGCTGTTTCTTGATCTGGACGGCTTCAAGAAGGTCAACGACACGATGGGTCATCGGGCGGGCGACGATCTTCTTAAGGAGGTTGCCAACCGTCTGCGCACCTGCGTGCGTATGACCGACACCATTGCCCGTCTGGGCGGCGATGAATTCACGGTCATCCTGGACGAGATTTCGTCTGCCGGAGATGCCGCGGTGGTGGCCGACAAGATCCTGGCGTCGCTACAAGCCCCCATTACCATCGACGGGCGCGAGGTTTTCATCGGCACCAGCATCGGCATCAGCCTGTTCCCCGAGAATGGGACCACCGGCGACGTTTTGCTGAAGCACGCAGATACCGCCATGTATCAGGCCAAGGCGGCCGGCAAGGGGTGCTTCAATTTCTACTCCGCCGAAATGACCAAGCGCCAGGAGCATCGCCTCGACCTTGAAATAGCCCTACGCCAGGCGGTGGAAGAGGGGCAGTTCCTGGTCTACTACCAGCCTAAGAAATCCACTTCGGCCAACCGGGTGTGCGGTTTTGAGGCCCTTGTGCGCTGGCAGCATCCTCGCCTGGGACTGATCCCGCCCATGGATTTCATTCCCCTGGCCGAGGAGATGCATCTGGTGGACCGCATCGACCTGTTCGTCATGCGCCAGGCTTGCCGCAAGGGGCGCATCTGGCGGGAGGAGGGACACGACATCACCATTGCTGTTAACCTCTCTGGGGTTAACTTTTCCGCTGACGATCTTCCGGGGCAGGTGGCCAAGGTTCTGGAGGAAACGGGTTTTCCGGCTGAATATCTGGAACTGGAAATCACCGAAAGTTTCGTGATCGACCTGGCCGTGGATAAGAGGGAAGTCTTGCAGAGGCTGCGCGCCCTGGGTGTGAGACTGTCCATCGACGATTTCGGCACAGGCTATTCTTCGCTCAGCTATCTGAAGCGTCTGCCGGTCAACACCTTGAAAATCGACCGTTCTTTCGTGCGCGACATCGCGCGGGATTCGCGCGACATGATGCTGGTCTCCTCCATCATCGGCATCGCCCACAGCCTGGGGCTGAAGGTTGTGGCCGAGGGCATCGAGGATACGGATCAATTGGGTATTCTGGTCTCCCTGGAATGCGACGAGATTCAAGGCTATCTGATTGCCAAACCCATGCCAGCGGATATGGCTGGCGTCTTCCTTGACGGAGCCTCCGCCGACAATGTCACAACTCCCATCTGAGGCTCATCCCTCTTTCGGCGAGGCCGTCCGGGTCTGGGTGCGCATCGGCCTGCTCAGTTTTGGTGGCCCTGCCGCCCAGATCGCCACCATGCACCGCATCCTGGTGGATGAACGCAAATGGGTGGGCGAGGCCCGCTTTCTCCATGCGTTGAATTTCTGCATGTTGCTGCCTGGGCCCGAGGCCCAGCAGCTGGCCACTTATATCGGCTGGCTCTTGCACCGGACGCGGGGCGGCATCGTGGCTGGAACCCTGTTCGTCCTGCCAGGCTTCCTGGTCATGATGGGGCTGGCCGCCCTCTATGCCGGTTTCCATCAGGTTCCCCTGGTGGACGGATTGTTCTGGGGCATCAAACCAGCGGTTCTGGCCGTGGTGATCGAGGCCATCTTGCGCATCGGCCGCCGGGCATTGAAATCAGCGGAGAAAGTGGGCATCGCCATTGCCGCCTTTCTCTTCATCTTCCTCCTGGATCTGCCCTTTCCCCTGATCGTGCTGGCGGCGGGAGTTTGGGGCTTCCTGGCGGCCAGGGCGGGGCGGGCGGCTTTTCTGCCTGCCGAGGCCGGGGAGGGAACCAAGGGAGCCGCCGACCGCGCCGTCGATGAAGGGGCGGAGCATACCCGTCCCAACCGTGGACGAAGTGTTCGGACGGCCTTCATTTGCCTGATTTTGTGGCTTGCGCCGGTCGCCCTGGCCTTGTTTTGGGGGCAAGGTGCTTTCGGGGCCGTTGGCCTGTTCTTCTCCAAGATGGCTGTGGTGACCTTTGGCGGAGCCTATGCGGTGTTGGCCTATGTGGCGCAGCAGGCGGTAGAGGTGCATCACTGGCTGGCCCCGCCCGAGATGCTGGACGGTCTGGGGCTGGCCGAGACCACGCCGGGGCCGCTGATCCTGGTCAATCAGTTCGTGGGCTTTCTGGCGGGCTTTCGCAATCCTGGCTCCCTCGGGCCCTGGATGGGGGGCGTTGTTGGGGCCAGTCTTACCGTGTGGGTAACCTTTGTGCCTTGTTTCCTGTGGATTCTGGCCGGAGCGCCCTATGTGGAAGTGTTGCGCGGCTACAAGGCGCTGTCCGGCGCCCTGGCGGCCATTACCGCGGCGGTGGTGGGCGTTATCTTCAATCTCGGCCTGTGGTTCGCCCTGCATGTGCTGTTCGGCAAGGTCGATGAGACGCGGGCCGGACCGCTGCGCCTGTTCATCCCCGATCCGGCCAGTCTCGATCCGGCCGCCCTGGCCCTGGCGGTGGCGGCCGCCATCGCCATGCTGCGTCTGCATCTGGGCATGATTCCCACCCTGGCGGCGGCAGGGCTGTCGGGGATCGTGTGGAAGCTATTTCTTTTTCCGTAGGGCGGCGGCCGGGGCCAGTTCCTCGGCGGTCAGGCCGCGTCCCAACTGGCTTTCCAGATGGGGCAGGAGCTGAGGAAAGAATTTGAGCGGGGCCAGCATCTTGATGGCATTGGCGGCGCCGAGGTCATCATTGCCGGCATCACGGCGGCAGCGCTGCAGGACGGAGGCCACTAGCCAGTCGTCCCAGTCGTCCTGATCATAGCCCGAAGGCGGCGGCAGGCCGGCGAAACGCTTTAGCAAATCCATCAATTCCGACCGCGACATCTGCGCGACGGTCTTATCTTTATCGCTCATCCCCGATAGCCTGCCACTGTATTTCCCCGCCTCGATCCTACTCCCCCCATGCAAGGGAGGAAAGAGTTTCACTTGGTGATCCGGCCGCCTGAAGTCCAGTGTCGCATCAACGCCCAAGCCAGCAGCGCCGACAGGGCGGACAGGCCCGCCATGGCCAGATAGGAACCGCCGCCCAGACTTTCGTAGAGCCTGCCGCTGAATGGCGTTATCAGGCCGGGCGCCAGTCCGATCGCCATGGCGGCGAAGATGCCCTGGGTGCGGGCCGACAGGCCCGGCGGGACGGCGCGGGCGATGAAGTGAATGGCTCCCAGATGGGCGCAGCCGAACGTCGCCGCGTGCAGCAATTGGGCCAGGACCACCAGGGGCAGGGCGGCTGTGGTTCCCAATATCAGCCAGCGCACCGTCCCGCCCAAGGCGGCGGCCAGCAGCAGGGCGGCGGGACCGAAGCGGCCCACCACCCGGTTGCTGACCGCGAACAGGATGACTTCGGCCACCACGCCTTCGGACCATAACAGGCCGATGACCATGTCCGACAGCCCCGCCGCCTTCCAATGGATGGTGGCGAAGGCGTAATAAACCGTGTGGGCCATCTGGTTGAGCGCCGTTGTTCCCAAAAAGAGCAGGAACAGCGGATTGAGCAGGACTGGCCGCAACGAGGGCGGCTTGTCCTCGTGCCGGGGAACCTTGATGTCGGGCAGGCCGAAACAGGCGGCGGCGGTCAGCAGCAGAGCTCCGCTCATCAGCCAGGGCAACGCCGTCACCGGCCAGGATTCCAGTGTCTTGCCCAGCAAGGTGGCGGCGGCGATGAAGGACAGCGATCCCCAAAGCCGGGCCCGTCCGTAATCCAGTCCATGGCGGCCGACCACCATCATGGCCAGGGTGTCGCCTAAAGGCACCAGACCGGTGAAGGGGAAGATGGCCACCACGCTCAACACCAGAATGGGCAGGAATCCCCCCATCAGCGGAAAGAGCAGCCAGATCACCCCGGCGGCCAGGGCAAGGCGGATCATCAGCAGGCGGCGCTGGCCGCCATGATCGGCCAGATGGCCGATCACCGGGCTGGCCAGGATGCGGGTCAGATAGCCAGCGGCGGCCACCAGCCCGATTTCCGAAGCCGAGAGCCCCCGGCTTTGCAGCCACAGCGGCCAGAACGGGATGTGAATACCTACCGCCACGAACAGGGCGGCGTAGTAGGTTCCCAGCCGCAGGGCGGCGGATTGTGGGCTCATGGCCCGGTCAGGGTGATGCCGCGGTCAGCCAGGGACAGGGGGCAGGCATCGGATTCCAGGAAGCGCCATTCCACTTCGCGCTGGTCGGTCAGCCGTTCGCAGGCGCGAAGCGCGTCGTCAACCTGGCCGGGATGGCACATGATCAGAGTCTTGGGACCAGGGGAATCGGTGAAGCGCCGGAACAGTTCACGGTAAGGGACCTTGCCGGAAAAGTCATAGACGCCCCGGAAGCTGAGATTGTGGGGAATGCCCTCGGCCCGCATGCGGTGGCGAAGTCCGATCCCCAGCAGCGCGATGATGGTGGCCCGGATGGGATCGATGCCGCGTCGGGCAATGGCAAAGGGGTTTTCCCAGCAGGAGCGAACCCATCCGCCTTGGGGCTTCAACCGGCGGCGCCACAGATCCACCACCACATCGCGGATGATGGGGAGCTGATGGACATGGTGATGGCCGTCGAGGAAGTCGGGCGCGCGCCCCATATGGGTTTCGAAGGAATCGACCTGACGCTCCAACTCGGCGGCGATCTCGGATTTGTCCAGGCGGCGCAGGAGAGAGCGCCTGACCATGCCGCCGATGGGCGGCAGTCGCCCCTCGGGCGCCAGGTTGGGCATGGGACCCAGCGGCCGCTGATCGGTCAGCGTCAGGTGCACCCCGAACTGGGCACGGCCCTCCAGGGACTGCAGCAGCTTCGCCTCATCGGGCCAGAAGGCCGAGCCGGTCATGCAGCCTGTGGCCTGAAGACGGCCTTGCCCGATCAGGGCACGAATGGCGACACCCAGGCCTGGGGTCAGTCCATAATCATCGGCGCAAAGGGTGATGGCGGATTTTATCTTCGGCATCAATACAACTCGGACGCCAGCCAGTCACCGATCAGGACGGCGCCCTTGGCATTGAAATGCCCGTCCACGGGGAAGACCAGCCCTTCGCGGTGATGGTCGTGCAGGAGGGGGAATGCGTTGAGGCAGGTGATCGCGGCGTCCTTGCACAGGGGCAGGGCCAGGGCCGCCTGATAATCCGGGGTGGGGAAGTCCCGGCCATTCACCGAATAGACGGCGAAGGGCCCGTCCTCGAAGAACATCCGCTCAGGCAAGAGGACAACCACCAGCCGCGCGCCGGTGGGCGCGATCAGTTCGGCGATCTGGCGCATCATCAGGAAATTGGCCTCGGGCACCCCGGCCTTGACCAGATCCGCCACGGGCGAATGGTCGCGAAGGCGGTAATAGATGGCCTTGGCCCGCGGATACAAGGTGGAGACCAGGGCGGATTCCTGGCTCAGCGTGTCCAGGAAGGTCTTCAGGTTCTGGAAGCGCGGTACCCTGATGCCGGTAAAGTCGTAGATGCGCACCCGTGCTTGGATGGCGGTCTCGCTGTCGCCGGTGCCGACGCTGACCAGATGGCCCGCCACGATACGGTTGGACTCCTGATCCGAAGGCGGCGTGATGAGGTCGTTCCAGCTCATTCCGATCAATATCGTGTCGTTGGCTCCCAGCGATGGCGCCAAGACCCGGACACGGGCCAGGTACTGGTCGATATTGATGGCCGGAATGGCCAGATTGGATACCTTCACCGCCTGATCGCGGCGATTGAGATTCTCCTGCAGGCGATTGGGCCAGGAATCCTCGTCGGAAAGCCCGTGCCCGAAGGTCTGGCTGTCGCCGATCACCAGCAGGCGGCGCGGAGCCTCGGCGGGGGCCGCGGGGACGATGCGGGCCCCGGATGAATCGGCGGCGGCGGGCACATTGGTGAAATCGACCCGATTGTCCATCACCCCCCTGAAGTCCGGGGTCATGATCCAGACGCCACCCGGCCCGCCCTGAAACATGTCCACGGGCAGGCCGGGGCTGGGCGGAGGATTGAATTGCCATGCGACAAGCTCGGCCACCACCAGGAAGGTCAGGCAGGAGACCAGGGTGAGCAGGAGGTTCCCTGCCAAATTGCGCAACCGGGAGGGGCGACGGTAACGGGGCAAATCAGGCTCCTACGAGTATTGGCGCGGGCAGGCGGATGGTGAAGCAGGCGCCGCCGTCCGGCCCGTTTCCGGCTTCCAAAGACCCATTGTGGTCGCGGATGATGCCGTAAGAGATCCATAAACCCAAGCCCGTTCCCTTGCCCACCGGTTTTGTGGTGAAGAAAGGGTCGAAGACCTTGCCGACGATATCGGGAGCGATGCCGGGGCCATTATCGGCGATCTCCAACACGGTCTGGCCGTTTTCCGTTCTGCCCGTCACGGCGACGCGGCCATTGGGGCGGTCCGCCACGGCGTCCTGGGCGTTTTCGATCAGATTGACGATCACCTGATGCAACTGGCCGGGATTGCCGCGCGCCATCAGGCTGTCAGGCAGGTCCAGATCCATGGACGCCAGCCCCTTTTTGCCCGATCCCGACCACTGCACCGCCTTGGCCACCACCTCGCCCAGATCGAATTCCTCGGGCTTGGAGCCAGCGGAGAAGGACAGTCGCTTCAGGCTGCGCACGATATCGGCCACCCGCTGGGCGCCCTCGGCGGTTCCCTCCATCAGGGCGGGCAGGTCGGCCAGGGTGGAATCGATGCGTAGCTTGGCCCGCAGGGACTCGCGCTCCGTCTCGTCGCAACCGGCGTGGATGGCATCCAGATAGGCGGCGATGCGCGCCGAATACTTGGACAGGGCATGGACATTGCCATAGACGAAGCTGATGGGATTGTTGAGCTCGTGGGCCACACCGGCGATCAGACGGCCCAGAGAGGCCATCTTTTCCTGCTGGATCAACTGAGCCTGGGCCGTCTTCAAGGCCTCATAGGCGCGGCGCAGCTCACCCACGGGGCGCCCTGTCAGCACGATTCCCGCTGGCAGACCGCGATGGTCCAGGCGGGTGGCGCAAGACAGCGCCACCGGATCGGTCAGCCCGCCGTCATGGGAGCGGAAACGGACCTCGCGGTCTTGGCTTTCCACCGCGTCGATCCAGCTGAACAGGCGCAACTGGCCGGTGCCTTCGGCCAGCAATTCGTCCAAGGGGCGTTCGAATAGATCCACCTCGGCCAGACCGGTGAGTTGGAGGAAGGCGAGATTGACCTGCTGGATGCGGCCCATTTGATCGCAGACGATCAGGATATCCGACACCGCCGACAGCACGGAATTGATGAAGCGCTGGGCCTCCTCCAGGGCGGTGTTCTTTTCCTCCAGTTCCACCTCGTAGGAGATGAGGTCGGAATAGACCTCCTCCATCTTGCGGATGACCTCGATCCAGGCGGTTTCCTGGGCGCTCGCCATGTCCGGGTCATAGCCGCCCGCGAAGTCGTAGGCCGAGGAGGGCCGGGGGTCGGTATAGGTGGCCATTAATCCTCCCGCTCCAGCCCATAGCGCCGCAGCTTGGCGCGCAAGCCCACGCGGGACAGGCCGGTTTCCTCGGCCACACGGGTGATGTTCCAGCGATGCCGGCTTAAGGATTCCGCCAGCAGCCGGGCCTCAAGCGCCTCGACCTGATCCTTGAGGGTGAGGGGTGCGCCGTGATCGGCCAGGGCGCGGCCTGCCGGACAGATACGGGATTTGAGGCGGGGGCTCAGCAAATCGGGACCGAGAGCCGGACCGTCGGCCAGGGCGACCATGCGCTGAATCTCGTTTTGCAGTTCACGCACATTGCCCGGCCAGTCATAGGTCTGCAACTGGGCGACGGCGTCGGGGGCGAAGCGCAGATTGGGGCGGCCGAATCCCCTGGCCGTGTCGCCCAGCAGGCGTTCGGCCAGCAGCGGCACATCCATGGGGCGCTCGCGCAGGGGAAGCAGATGGATGGGGAAGGCGGCCAGACGATAGAACAGGTCGCGGCGGAAGTGCTTTTCGCGCACCTCCTCTTCCAGATTGCGGTTGGTGGCGGCGATGACGCGCACATCCACTTTGCGGGTTAGGCGCGCGCCAAGGGGACGGATTTCACCTTCTTGCAGCACGCGCAGCAGCTTGACCTGGAAGGCGGGCGAAGTCTCGCCGATCTCGTCGAGGAAGATGGTGCCGCCCGAAGCCTGTTCGAACAGACCGATCCGGTCCTCGTAAGCGCCGGTGAAGGCGCCCTTCTTGCAACCGAACAGTTCGGATTCCAGCAACTGGTCGGGCAGGGCGCCGCAATTCTCCACCACGAAGGGCTTATTGCCGCGGGGCGAATTATAGTGGATGGCGCGGGCCAGCAATTCCTTGCCGGTCCCTGATTCGCCGGTGATCAGCACCGAGATGTCGAAGGACGACACCTTGCGCGCCATCTCGATCACCTCGGTCAGGGGGGAATCGGAAGCGTGGATGATGCTGTCGAAGTGATGCTGGCGCTTCAAAGTGCCGGTCTTTTTGGCGATGGAGCGCTCCAACGCGGCGGGAGGAACCTTGAGGTCCAGGCTGGCCTGGGCGTTTTCACGTTGCAGGGCGTAAAGCTTCAGGGCGCCGTGCAGGGTATGAACCAGCTCATCGGGTTCCCACGGCTTGGTTATGTAACGGTAGATCCCGGCCTCGTTGACACCGGCGATAATGTCCTCGGCCTCGGAATAGCCGGAAATGATCATGCGCACCGGATCGGGCCAGCGGTCGCGGACGGCCTTGAGGAAGTCCACGCCCTGGATGCCCGGCATGCGCTGATCGCACAAGATGGCGTGGACCATTTCCTGCTCCAGCAAGCCCTCGGCTTCTTGAGCGGTGGAGGCGGTCAGCACCTGGAACTCGTCGGCCAAGACCCGGCGCAGTGCCTCCTGCGACTGCTTTTCATCGTCCACCACCAGAATGATCGGCAGGCTGGTCATTGAGGCGGGGCTCCAGTGGTCAGAAGGGCTTAAGGTGCGCTATTCTTGGGCTGACGGCCCGCAGTGGTCAACTCTTTACCAGCGTGGATGGATCATGACCGGCTTGATGGGCGAAATCGCCACGACCCGCGTGGAGAAGGGCTCCCTCGCCCTGTGGTTCCTGGGCCAGAACGGCTGGATGATCAAGTCTCCGGCGGGACATGTCCTGGCCGTCGATCCTTATCTTTCCAATTCCTGCCATCCGTCGCGGCGCGGCCTCGACCTTGACCGGCGGGTGCCGGTATTGGTCGCGCCCGAGGAGTTGCGGGCCGATCTGCTGCTGTGCAGCCATTCCCACAAGGACCATGCCGATCCCGACACCCTGTGCGGCTGCGCCCGCAGCGGAAGGGTCAAGGCCTTCGCCGGGCCGGGCGATACCCAGGCGGTGCTGGCCGCGGCCAGTGTCGCGGAAAGCGACCGGATTCTGACCTGGCCCAACCATCAGATCGCGCTGGGCGACCTGACCGTCACCGGAACCTTCGCCCTGCCCACCGATGCGGGTGATCTCACCCATATGGGCTTTGTCATCGAGGGCGATGGCGGCCCTAAGGTCTGGATCACCGGCGATACCGCCTGGTGCGACCTGCTGGCCGAGGCGGGCGCCAAGCACAGTCCCGACGCCATTTGCCTGCCCATCAACGGCGGCTATGCCAATCTGTCCCACTGGGAAGCGGCGGAGCTGGTCCGTCGGGTGGGACCCGCCCAGGCCATCCCGTGTCACTGGGACATGTTCGCCGACAATTCCTGCTCGCCCCATATGTTCGAGGCGTCCTTGAAGGTCAAGGAGGTGAAGGACGTCTACCGCCTGCCGGTCCACGGGCAAAAGATGTTGATCGAGGTTCGGTAGAACCACGTATTTGCCCGAGTTTTGAGCGCCTAATGAGCCGGTTCGGTGCAAAATTCCTGTGCAAATGCTGAAAAGACAGTGGCCTGGGCTGGCATGGCGGTTGCGTTGATTGCTCCGGAAGGTGTGATTCGGGAGTGAGTAATGATCGAGCAATTGCTTCAGTTGACGGGCGGCGTGGCCTCGGTGGCCGATGACAAGATCATGCGTATCAACGGGATTACCCGTCGGTCCAAGATGCTGGCGCTCAACGCCACCATCGAGGCCCACCGCGTCGGCTCGGCGGGGATGGGCTTCGCGGTGGTGGCCGATGAGGTCAAGGCCATCTCCAACGAGATCGCCCTGCTGACCGATTCCTTGCAAGGAGAGTTGCGCGGCCGGTTGGGCGAATTGTCGCGGTTTGGCGAAAGTCTGGCGTCTCAGGTGCGGCAGGTGCGGGGCGAGCGTCTGGCCGATCTGGCCCACAACACCATCGAGGTGATGGACCGCAACCTCTATGAGCGCTCCTGCGATGTGCGCTGGTGGGCGACCGATGCGGCCGTGGTGGCCTGCGCCGGGCGGCCGGGCGAAAAGGCCGTCGCCGACCATACATGCCGCCGTCTCGGCGTGATCCTCGATTCCTACACCGTCTATCTCGACCTGTGGGTGGCCGATGCCCAGGGCCGCGTCGTCGCCAATGGCCGGAATGGGCGCTATCCCGGCGTGGTGGGCACCGACGTTTCCGGCGAAGCCTGGTTTCGCGACGCCATGGCCACGCAAAGCGGCGGCGACTTCGCGGTAGCGGATGTGTCCAGGGCGCCCGGCCTCGGCAACGCCATGGTGGCCACCTATGCTACCGCCATCCGTGAGAACGGAGAGGCCGACGGCAAGCCCATTGGGGCGCTGGGCATCTTCTTTGATTGGGAGGCCCAGGCCCAGGGCATCGTCGACGGCGTGCGGCTCGCCCCCCAGGACAAGGCGCGGTCGCGCTGCCTGCTGCTGGATTCGCGACATCGGGTGATCGCGTCCTCCGACCGGACCGGCGTGCTGAGCGAGACCTTCGCTTTGCGCACCGATCAGGGCGAGCGCGGCTTCTATATTGATCCCACCGGCGTGATGATCGGTTATGCCCGCACCCCCGGCTATGAGACCTATGAAGGCCTTGGCTGGTACGGAGTGATCGTCCAGCGCGTCTAGAATGCCCTTGAATACACCACAGGCAGCCAGACCAGGGCGAACAGGGTGCTGGCGGCGACGGCAATGGCGGCGCGGTCGGGGTGGATGTTGCGCAAATTGGCGTGCACCACCGTGACGGCGGCCAGCGGCACCAGGGATTCGATCAGCAGAACCTGATGCCCGACCCGCCCGAAGACATGCAGCCAGCCTTTGTCCAGCCAGACAAAGCCCAGGGCCAAGGCGGGCCATAGGGCGAATTTCAACGCGAAGGTAAAGGCGGTGAAGCCGAAATCCAGGCGGAGCGAGCGTAACTGGGCCAGACCCAGCCCGACGATCATCATGCCCACCGGTACGAAACCGCCAGACAACAGGTCCACGGCCTGCATCACCTGGACGGGCACCTTGAGGCCCGACAGATTGAGCGCGGCTCCCAGCCAGCAGGCATGCAGGCCGGGATATTTCAGCACCCGCATCAAGGCTCCGCCCACCGAGGCCTCGGCGCGGGCCACGGTGTAAAAGCCCACTGAATTCTCGTAAGCCGTGGCGCCGAACGATACCATCACCACATAGGGCAGGGAGTCCGGCCCCACCAGGGCCAGGCAGGCGGGAATGCCGAAGAAGCCGGTGTTGCCAGTACCGCTGGTGAAGGCGGCGATGCGCTCGCGCCCGTCCTTCCAGAACCGGCCCGCCAGGGGCGCGGTGAGCAGCGCCACCACGGAGCACAGGCCGAAGACCACGAAGGGCAGGGCCAGAAGCGCTCCCCTAAGATCGGCGGTGACGAAACCCTTGAACACCACGGCGGGTGACAGCACGAACAGGGCGAGGCGGCCGAGATCCTGGCCCTTGACCCCGCCAAATCGTCCCAGCACAAAGCCGATCCCCATCAGCAGATAAAGCGGCACCAGTTTCAGCGCCAGGGACGTGTCGAAGGGTAGGATCATCGCACCAGGATCGCTCTGAAGTCGTTGACGTTGGTCAGCGTGGGTCCAATCTTAACAAGATCGCCCAACGCATTGAAAAAACCGTAAGAATCGTTCTCGCGAAGATAATCTTCCGCATGAAGTCCGCGCGATCTCGCCCGCTCCAAGGTGTCGGGTGTGATCAGGGCCCCGGCATTATCCTCGGTGCCGTCGATGCCGTCGGTATCGCAGGCGATGGCGTCGACACCCTGGGTGTCCTTGAGGGCCAAGGCCAGGGCCAGGGCGAATTCCGCGTTGGGACCGCCCTTGCCTATGCCCCGGATGGTGACGGTGGCCTCGCCGCCCGAAAGGATCACCGCAGGCATGGGAACCGGCTGCTGATGGGCGCGGATGGATCTGACGATACCGGCCATGACCTTGGCCATTTCGCGGGCCTCGCCTTCCAGGGCGTCGCCCAGCAGCAACGGCATGAATCCGGCCCGCGCCGCCACTAGGGCAGCGGCCTCCAGCGAGCGCTGGGGCGTGGCGATCAGGTGATATTCGGCCTGGGATAGCGTCTTCGGCGTTTCCGCCGCCGGATCAATGAGGCGGGCGGCAATGGCCGGTGAGGGGGTAATACCGTACTTGGCCAGCACGCCCCGCGCCTCGTCCAGGGTGGTGGGATCGGGCACCGTGGGGCCCGAGGCGATCACCGAAGGATCGTCGCCGGGCACGTCGGAGATGGCCAGTGTCACCAGACGCGCCGGGGCGGCCAGGGCCGCGAGGCGGCCGCCCTTGACGGCGGAGAGGTGCTTTCTCACGCAATTGATTTCGCCGATGGCCGCGCCCGATCGCAGCAGCGCTCCGGTCAGGCTCTGCTTTTCCGTCAGGGTGATGTCGGGAGCCGGGCAGGCCAGGAGTGCCGAACCGCCGCCCGAGATCAGGCACAGGACCAGATCGTCGGGTCCCACTGTCCCCAGCATCTCGATCATGCGGGCCGCGGCGGCCGCGCCAGCGGCATCGGGCACGGGATGGGCGGCTTCGGCCACCTCGATGCGCCGGGTCGGCACCGAATGGCC
Source organism: Paramagnetospirillum magnetotacticum MS-1 (assembly GCF_000829825.1). Classification (NCBI taxonomy): domain Bacteria; kingdom Pseudomonadati; phylum Pseudomonadota; class Alphaproteobacteria; order Rhodospirillales; family Magnetospirillaceae; genus Paramagnetospirillum; species Paramagnetospirillum magnetotacticum. The sequence goes on along the minus strand of NZ_JXSL01000027.1, from coordinate 493,576 downwards.
ATAGCGGGTGACCACCAGACCGGACAACGGGCCGGTCCAGTTGTCTTCCACGGAGCGGGCCATGGCGGCGGCGGCCTTGCCCGCGCCGATCACCAGGGTGCGGCCCGGCGGCGGAGCGGGCAGGGCGGGCGGCAGGCACAGCGACGGCTTGGCCGTCTCGACCGCCGCTTCGAACATGCGCCGCAGAATGCTCATCTTCTGGACTCCGTCCCTCTTTGTGGGCTCAATGGTCACACCAGTAGACAGCGGAAACGACCCATGAGCAATCCCGGCACGCTGGACGGCGTCCTTGCCCCCGTCCTCACCCCCTTCACCAATACGTTGATGCCTCATCTGCCGCTGTTCGTCGGTCTCGCCCGTCATCTGATGGGCCAGGGACTGGGCTTGGCGCCGTTCGGCACCACCAGCGAAGGCAATTCCCTGGGCGTGGCGGAAAAGGTGGAGTTGCTCGATGCCTTGGTCGGGGCGGGTCTGGACATGGGCCGCGTCATGCCGGGAACGGGATGCTGCGCGCTGAGCGATTCCGTGGCCTTGACCAGCCATGCGGTCAAGCGGGGTTGCGGCGGCGTTCTGATGCTGCCGCCCTTCTATTACAAGAATCCCAGCGAGGACGGGCTGTTTGCCGCCTTTGCCGAGGTTATCGAGCGGGTGGGCGACGACCGCCTTCGGCTCTATCTCTACCATTTCCCGCAGCAGAGCCAGATTCCCATCACCCATGGGCTGATCGAGCGCCTGCTGGCCGCCTATCCCGCAACCGTGGTGGGAATCAAGGATTCCTCGGGCGATCTGGCCAATATGGAGACCATGTGCCGGGCCTATCCCGGCTTCAAGGTGTTCTCGGGTACCGAACGCTTCATCCTGCCGGTGATGCGGGCCGGAGGGGCGGGCTGTATCAGCGCCAACGCCAATATCCACGGCCCGGCCATGCTGGATCTGTGGCGACGCTGGCAGGAGCCTGAGGCCGAGCGCTTGCAGGCTGATCTGGGGGTGTTCCGCGCCATCATGGAGGGCATGCCGCTCATCGCCGCGCTCAAGGCCCTGACGGCGCGGCGCACCGGGGAATATGGCTGGCGGCGGGTACGGCCGCCCTTGGTGGCCCTGGCCCCCGAAGCCGAGATCCAACTGGTCGAGCGCCTGGGTCAGGCGGGCATCGTCCTCTGAGGCTCCGGCCCGATCAGCTGTAGCGCTCTTCCTTCCACGGATCGCCTTCCCCGTGATAGCCGCGCAATTCCCAGTATCCGGGGGTGTCGTGGTCGGAGAAGGTGATGTGGCGCAGCCATTTGGCGCTTTTCCAGAAATACAGCTTGGGGATCACCGCGCGGACCGGCCCGCCATGATCGCGGCTCAAGGGCTGGCCCTGCCAGGAATGGGCCAGAAGCACGTCGGAATCATCGAAGCGCGCCAGGGGAATATTGGTGGTGTAGCCGTCGAAGCTGCGCAACAGCAGGAAGCGCACGTTCTTGCGCGGCCGGACCATCTTGAGAAGATGTTTGGCCGAGACACCTGCCCATGTGTTGTCGTAGCGCGACCAGGTGGTGACGCAATGGATGTCGGTGACCAGTTCGGTCTGGGGCTGGGCCATGAAGGTCTGCCAATCCCAGCGGATGGGATTGTCCACCATGCCGCCGACGCTCAAAGTCCAGTCCCGCGTCGTAAGATTGGGCTGGTCGCCCAGGTCGAGGACGGGAAAATCGACGGTCTCCCTCTGGCCGGGCGGCAGGCGGCGGGCGGCGGGTGTGGTCTTCTCGCCGGTCAGGGCGCGGCCTTCGCGGGCCCATTTCTCCTTGGCGGCGGTCAGCTTGTCTTTATCGGTCATGGTCTGTTTCCGGGCGTCATGCCCAAGAGATGGGGGCTTAGCCCTTGTCGCGCATCAGGCGGGCCTTGTCGCGGTTCCAATCCCGCTCCTTGATGGCTTCGCGCTTGTCATGCAGCTTCTTGCCCTTGGCCAGACCCAACTGGACCTTGGCGATGCCCCTTTGAGCGAAATGGATGTCCAGCGGCACCAGGGTCATGCCGTCCTTGGCGATGGCGCTCATCAGCTTGGCCATCTCGCGCTTGTGCAGCAGCAGCTTTCTGGGCCGCCGCGTTTCGTGCGGGAAGGGCATCTTGGACTGGTATTCGGGAATATAGGCGTTGAACAGGTAAAGCTCGCCCTGCATGGGGCCGGCAAAGGCTTCGTTGATGTTGCCTTTGCCGACCCGCAGGGACTTGACCTCAGTTCCGACCAGCATGATGCCGGCCTCGACCTCGCTCACGATGAAGTATTCGTGGCGTGCCCGGCGGTTCTGTGCGGCGACGTGGCCGGGGAGCACCATGACTTTATCCTTTCTACTATGTCCCTCAGGCGGCGGGCGGGCGCCGTGCGCCCTTGCCTCCCGCGCCATTAGGCGCGCGGCCCTTTGGGCCTAACCCTGTCCCGATGAGCGAGGCTCATCGGGACAGGGTGTTCAGATCAGGCCAGCGGCCTTCATGGCCGCCTCGACCCGGTGGCGGGCATTCTCGCTGGCCGGGACAAGGGGCAGGCGCACGTCGGGGGTGGACTTGCCCAGCAGGCTGGCGGCGTATTTCACCGGAGCCGGGCTGGTCTCGCAGAACAGGGCGTCATGGAGCGGCATGAGCTTCTTGTTCAGCGCGTCGCAGGTGGCGAAGTCGCGGGCCGCCCAGGCATTCTGCATCTGGGAGCACAGCTTGGGCGCGATATTGGAGGTCACCGAGATGCAGCCCACGCCGCCCTGGGCGTTGAAGGCGATGGCGGTGGCGTCCTCGCCCGACAACTGGCAAAGCCGCTCGCCCAGGGCGGCGCGGATGCGCAAGGGCCGCGCCAGATCGGCGGTGGCGTCCTTGATGCCCGCGATATTGGGCAGGGCCGACAGGCGCACGAAGGTCTCGACGCTGATGTCGATCACCGAGCGGCCGGGGATGTTGTAGACAATGATCGGGATGTCCACCGACGTGGCGATGGCCTCGAAATGGCGGAACAGGCCTTCCTGGGAGGGCTTGTTGTAATAGGGCGCCACCACCAGGGCGGCGTCGGCTCCGGCCTTCTTGGCATGACGGGTCAGCGCAACGGCCTCGTCCGTGGAGTTGGAACCGGTACCGGCAATGACCGGAACCTTGCCGCGGGCCACTTCGATGCACAGTTCCACCACGCGATGATGCTCGTCATGCGACAGAGTGGGGGACTCGCCGGTGGTGCCGCAGGGAACCAGGGCATGGGTGCCCTCGGCGATCTGCCAGGCGGCGAGATCCTGGAACGCTTTCTCGTCCACGCTCCCGTTGCGGAAGGGGGTGATGAGAGCGGTGATGGATCCCTTGAACATGGCAGTCTTCCCAAATGGGGTGGTCGAAAGAGCTTGGGACATTAGCCGCAACCGCAAGCCGGAGCAAGACGACCATGCGCCAATTACAGGGAAATCGGGTGTAGGATTCCCGTCGTCCCTCTCTTCGTCATTGCCGTGAAAGCGGTTCGGCTTGAAAGGCCTTGTGCGAGGCCTCTAGAATGCGCCTCCGATTGAATGATCCCACTGGATGTCTCCGTTGAAGGTTCTGTCCGCTATCCTCCTCGCCGCTGTGATCGTCCTCGGCCTGCCTCAACCGGCCTCGGCCGAGGCGGACATGGCCCTGACCCGCCAAGCCGTCGCGGCGGCCAAGCGTGATCATTTCGACGAAGCAGCCCGGCTGGCGCGCCAGTCAGGGTCCAAGGTTCTGCCCCGGCTGGTGACCTGGATGGCCTATGTCTCGGGACGCTCGGGAGCCGATTTCGCCCAGTTGGCGGCCTTCATCCATGCCAATCCCGAATGGCCGATGATGAGCCAGATGACCAAGCGGGCCGAGGAATCCATCACCGCCGCCACGCCCACCGCCCAGGTGCTGGCCTGGTTCGACAGCCACCCGCCCACCACCGCCGATGGCGGGCAGGCCTTCGCCCGCGCTTTGTTCGCCGCCGGGCGGGACGAACAGGCGGTGCAGGTCATCCGCGACACCTGGGTCAATCAGAGTTTCGGGGCGCTTCAGGAAAAGCAGTATCTCAACCTGCTGGGCGAGCATCTGCGCTACGAGGACCATTGGCGCCGTTTGGACCGGCTGCTGTGGGACCGTCAGGAAACCTCGGTCCAGCGCATGATCATGAAGGTGGATGCGGGCCATCGCGCCGTGGCCCAGGCCCGGCTGGCCCTTCAATCGGGAAAATCCAATCCCGAGCCGCTGATCAACGCGATCCCCGCCAGTTTGCGCGACGATCCCGGCCTGATCTACGAGCGCGTCCGCTGGCGCCGCCAGAAGGATCTGGACGAGGACGCGCTGGATCTTCTGTCCCATCCATCGCGCAACAAGGTCCGTCCCGATCTGTGGTGGCAAGAACGCGCCATCCTGGCCAGGCGCGCCCTGCAGAAGGGCTTGGTGTCCAAGGCCTATCAGGCGGCGGCCGATCACGGCCTGGAGGGCGGCACCCAATATGTGGACGCCGAATTCCTGGCCGGTTGGGTGGCTTTGCGCTTCCTCGACGACAAGACCACCGCCATCCATCACTTCACCCGGTTGCACGAATGGGCCAGCCATCCCATTTCGCGCGCCCGTGCCGCTTACTGGGCGGGCCGGGCTTTCGAGGCCTCGGGGGACGCCAAGGCCAAGGACTGGTACACGCGGGCCGCGCGCTATTCCACCACCTATTACGGTCAGCTGGGCGCCTCGCGCCTGGGCGACCATCACTGGCCGCTGCCCGACGAGCCGCAGCCGACGCCCGAGGATGTGGCCCGTTTCGAGGGCCGCGATGTGGTGGCCGCCGCCCGCTTGCTGATGCAGGTGGGAGAGGGCGAATTACTGCGTTCGTTCCTGATCCGCCTCAACGACACGGTCCAGACGCCGGGCGAACGTGCCCTGGTGGCGGGGATCGCCAGCCGCACCGGACGCCATGATCTGGGGCTGACCGTGGCGCGCCGTTCGGATCGCGAGGGCGTCACCCTGGTGCAGGCGGGCTGGCCGGTGCCGGAACTGGATGCCGACGAGACCAATCCGGAAAAGGCTTTGGTTCTGGCCCTGATCCGCCAGGAAAGCGGCTTCGTCGCCGATATCGAATCACCGGCCGGGGCCAAGGGACTGATGCAGCTTCTGCCGTCGACCGCCTCCAAGGTGGCCAGGGCGCTCGGCCTGAAATACCACGTCAACAAGCTGGACGACCCCAATTTCAACGTGCAGGTGGGCTCGGCCTATCTGCGTGATCTGGTGAACGATTTCGAGGGGTCTTACATCCTGGCCCTGGCGTCCTACAATGCCGGGCCGGGCCGGGCGCGCCGCTGGATCAGGGAATATGGCGATCCCCGCGATAACGGCACCGATGTGGTGGACTGGGTGGAAATGATTCCCTTCAGCGAGACCCGCAATTATGTCCAGAGGGTGATGGAAAGCGTCGCCGTCTACCGGCGCCGCCTGGGCAAGACCGCGGGGCCGACCCTGGAAGCGGATTTGCGGCGCTGGGCACGGCGCACCGCGGAGGCCCAGCCGTGACCCTGGCTCCCGTCAGGGTGTGCGTCTTCGATGCTTACGGCACCCTGTTCGACCTGAACGGTCTTTCCCGATTGGTGCGCGATGATCTGGGCGAGCGCGCCGATACCTTGCTGAGGTTGTGGCGCAAGCGACAGATGGAACTGAGCTGGCTGCCGTTGCGGCCCGGCGTTCACGCCGATTTCTGGCGGCTGACCGACGAGGCACTGGACTTCGCCATGGACACGCTCGGTCTGGACGACCGGGGCTTGCGTCTGCGCCTGATGGAGGGATGGCTCAATCCCGAGCTTTATCCCGACACGGAAGGCGCGCTCGACCGCTTGCGGGAGATGGGCTATCCGATGGCGATTTTATCCAACGGGTCGCTCGCCATGCTGAAATCCACGCTGGTCATGCCGGGAATTCGAAACACGGTGGATGCGGTTCTGTCCGCCCAATCGGTGGGGCGTTTCAAGCCCGATCCCCTGGTTTATCAACTGGCTACCACCCATTTCGGCTTGGCGCCGGAAAGCGTATGCTATGTCTCGGCCAATGCCTGGGATGTGAGCGGTGCCTCCGCTTTCGGTTTCCAGGTGGTGTGGATCAACCGCGACAAGGTTCCGGCGGAGAAATTGCCGCTGGGCACAAAGGCGACGGTGGCAAGTCTGGCCGAGTTGCCGGCAATTCTGGGAGGCTGAGCCATGGGCGAACTGGACGAAATGGAAGAATTACGGGCCGAGAACGAGGCTCTGCGCGCCGAGTTGGAAGAGTTGCGGGCCGAGATCGAGGAACTTCAGGGGGAAGCCGATCTGGATGCCTGCCACGTCGCCGGGCTGACCGCCCAGATCCGCGCCCTGATTGCCGAGGGTGACGCCTGCCCCAACAAGGACGCGCATCCTCTGCTGGTGCGTGAAAACTATATCCATGCGCGGACGGGGGAGATCGTCTCCAAGACCCGTGCTTTCCCTCTCTATCGCGAGGCCTTCGATACCGAGGCCGCGCGCTTGGGCATCCAGAATCCCGAAAAGATCCGGGGCTGATCTGGCCCCCCTTATTTTGTCAGACGAAGGTTGACCGCCATGCCTGCTTACCGTTCCCGTACCTCGACCCACGGCCGCAACATGTCCGGCGCGCGCGGACTTTGGCGCGCCACTGGCATGACCGATGCCGATTTCGGCAAGCCCATCATCGCCATCGCCAATTCCTTTACCCAGTTCGTGCCCGGCCATGTGCACCTCAAGGATCTGGGCCAGATGGTGGCGCGCGAGATCGAGCAGGCGGGCGGCGTCGCCAAGGAATTCGACACCATTGCCATCGATGACGGCATCGCCATGGGCCATTCGGGCATGCTGTACTCGCTGCCTTCGCGCGAGCTGATCGCCGACAGCGTGGAATACATGGTCAACGCCCATTGCGCCGACGCCCTGGTCTGCATCTCCAATTGCGACAAGATCACGCCCGGCATGCTGATGGCGTCGCTTCGCCTCAACATCCCCACCATCTTCATTTCGGGCGGGCCCATGGAGGCGGGCAAGGTCACCTATAAGGGCGAGACCCATGCGGTGGATCTGATCGACGCCATGATCAAGGGCGCCGACAAGAATGTTTCCGACGAGGAGGCCCTGGCCTTCGAACGGGAAAGCTGCCCCACCTGCGGCTCGTGTTCAGGCATGTTCACCGCCAATTCCATGAACTGTCTGATCGAGGCCCTGGGCCTGGGCCTGCCCGGCAACGGCACGGTGGTCGCCACCCATGCCGACCGCAAGGAGCTGTTCCTGGAGGCCGGGCGGCGCATCGTCGATCTGGCCAAGCGCGCCTATGAAGGCGATGATTCCTCGGTTCTGCCGCGCTCCATCGCCAGTTTCCAGGCCTTCGAGAACGCCATGACGCTCGATATCGCCATGGGCGGCTCCACCAATACCGTGCTTCATCTTCTGGCGGCGGCACAGGAAGCGGGGGTGGCCTTCGGCATGAACGACATCGACCGTCTGTCGCGCCGCGTGCCCTGCCTGTGCAAGGTGGCCCCCAACGTGCCCGACGTCCATATCGAGGATGTGCACCGGGCGGGCGGCATCATGGGCATCCTGGGCCAGTTGGACCGGGGCGGGCTGATCAATCGCGATTGCGGCACCGTCCATTCCCGCACCATGGCCGAGGGTCTGGATAAGTGGGACATCGCGCGCTCCAACGATCCCAAGGTGCATGAGTTCTACAAGGCCGCCCCTGGCGGGGTGCGCACCACCGAGGCTTTCAGCCAGTCCAAGCGCTTTGCCGAAGTGGACAAGGACCGCGCCAAGGGCGTCATTCGTTCGGTTGACAGTGCCTTTTCCAAGGATGGCGGGCTGGCGGTGCTGTTCGGCAATCTGGCTTTGGACGGCTGCATCGTTAAGACGGCGGGCGTTGACGACAAGAACCTGACCTTCTCCGGTCCCGCCGTGATCTGTGAAAGCCAGGATGAGGCGGTGGCCAAGATCCTAGGCGGGCAGGTCAAATCCGGCGACGTGGTCATCGTGCGCTATGAAGGCCCGCGCGGCGGGCCGGGCATGCAGGAGATGCTTTATCCCACCAGCTATCTGAAGAGCATGGGCCTGGGTAAGGAATGTGCGCTGATCACAGATGGGCGTTTCTCGGGCGGCACATCGGGTCTGTCCATCGGCCACGTCTCGCCCGAGGCGGCGGAAGGCGGGGCCATCGGCCTGATCCAGGCGGGCGATATCATCGATATTCATATTCCTAATCGCAGCATTGCAATTCGGGTGTCCGATGCCGAATTGGAGAAGCGCAGGCAGGCCATGCAGGGCCGGGGCGCCAAGGCCTGGAAGCCGGTGGATCGCGACCGTCAGGTCTCGGCGGCGCTTAAGGCCTATGCCGCCATGACCACCAGCGCGGCCCGTGGCGCGGTCCGCGACGTCTCGCAACTGGACCGCTGAGAAGGAACAGGCCGATGGGGCTTACGTGGAGTGAACGGATGAGCGTCGGCGTGCCGCTGCTCGATTCCGACCACAAGACGCTCCTCGGCCTGATCAACCACCTGCAACGTTCCATCGGTGATGACGAGGAACACGCTGCCGTCGGCAGCGTGTTGCAGGCCCTGGAAGAGTACGCAGCCCATCACTTCGCCCGCGAAGAAGCGATGATGGATGCCTGCCGGTATCCGCTGCTAACGCGCCACCACGGAACCCATGCGCAGTTCACGGAAAAGGTTCTGGGCCTCAAATCCCGCTACGACCAGGACCAGACCGGCGTGCGGGCGCGGGAATGCCTGGCCTTTCTCAATTCCTGGCTGATCGATCATATCTGCACCACGGACATGAACTATCGGTCCTGGATGATCGGACATCCGGGAGCCGAGGCTGCTGCCCAGAAGGTGTCCATGACCGGGGCGGTGCAAAAAGGGGCGGACCTGGATTGGGCGCGGCTGCGCATCCTGCTGGTGGATGACAACGTCAATTTCCTGGAAATCCTGCGAACCATCCTGCAAAGCGTCGGCGTGACCAAGATTTCGGCAGCCCATGATCTGGAGGCGGCCAAGGCGGTGATTTCCCACGAACCGCTGGATATGTTGTTGTCCGACTGGCATGTGGGCCAGGAAAGCGGGCTGGATCTGGTCCGCTGGGTGCGGCGCGGCCCCCCCGATCAAGCCCGCCTGCCAGTGCTGGTCCTGTCGGGGCACGAGCGCATGGCCAATCGTGACCTTGCCCTTCTGGCCGGGGCGGACGAATTCATGGAAAAGCCCATCTCGGCCCGCAATCTGCTCCTGGGCGTGGCGCGGCTGGCGGGGAGAGCGGCATGAGCGTTCTGGTTCATGCCGACGGATCCGTGCCGGATTGCGTCCATCCCTTGCCCGATCTTCTCCAGCTTTCCACCGATCAGGTGCTGGACTCGTTTATCGCCAGCCAGCGTACCGATTTCACCCGCGTTATCGCTGAGGTGGCCGAGCCCGGTTCCGAACTGAACCGTATCTTCCGCCAGATGGACGGCGGCATGGTCGATGCGGCGCGCCTGGGCGAGATGTTCCTGGATCTTCACACCCATGTGATGGACCATCCGGTTTGGCGGCACCCCTTTTTCCGCAGGGTGTTCGAGGGCCGCATCACGCCGTCCCAGGTCAAGACCTTCGCCCTGCAATACTTCAATCAGATCAAGAACACCCGCCAGTGCGTCGCCCTGGCCATCGGCCGTTTCCACGGACTGGCGGCCACCGCGCGGGGCAGCGTGGGCGAGCGCCGTTCCGAGCTGACCCAGATCGCTCTGGCCCAATTGGTGGCCGATGAATATGGCGTGGGCAGCCACGGCCTCGACGATTACCCGGAACTGGGCCGCCTGCTGGCCGCCAAGACCCATATCGTCATGTACCGGCAGGTGTTCGAAGGATTGGGGATCGGGTTTGAGGATCAGGACGTTCCCATGCTGGCCGAAGTGGCCGACAATGTGCTGATCCAGCGTCTTGTCGCCGGTCACGGGGCGTTCAGCCCGCTGGAGGCCCTGGCCTCGGTGGGGCTTGGCATGGAATGGGGTGTGCCGGAATTCTTCAGTCTGCTGCTGGGTGGCCTGATCAAGGTCTCGGAACGCGACGGCCTGAACCTTACGCCCCATCATCTCGAAGTCTTCATCGCCCATGTGCGCTATGACGTGCTCCACGCCATCTCGGTGATGCTGGTCACCTCACTGCATATGGAGGGGGAGGGCGACATCGAACGGGTCAAGGGCGCCTGCAATATGCTGATGGCCGGGCGTTTCGCCATGATGAGCGGTCTTTACCGCCATGTGTTCGGCGAGGACTGCGCCTTGGCTGAGTTCGAGCCTCGCCACCGGGTCGCTGATGTCCGCATCAAGCTGGCTCTGCTGGAGGCCCGGCAAGGCATAGACCCCGCCCAGGTGGTGGGCGGCGAGGCCTATAGCTGCAGCACCGCGACGCCGTTTTAAGCAACACATCTTGGTGGGCTGCCGCCCACACCCGCCTGGGGCTCATGCCCCAGACCCCCTTAGATTTTATGAGTAGATGAACTGGGGTTTCAGGGCTGGTCCCCTGATCGGGTTGGGGCGGAAGCCCCATCACGAAGTGATATCAACTCAGCTCGATCCACACCGGCGTATGGTCCGAGGCCTTTTCCTTACCCCTGGGGGCCCTGTCGATATCGCAAGCTTGCAGATGGTCGGCGGCCCGGGGCGACAGAAGGAAGTGGTCGATGCGCAGGCCTTCGTCCCTCTGCCATGCGCCCGCCTGATAATCCCAGAAGGAATAACGGCCCTTTTCCTCTGGATGCAGTGCCCGGAACGCCTCCGTCAGCCCAAGGTTGACGATGGCGCGGAAGGCGGCGCGGCTGTCGGGGCGGCACAGCGCGTCATTTTGCCAGTTGGGCGGATCATAGACATCGTCGTCGGTGGGGCAAATATTGAAATCGCCGCCCAGGACGAAGGGGATATCCTGGGTAAGAAGGCTCTGGGCATGAGCTCTTAGGCGCGCCATCCAGGCCAGCTTGTAGTCATATTTGTCGCCCGGCGCCGGATTGCCGTTGGGCAGGTAAAGGGAGGCGAGGCGCCAGCCTTCGATCGTCGCCTCAATATAGCGGGCCTGCTCGTCGCTCTCGTCACCGGGCAGGCGGAGGCTGATATCGCTCATGGCGTGGCGCGATAAGATGGCGACGCCGTTATAGCTCTTCTGCCCGTGAACGGCGGTTTGATAACCGGCTGCCTCGATTTCGAGGCGGGGAAAATCGTGGTCCTGGCACTTGATCTCCTGCAACAACACCACATCGGGCGCGAAACTGCCCAGCCAATCGAGAACATTGCCCAGGCGGGCCCGCACCGAATTGACGTTCCAGGTGGCGATGCGCAGGCCCATATCTTGTTTCGCTCCGCAAGAGGTGTATGACCCACGAGGATACAGGACGGGGCGGTTTCGGCAAGGAAACCCCGGCATTAACCCGACGGCAAGGCGCGGGGAATACTCTGGGCGTGTATGACTGGCGAGGTGTTGCGTGATGGCTGTATCGAGGCTTTGGCTGCTGGTTCCGGTGTTGCTGGCCTTCGCCTCATCCGCCTTCGCCCAGGCCTGCCCGCCCGCCGGGGCCTTTGTTCCCCAGCGAATCGTGACCTTTTCCACCTGGATGGCCGAGCCCACCTATAGCAGCGAGCAGGCCCGCGCCCGCATCACCGCCCTGTCGGGATTGACCCGGCCGGATTCCAAGGACTTCACCACCGGATTGACCCGGACCTCGACCAATCTGGAATTGCGGGTCCAGGGCTGGCAGATCGATCTGGGGCAGGGGCGGCGCTGCATGGGGCTGGCCCGTGTCGAGGCCGTGTGGAAGATCACCGAGATCAAGGTGGATATCGCCAGGGAGTATCCGCCCGGCGGCTGCCAGTACCGGGTGATCCGTACCCATGAGGACGAGCATGTGGCCATCAGCCGCGATGCCTTCCGCCATTGGACGCCCCAGGCGGAGATCGTTCTGCGTAACGCCGCGGCCCAAATTCCGCCGCGCATCACCACTTCAAGCCCGGATGTGGTGACGGGCGAATTCAAGGACCGCCTGACGGCGGCCCTGAAGCCCACCTTCGAGGCCTATGCCAACGAGTTGAGGCTTCGCAACGCGGCCATCGACACGCCGGGCAATTACCGGCGCGTCAACGGCCTGTGTCCAAGTTGGTGAACTACACCGAAAACGAACTGCCGCAGCCGCAGGTGGAGGTAGCGTTGGGATTCTTGACCTGGAAGGACGAGCCGGAAAGGTCTTCGACGAAATCCACCACCGAGCCGTCCAGCATGTCCAAAGAGGTCTGGTCCACCACCACGGTGATGCCGTACTCGTTGAACAGACGGTCGTCGTCATTGACCTGATCATCCAGGGAAATGCCGTAGGAAAAGCCGGAACAGCCGCCGCCCGAGACGCCCAGGCGCAGCATCATATTGGGCTTGCCCTCCATCTTGATCAGGGTCTGGACGCGCTCGGCGGCGCTTTCGGTGACGGTGACGCGCGCGGCGTAATTGTGTTCGACCTCGGCCATCTTGTCCTCTGCGGCAAGGATTGGAATTGTTCGAAGGGTAGCACTTTGCCCACCCTGGAGGGAAGCATCCTTCCCGCAATTTAGGTATTCTGATACCGAATTCAAGTCATGCTTCGTAGGTTGCGCATATGAGGGAGGGCTTATAGTGTCAATGTGGTGGAATGATTCCATCTTATTGGGGGCGACCCGTTTTGGTTCTTGAAGTGCAAAGCCTGCTGGTGGCGGTCGCCGTGGCGACCACCTGCTGCGCCATCGCCAGGATCATTTTGTACAAGCTCCATCCCGGAATGGATGGCCTGGGGCATTGGGCCTGGGCCAGCGTGGTCGGGGCGCTGAGCTTTGCCGTGGCGGGGACCGGCGCGGGCATGTCCGGCGACACCTCCCTGTCCGTGGCCCATGGGCTGGTCATTCTGGGATTCTGTCTGGTCTGGGATGGATTTCGCCGCTTCCTTGGGCGTAAGCCCTTCGCACCTCGTGTCTATGTCGGCCTGGGAGGTGTGGCCCTGGCCCTGATCCTCTACTCCCATTTGCAAGGCTCGCTTCATGTTCGGGCTGCTGCCAACTCCTTGGCTATTTGCGCCATTTCGGCGGGGGTCGCCAGGGAATTGCTGTGGCGCGCGCCGCCCAAACAACTGGCCATGCGACTGGCGGGGTGGGTGTATTTCCTGAACGCGGCCTTCTTTGCATTGCGCGGCGTGTCCGTGGGATTGGATCTGGAATTCATGGGGGGGCGGCTGTCCTACGGCATCACCGCCTTGGCCACCTTATGGTGGCTGTGTGTCACCATCTCGGTGACGTTGTGCATGGTGCTGATGGCGGGTGAGCGCCTGCAGGAAGAGCTGAACCATCAGGCCAGCCGCGATCCCTTGACCGGGGCCTTGAACCGGCGGGCTTTTTCCGGGCTGGCCGAAAAGGAACTGGCGCGGGCGCGGCGCAGCGGTTTGCCCTTGTCCGTGCTGATGATGGACCTGGACCACTTCAAGCAGGTCAACGACCGTCTGGGCCATGGTGGCGGCGACGACGCCCTTTGTCTGTTCGTCGCCCTGGCTGGGCGGTTGCTGCGCACCGAGGATCTGTTCTGCCGCTTCGGGGGCGAGGAATTCCTGGCCCTGCTGCCGGGCAGCACAGCCGTTCAGTCCCTGGTGGTGGCCGAGCGCCTGCGGACCATCTTTACCGAGGAGGCGGGGCAGGACGTGCCGGGCGCGGCAAGCCTTCCCTTCGCCATGACGGTTAGCGTCGGCATCGCCCAACTGGCTGAAGACGATGGCCTGGAGGAGATCATCCGGCGCGCCGACGCCGCTTTGTACCGGGCCAAGGATTTGGGACGCAACCGCTGCGAACTGGCCGGGGGATAGTTGCGTTCGCGGGGCTTGGGCGGTAGTGTCCCGGTCATGACCGAATCCCGTTCCCATACCCTGGCGCCCTATGCCTGTCGGCCCGAGGACTCTCGCGGGCGTTTGCATGACGAGGCCGACAGCCCGACCCGCTCGCCGTTCCAGCGCGACCGCGACCGCATCATCCATTCCGCCGCCTTCCGCCGTCTGCAATACAAGACCCAGGTCTTCGTCTATCACGAAGGCGACAATTTCAGGACGCGGCTGACCCATTCGCTGGAAGTGTCGCAGATAGCGCGCTCCATCGCCCGTGTGCTGGGTCTGGACGAGGATCTGGCCGAGGCCCTGGCGCTGGCCCACGATCTGGGCCACACGCCCTTCGGCCATGCGGGCGAGGACGCGTTGCAAGAGGTCCTGGCCCAGTATGGCGGCTTCGACCACAACGCCCAAAGCTTGCGCATCGTCACCAAGCTGGAACGCCGCTATGTGGAGTTCGAAGGCCTCAACCTCACCTGGGAGACCCTGGAGGGGCTGGTCAAGCATAACGGCCCGCTGACCGGGCCGCTTGCGGTCAAGCCCGACCGGGTGCTGCCCGGCGCCATCGCCGAATACGCCCAGCTTCACGATCTGCGTCTGGATAGCTTCGCTGGCATGGAAGCCCAGATTGCGGCGCTGTCCGACGATATCGCCTATAACAACCATGATATCGACGACGGATTGCGGGCCGGGCTGTTCACCATCAAGGACCTGGCCGACGTGCCCCTGGTCGGGCCGCTGTTCCACAAGGTGGCCAAACAGTATCCCGATGCCGAGCCTTCGCTTCATATCCATGAGGTGGTGCGCCGCATGATCGGCATCATGATCCTCGACCTGACCGAGGAGACGCGGCGCCGTGTCGCCGAGTTCAAGCCGCAAAGCGCCGACGATGTGCGCGGCCTGGGCCGTCCGCTGGCCGCCTTTTCTGACGAGATGCGTGCCAATGACGCGGCTCTGCGCCAGTTCCTGTTTACCAACATGTACCGCCACTTCAGCGTCAACCGCATGACCAGCAAGGGCAGGCGGGTGGTGAAGGACCTGTTCAACCTGCTTTTTGCCGAGCCTGAATGCCTGCCGCCCGAATGGCGGCGTCTGGCCGATGGCAAGGGCACCGCCAAGACCGCCCGCGTGGTGGCCGATTACATCGCTGGCATGACCGATCGCTTTGCCCTCGACGAGCATCGCCGGCTGTTCGACCTGCAAGAGAAGCCTTGAGAAAAATGAATCTGTTCAAATACTTCCGCGAAGAAATCATCAAGTCGGTCGAGGCGATCATTCCCGGTCTCGATACCTCCAAGGTGACGGCCGAGCCGCCGCGCGAGACTGCCCACGGCGATGTGGCCACCAATGCCGCCATGGTGCTGACCAAGGCGGCGGGCATGAAACCCCGCGATCTGGCCGAGAAGATCGCCGAACGTCTTCGCGCCCATCCGGCGGTGACCGAGGTGGAGGTGGCCGGTCCCGGCTTCATCAATCTGCGTCTTGCCGATTCCTTCTGGTACGAACGTCTGGCCGAAGTGTTGGCCGCCGGGGTGACTTACGGCCAGTCGGAGATGGGCAAGGGCCACAAGGTCAACGTGGAATACGTCTCGGCCAATCCCACCGGTCCCATGCATATCGGTCACGCCCGTGGCGCCGTGTTCGGCGACGCCTTGGCCTCGCTGCTGGTCAAGGCGGGCTATGACGTGACGCGGGAGTATTACGTCAACGATGCCGGGTCCCAGGTGGACGTCCTGGCCCGTTCGGCATTCCTGCGCTACCGCGAAGCCTTGGGCGAGGAGATCGGCGAAATCCCCGAGGGCCTCTATCCCGGCGAATATCTCAAGCCCGCGGGCCAGGCCCTGGCGAAAAAACACGGCCCGGCCTTGAAGGACAAGTCCGAAGAAGAGTGGCTGCCCGAACTGCGGAGCTTTGCCGTCGATGCCATGCTGGACATGATCAAGGACGATCTGGCCGGTCTGGGAGTGCGTCACGACGTCTTCGTCTCCGAACGCGGTCTGGTCGAAGGCGGCAAGGTCCAGGAGTCCCTCGACTATCTGAATTCCCAGGGCCTGATCTACGAAGGTGTCCTCGAGCCCCCCAAGGGCAAGCTGCCCGATGATTGGGAGGCGCGGCCGCAGACCCTGTTCAAGGCGACAGGATTCGGCGATGACGTGGACCGTCCCTTGAAGAAGTCGGACGGATCCTGGACCTATTTCGCCTCCGACATCGCCTATCACCAGGACAAGTACCGGCGCGGATTCGCCTCCATGATCGACGTGTGGGGCGCCGATCACGGCGGCTATGTCAAACGCATGCAGGCCGCGGTCAAGGCGGTGAGCCAGGGCGGCGGCGATCTCGACGTCAAGCTCTGCCAGATGGTCAATCTGTTGAAGGGCGGCCAGCCCTACAAGATGAGCAAGCGGGCGGGCACCTTCGTCACGCTGCGCGATCTTGTCGAGGCGGTGGGCAAGGACGTGGTCCGCTTCATCATGCTGACCCGCAAGAACGACGCCCATCTGGACTTTGACCTTGATAAGGTTCTCGAGCAAAGCCGCGACAATCCGGTGTTCTATGTCCAGTACGCCCATGCCCGCTGCCACTCGGTGATGCGCCATGCCGCTGGCATGTGGCCCGAATCCGTGGGCCATACTCCCGGCGTGGATGTGCTGGCCCGCTTGACCGACCCGGCCGAGCTTGGTTTGATCAGGCTGTTGGCCGGATGGCCGCGCCAGGTGGAAAGCGCGGCCGAGGCCCACGAGCCGCACCGTGTCGCGTTCTACCTTTATGAATTGGCTGCCGCCTTCCATGGGCTGTGGAACAAGGGCAAGGACGACACCAGCCTGCGGTTCTTGATCGAGGGTGACCGCGAAGTGTCCTTGGCCCGTCTGGGCCTGCTGCGCGCGGTGGTGGGAGTGATCGCCTCGGGGCTTGGCATCTTCGGTGTCACTCCCGTGGAAGAGATGCGGTAATTCCGTCGACCGATCCTTAATCGGACGACGGCAAGGGCCGGTCGGCTTTGCCGACAACGTTATTTAATTCGCGCCTAGGCGCGGGCGCCCGCCGCGGCTTATGCCGCGAGAGCCAAGCGCGAGCGCCCGGCGATTGAGGGGCTTACGGCAAGGCGATATATTGCCTTGCCGGTATTTAA
Source organism: Paramagnetospirillum magnetotacticum MS-1 (assembly GCF_000829825.1). Classification (NCBI taxonomy): domain Bacteria; kingdom Pseudomonadati; phylum Pseudomonadota; class Alphaproteobacteria; order Rhodospirillales; family Magnetospirillaceae; genus Paramagnetospirillum; species Paramagnetospirillum magnetotacticum. The sequence goes on along the minus strand of NZ_JXSL01000027.1, from coordinate 476,587 downwards.
GAGGGGAGAGTCTCCGACATGGCCAAAAGCCCTGGCGATGATTACGAGCGTGATCTGCTGGATATTATTCCCGAGCGCTATAACGACGCCGATGCGGATTCCCGTCAGGCCCGTGCCGGGCATCGCCTGCGCAGTTGGGTGCTGATCGGCGGCGCCGTCATCGCCGTGGGTGCCATCGTTGCCGCAGGCCTGCATTTCGTCGGTGGCCGCAAAGGCGGCGGATTGGGCGTGCCGGTGATCAAGGCCGACGACCGGCCCATCAAGACCCGCCCCGATGATCGCGGCGGCATGCAGGTGCCCAACCAGGACAAGCTGGTCTACGAGCGCATGGATTCGGCCGGAGACAGCGAACCCAAGGTGGAGCGCCTGATGCCGCAGCCCGAAGCAGCCAAGGCGCCGCCCAAGACCATTTCCGTACCGCCGCTCTCGGCCGAGCCGCCGCCCGCTCCCGTGGCGCAACGCACTGCCCCCATTCCGCCCAAGGCGGGCGAACCGCCAATGCCGAAGATTGCGCCCACGGCCAAGGTGGCGGCCCAGCCCATGGAATCCGCCGCCATTCCGCCCGCCGCCGCTCCGCTTCCCCCGGCCTATCAGCCGGTTCAGGAACGCGCCCCGGCGCCCGTGGCCCAGCAGCCCGAGCATATGGCGCCCGCCGTGGTGGCCCAGGCTCCCCGCGTGGCTCCGCCGCCGCCCGCTCCGGCGCCTGCCGTGACGGCCAAGGCTCCGGCCTCGGGGGAATTCGTGGTGCAGTTGGGCGCGGTGCGCGCCGCCGATCAGGCCGACAAGGAATGGGCCCGCATCCAGAAGGCCAATGCCGATCTGCTGGGCGCGCTCAAATCCGACATCGTCCGTGTGGAACTGGAAGGTAAGGGCACGTTCTGGCGGGTGCGCGCCGCGCCCCTGTCCGAGCAGGCCGCCCGCCAGCTTTGCGCCGAGCTCACCGCCCGTTCCCAGGGGTGCATCGTTGCCCGCCGTTAACGCCGCCATCTTCGGCTGTTCCGGCCTGGTCCTGACCCAGGCGGAACGCGACTTCTTCCAACGGGTCAATCCGCTGGGCTTCATTCTGTTCGCCCGCAATGTGGACGACCCCGCTCAGGTCAAGGCGCTGGTTGCCTCGTTGCGCGAGAGCGTGGGCCGCGCCGATGCGCCCGTCCTGATCGATCAGGAGGGGGGCAGGGTGCAGCGCCTAAGGCCGCCCCATTGGCGCAAGGCGCCTGCGGGCGAGCCCTTCGCCGCCCTGGCCCAGCGCGATCTCGAGGCCGCCAAGGAGGCGCTTCGCCTCAATTACCGGCTGATCGGGGCCGAACTGGCCGATCTGGGTATCGACGTGGATTGCGCCCCCGTTCTGGACGTGCCCATTCCCGGTGCCCATGACGTCATCGGCGACCGCGCCTTTGGCCGCACCGCCCAGTCGGTGATTTCCCTGGCGGGCGAGGTGATCGACGGCTTGCTGGACGAGGGCGTTCTGCCGGTCATAAAGCACATTCCCGGTCACGGCCGCGCCATGGTGGACAGCCATCTCGACCTGCCGGTGGTGGAGACCGCCCTGGCCGAGCTGGAGGTCCAGGATTTCCCGCCGTTCCACGCCTTTCGCCATGCCCCCTGGGCCATGACCGCCCATGTGGTCTATGCCGCCCTTGACGCGGCGCATCCCGCCACCACCTCCAGACTGGTGATCGACAGGGTGATCCGGGGCGCCATCGGTTTTGATGGGCTCTTGATCTCCGATGATCTGTCCATGAAGGCGCTGGGCGGGACGTTCGAGGACCGCACCCGCGCCAGTCTTGAGGCGGGCTGCGACGTGGTGCTTCACTGCAACGGGGACATGGCCGAGATGACCGCCATCGCTTCGGAACTGCGCCCGTTAAGCGCCGCCGCCGAGATTCGGGTGGCCCATGGTCTGGCGCAAAAACGCCCGCGGCAGCCCTTTGACCGCAAGGCCGCCGAGGAGCGGGTGAAGACCCTGCTCGGGCCATCGTCATGATGGGCGATCTGGGTGGTCTGCTGTTCGGCATCACCATCTGGGCGATTCCGCTGATTTTCGCCGTGACCCTGCACGAGGCGGCCCACGGCTATGCCGCCCATGCCTGTGGTGATGATACGGCCTATCGCCTGGGCCGCATCTCGCTCAATCCCCTGCGCCATATCGACCCGTTCGGCACCATCATCCTGCCCGGCCTGCTCTTGGCCATGGGGGGCGTGATGTTCGGCTGGGCTAAGCCGGTTCCGGTCAATTTCAGCCGTCTGCGCCATCCCCGCCGCGACATGGTGATCGTGGCCGCCGCCGGACCGGCCATGAATATGGGCCTGGCCATCCTGGCCATACTGGCGGTGCATCTGGTCCCGGTGGTGCCCGAAGCCATGCGCAGCTGGTTTTTCCTCAATCTGGAAAACGCCATATTCTTCAATCTGCTGCTGGCGGTGTTCAACATGATTCCCCTGCCGCCCCTGGATGGGGGCAGGGTGGCGGTGGGTATTCTGCCCCGGCCCCTGGCCTGGCGTCTGGCCCGCATGGAAAAGGCGGGAATGCTGATCCTCATCGCCGCCCTGTTCCTGTTCCCGCTGTTGGGCAATCAGTTCGGCGTGGATCTGGACGTGTTCCTCTGGCTGGTCCAAGGTCCCGTGGACACCATCGGCAACGCCCTGGTCAGGATGCTGGGTCCGTGAGTGGGGCTCTGCCCTTCACCTTCGAGGACGACCAGGATCGCCCCGGACGTGCCCCCGCCGAACGCCTGCTGCTCGATCTTGATGGCTGGGAAGGCCCTCTTGACGTTCTGTTACAGTTGGCGCGAGACCAGAAGGTGGATCTGGCCAAGATCTCGATTCTGAAGTTAGCCGATCAATACCTTGATTTCGTTAGAAAAGTCGGGCGCGAACAGATCGACCTCGCCGCCGAATATCTGGTGATGGCCGCGTGGCTGGCCTATCTCAAATCGCGGTTGCTGCTGCCCGAGCCCGAACCCGAACCGGGCGAGGAATTATCGCCCGCCGAGATGGCCGCCGCCCTGGCCTTCCGGCTGCAGCGGCTGGAAGCCATGCAGAAATCCGGTGCGGCGCTGTTTGCGCGTCGCCTGCTGAACCGCGACGTCTTCGCCCGAGGCGCGCCCGAGGATATGGAGGTGGTCAGCCGTTCCATCTTCGATCTCGATCTCTATGACCTGTTGAAGGCCTATGCCGATCATGTGGTGCGCAATTCTGTGCGCACCCTGACCGTGGAAGCACCCGATCTGTGGTCGGTGGAGAACGCCCTGGCGCGTCTGGAAGCCATGCTGGGCATCGGCGGCTTGCCCGACTGGTCGGTGCTGATGGCCTATCTGCCTGCCATCGAGGGCGATTCGCTCAAGATGAAGTCGGCCATGGCGTCCACTTTCGTGGCCGCGCTGGAACTGGCCAAGCAGGGCAAGTTGGTGTTGCGCCAGGACGGCGCCGCCTATTCGCCCATCTATATCCGTGCCGGGCTGGGCGAGGGGAGGGAAGAGTGAGTTGTGATCCGCAACATTTGCGCATCGTCGAGGCGCTGATCTTCGCCTCGGCCGAGCCGGTGCCGGAACGGGCCATGGCCGAGCGCCTGCCCGAGGGCACGGACATTGCCGGACTGTTGGCGGAACTGGAAACCCATTACGCGGCACGCGGCTTCAATCTGGTGCGGCGTGGCGACGGCTGGGCCTTTCGCACCAGTGCCGATCTGGCCGAATCCCTCAAGGTGGAGCGTTCCCAGGAGCGCAAGCTGTCGCGCGCCGCCGTCGAGACCCTGGCCATCATCGCCTATCACCAGCCGGTGACCCGCGCCGAGATCGAGGAGGTGCGCGGCGTGGCCCTGTCCAAGGGCACCATGGACATCTTGTTCTCGGCGGGCTGGATTCGGCCCAAGGGACGGCGCCGCACACCAGGCAGGCCGCTGACCTGGGCGACCACCGACGGCTTTCTCGACCATTTCGGCCTGGAATCCCTGTCCGACTTGCCTGGCGTCAAGGAATTGGAAGCTGCGGGCCTGCTGGATTCCAGGGCCGCCGCTGGCGCCTATGGCAATCGCGCGGCGGAAGACACCCGTCTGGTGGACATGGCCGAGGAGGACGAGCCTCAGCTGGAGCTGCTCGACGACGAAACCCTGTTGGGCATCGGGGAGTAGGCCCCTCCTGGGCATTGCGGTGTCGCTTTTCTTTTGCGATGATCCGCCTCCGCCCCGAAACGGTGCGGATGGCGAGGACAGGGAGTGTTTGGGCATGGGTAGCATGAGTATCGGTCATTGGCTCATCGTTCTGGTCATCGTGCTGCTGCTGTTCGGTGCCAACAAGATCCCCAAGCTGATGGGCGACATGGCCAAGGGCGTGAAGGCCTTCAAGCACGGCCTGAAGGATGAGGACGAGGCGCAGGCCGCCCCCGCTCAGGCCGCCGCCCAGCCCCAGGTCACGGAAGCCCAAGCCGCCAAGCCGGCCGCCGCGCCCGATTCCGCTCCCAAGGTCTAAGGCCCGATGTTCGACATCGGCTGGGACGAGATGGCGCTGATCGCCGTGGTCAGCCTGATCGTCATCGGACCCAAGGATCTGCCCGTGGTTCTGCGCCAGATGGGGCGTTGGACCCGCAAGGCGCGCGAAATGGCGTCCGAGTTCCATCGCGGCATGGACGACATGGTGCGCGAATCCGAACTGGACGAGCTGAAGAAGCAAGTTACCAAGGCCACCGACGTCAATCTGCTGCGCCAGGAGGTGGACAAGGCCATCGACCCCACCGGCGAGATGGCCAAGGCCATGGAGCTTCCCGCCCTGGACGTGAACGCCGCCCATGAGGTTGCGCCGCCCGCCCTGGCCGCGATCCCAGAGCCCACACCAGACGAGATCAAGCCCGCCGAGACGCCCGCCCGGCCGCCGGAACCTTGAACGAGGACCTATTTTGAGCGATTCCCACGACGACAAGACCATGCCGCTGCTCGAGCATCTGATCGAGCTGCGCCGGCGGCTGATCTGGTCGGCGATCAGCTTCGTCATCGCCTTCGGGATTTGCTATTACTTCTCCAACGAGATCTACGAATTCCTGCTGGAGCCTTATTCCAAGGCGGCTCTGGCCAAGGGCGGAAACCGCCGCCTGATCTACACCGCGCCCACCGAGGCGTTCTTTACCTTCATGAAGGTCTCGGCCTTCGCCGCCGCCGCCATGTGCTTTCCCGTCTGGGCGGGGCAGTTGTGGGCCTTCGTGGCGCCTGGGCTTTATAAGCACGAAAAGCAGGCCTTTTTGCCCTTCCTGTTCGCCACGCCGGTTCTGTTCATCATGGGCGGGGCCATGGTCTATTTCCTGGTGCTGCCCAACCTCTACACCTATCTCCTGGGCTTCGAGAATCTGATCGGCGGCCCCAGTACGCTGCCCATCCAGATGGAGGCCAAGGTCAACGAATCCCTGTCGCTGATCATGACCCTGATCTTCGCCTTCGGGCTGGCCTTCCAGATGCCGGTGCTGCTGACCCTGCTGGCACGCGTCGGGCTGGTCACCGCCCAAGGTCTGGCCGATAAGCGCCGCTTCGCCATTGTCGGCAATTTCGTCTTCGCCGCCGTGGTGACGCCCCCCGATGTGGTCAGCCAGTTGTCGCTGGCCATTCCCATGGTCGGGCTTTACGAGATTTCCATCCTCTCGGCCCGCTGGGCGGAGAAGAAGCGCGAAGCCGCCCTGGCCGATGACGGCGACGACGACACGGCCCATGACGAGACCGATTTCAACGCTTAAGCCGGAATTTTCACCATGCATGACCTGAAGTCCATTCGCGACAACCCGGAGGGATTCGATGCCGGTCTGGCGCGCCGGGGCCTGGAGCCCAAGGCCGCCGCCATCCTGGATCTGGACACGCGGCGCCGCGCGGCCCAGACCGCCTTTCAGGAGATGCAGGCCCGGCGCAACGAAGCCTCCAAGCAGATCGGCGCTCTCAAGAAGAGTGGCGGCGATGCCTCTGCCCTGATGGACGAGGTGGCCAGCATGAAGGAGCGCATGCCCGCTTCCGAGGAGGAGGACCGGCTCTTGGGCGCCGAGATCGAGGATATTCTGGCCTCCATCCCCAATCTGCCCGCCGCCGACGTGCCCGATGGCCCCGACGAAGAGCACAATGTGGAAGTTCGTAAATGGGGCGCGCCAAAAGAGTTCGCCTTTACCGCCCTGGATCACGACGCCATCGGCGCCAAGCTTGGGCTGATGGATTTCGACGGCGCCGCCAAGCTGTCGGGTGCCCGCTTCGTGGTGTTGAAGGGCCAACTGGCCCGGCTGCAGCGTGCCATCGGTCAGTTCATGCTCGACCTTCAGACCACCGAGCACGGCTATACCGAGATGGACCCGCCCTTGATGGTCAAGGACGGCGCCGCCTTCGGCACCGGACAGTTGCCCAAGTTCAGTGAGGATCTGTTCAAGACCAACACCGGCCATTGGCTGATCCCCACCGCCGAAGTGCCGCTGACCAATCTGGTCAGCGACGAGATCCTGGACGAAAAGTCCCTGCCGCTGCGCATGACGGCGCTGACCCCTTGTTTCCGCTCGGAAGCGGGATCGGCGGGCAAGGATACGCGCGGCATGATCCGCCAGCACCAGTTCCACAAGGTGGAGATGGTCTCCATCGCCCATCCCGATAAGTCCGACGAAGAGCACGAACGCATGACCAAATGCGCCGAGACGGTGCTGCAGCGTTTGGGGCTGGCCTATCGCGTCATCGTGCTGTGCACCGGCGATATGGGCTTTTCCTCGCGCAAGACCTATGACATTGAGGTCTGGCTGCCGGGCCAGCAGCGCTACCGGGAAATCTCGTCCTGCTCGAATTGCGGCGACTTCCAGGCCCGGCGCATGAAGGCCCGCTTCCGTCCCGAGGGCGAGAAGGGGACCCGCTTCGTCCATACGCTGAACGGGTCGGGCCTTGCCGTGGGCCGTACCCTGATCGCGGTGATGGAGAACTATCAGCGCGAAGACGGCACCATCGAGGTGCCCGAGGTCCTGCGTCCCTATATGGGCGGGCTGGGGGTCGTCGGCTGAGATGACTTTTCCGGCCATCAACGACCCTTCATCCTTGCGCATCCTGATCTCCAACGATGACGGCATCAGTGCGCCGGGCATCAAGGTGCTGGAGCGCATCGCCCGGACGCTGTCCAAGGATGTCTGGGTGGTGGCGCCCGAGACCGAACAAAGCGCTGCAGGCCACTCGCTGACCATCCGCCGCCCGCTTCGGGTCCGCAAGGTCTCGGCCCGGCGTTACGCCGTGGACGGCACCCCCACCGATGCGGTGCTGTTGGGCGTCAATCATGTGCTGAAGGGCAAGAAGCCCCATCTGGTGCTGTCGGGCATCAACCGGGGCTCCAATCTGGGCGAGGACGTGACCTATTCAGGCACGGTGGCGGCGGCCATGGAAGGCACCATCCTCGGCATTCCCTCCATCGCGTTGTCCCAGTTCATCAATCATCCCCATCCGGTGAAATGGGGCACCGCCGAGCATTGGGCGCCGGGCGTGATCCGCAAATTGCTGGCCAAGGGCTGGAGCCGTAACGTTCTGATCAACGTCAACTTTCCCGACGTGATCGCCTCCTCGGTGACCGGAATCGAGATCACGCGCCAAGGCAAGCGCAAGATCGGCGACGAAATCGTCGAGCGCGAGGATCCCAGGGGCGAATCCTATGTCTGGATCGGCGCTCAGCGGGCCGAGGACCGCTCCACCCCCGGCACCGATATCGAGGCGGTCTGCCGTGGGGCCATCACCATTACGCCGCTCTGCTTCGATCTTACCCATCCGGGTGACATGAAGGCGCTGGGGACGGTTTTTTGATGAGGAAGGCGGAGCCGAAAGTCATCCGCCTGCTTATGGAATTGCGGCGGATGGGGGTGGTCGACACCCGCGTCCTGTCAGCCATCGAGCGTATTCCCCGCGCCCTCTTCGTCGCCGAGCCCTTCCTTGATCAGGCCTATGAGAATACGGCGCTGCCCATCGGCTGCGCCCAGACCATCAGCCAGCCCCTGGTGGTCGGCCTGATGAGCCAGGCCCTGGACGTGGGTGAGCGCATGAAGGTCCTTGAAGTGGGCACGGGGTCGGGCTATCAGGCGGCGGTTCTGGCCAAGCTTTGCCGCCGGCTCTATTCGGTGGAGCGGCACAAGCCGCTGCTGGCCGAGGCGGAGGCCCGTTTCAAACATCTGCGAATCCATAACATCACCTGCCGGGCCGGTGACGGTTCGCGCGGATGGCCGGAACAGGCGCCCTTCGACCGCATCATGGTCACGGCGGCCGCCCCCGATATTCCGCCCGCCCTGGTGGATCAGCTGAAGCCCGACGGCATCATGGTGCTGCCGCTGGGGGATTTGGGTGGCGTCGATCAGGAATTGGTGCGGATCACCAAGACCGATCGCGGCATCGATATCCAACCCTTCCTTCCCGTGCGCTTCGTACCCCTGGTGGAGGGGGTGCCGGAGGAATGATTGCCGCGTCCATCCTGCGCGCTTATAGTGCAGGGATGAGGCATGCGCCACATCATCTGGTTATTCTTCTCATACTCGCCGTCGTGGTTTCGGCGTGTACGCCTAGCTATGACTCCAAGGTGCCGGTCGGGCATGGCTCGGATGGCCCTTTGCATGTTCAGCGTCCGGCCGCGGTCACCGTCTATGCCGGTGATACGGTTTATTCCATCGCAAGGCGCTATTCTCTGGCCGTCCGCGATCTCATCGAAGCCAACAATCTTCAGCCGCCCTACCAGTTGCAGCCGGGAACCGTGCTGCGCCTGCCCGGCGGCGGTTCCGATTACGTGGTTCAGAAGGGCGACACCTTGTCGGTGCTGGCCCGGCGCTTCAAGGTGGACTTCAATTCCCTGGCCGCCACCAATGGCAAGCGGGCGCCCTATGTTCTGCAGGTGGGCGAGCGCTTGACCATTCCGGGGCCGAAGACGAGCGCGCCTCAGGCCGTCGCGGCTTCACCTCAGGGGGGCGGCTCCATGGTGGTGACCTCTCCCAATGCATCGGGGGCGGCCGCCAGGCCTCCGGCTGCCAAGGCAGAGGCGCCGCCGGTCTATGCCCAGGCGCCCAATCATTCCGCGCCGCCGCCACCGGCGCTTCCCGCCGCTCCGCCAGCCCGTGCCGGGTCTGGCTTCCTGTGGCCCGTGAAGGGAGAGGTGGTGGCCGAGTTCGGGCCGCTGCCCGGCAAGGGCCAGCATAACGACGGCATCAATATCGTGGCTCCCAAAGGTACGCCGGTGCGCGCCGCCGAGAACGGCGTGGTGGCCTATGTGGGAAATGAATTGAAGGGTTTCGGCAATCTGCTGCTGATCAAGCATGCCGATAACTGGATGACCGCCTATGCCCATAACGACCAGTTGATGGTCAAGCGCGGCGACCGCGTCCGCCGGGGCCAGACCATTGCCACACTGGGCGCCAGCGGCTCGGTCGCCTCGCCGCAGCTGCATTTCGAGATCCGCCGGGGGACCGAGGCCGTCAACCCCATGGAATATCTTCAGGACAAGGTCGCCGACGAGGGTGACGTGCGTCGTCTTGCCTCGATTGCGTATTGACCGCGCTCCTCGAAGGGACCAACTTTATTCCATAATCAAATGACCGTTCGGTATAGGGCGGCGCGAGGGATGGCTTCCAAGGAGGGGCGCGTGGCTAGTGATGACGACGCCGTGTCGAAGAACCGTGAGCGGCTGAGATTTCTGCGCCTGGATGACGACGCGATTTCCACCGTCAAATCCGTTCGCCAGATGGTGGAATCCAGTCTTCCCGGCATCGCTGACGGATTTTATGCCCATCTGATGCAATGGCCCGCGCTCAAAGCCCTGTTGGGCGGCGGCGCCAAGATCGGCCATCTGAAAGAGACCCAGCAGGCCCATTGGGCCAGTCTGTTCTCGGGGCGTTTCGACGACGACTATTTCACCCGTGCCGTTGCCATCGGCGCCGCCCACGAGCGGATCGGCCTGGAGGTGAACTGGTATCTGGGCGGCTATTGCTTCGTGCTGGAAAAGCTGATGGCCGAACTCCACGCCAAATGCGAGAAGGCCCGCTTTCCCCAAATGGCGGGTGCAGTGCTGCGCGCCGCCTTCCTGGATATGGATCTGGCCATCTCGACCTATATCGAGCATGGCGAGGCCGGCAAGATGAAGCGCGAGATGCTGGCGCTCTCGGACACGGTGGACCGCGAAGTGGCGACGACCGTGGGCGATATCGAAAGGCAGGTGAAGCGCCTGATCGAGGGAGCCCAAGAACTGGCCCAGGTGGCGGCCACCCTTAAGACCATGGCCGAGTCGGTGGCCGAGGCGGTATCGGTCACCAGCGATAATGTCCAATCCGTGGCCGGGGCCAGCGAGGCGCTGGAGGAGACGTCGCGGCAGATTTCCACCAAGGTTCACGGCACATCGCGTCTTACCGATGCCGCCCAACAGAAGATGGAGACCGCCGCCACCACGGTCGAAGGTCTGAAGGACGCCACGGGGCGAATCCGCGATGTGGTGCGCCTCATCCAGTCCATCGCCGGTCAGACCCGCATGCTGGCGCTGAACGCCACCATCGAGGCGGCCAGGGCGGGCGAAATGGGCAAGGGCTTCGCCGTGGTCGCCGACGAGGTCAAGCGTCTGGCCAAACTGACCGAGGAGGGCATCCGCGGCGTCAACGCCCAGGCCCAGGCCATCGGTCAGGCCACCGATGAGACGGTGGCCATGGTCGAAGAGGTGACGCTGTCCATTCAAGACATCAACACCATCGCCCAGGAAGTGAACCACGCCAGCGAGATGCAGCTTTCCGCCACCGCCGACATCAAGGGAAATGCCGGTCAGGCTGCCCAGCATACCGAGACCGTCCACGGGCATGCGCAGTCCGTGCTCAGCCAGGCGGAGCGCACGGGCCTTACCGCCAAGAAGGTCAATGAACTTTCCACGGTGGTCAGCCGCGATGTCGGCGACCTTCAGCGGCGCCTCGGCATCATTCTGCGTTCGTCGGCGGCGGGAGATCGCCGGGCGGTTCCGCGTGTCGCCGTGGGGCTGGCCTTCACGGGCCGCATCGGAACCAGGGAGGTCAAGGGACATACCGGCGATCTGGCGTCCAAGGGCGTGGTGCTGGCCGGTCTCAACGATCCCAGCATGGTGGGCGAGGGCGGAACACTGGATCTTGAAGGAATCGGGCCGCTTTCCTGTGACGCGGTGGGGGCCAGCGTTCTTGGCCTGCATGTGCGTTTCCGCGAGGTTGCCGCCGCCGCGCTTGCTGCGATTGCCGCCGCCCAAGCCAAGGCGCGGGCCGAGGAGCGGAGCTATATCGATCTTGTTAAGGGCGTCGCCGCTGGGGTCACCGGGGCTTTCGAGCAGGCGCTGAAGACCGGTGAGATTGCCGAGGCCGATCTGTTCGATGCCCATTACGAGCCCATCGCCGACACTTCACCTCAGCAATTCCTGGCCAAGCATGCGATGCTCACCGATCGCGTGGTGCATCAGTTCACCGAAACGGTTCTCGAGAAGGACCAGCGCATCGTCATCTGCTGTGTTGCTGACCGCAACGGCTATATCGCCACCCACAACAAGAAATATTCCCAGCCCCAGCGGCCGGGCGAGACGGTGTGGAACACCGCCAATTCCCGCAACCGACGCATCTTCGACGACCGCGCCGGGCTGGTGGCGGCCCGCAATGTCCAGCCTCACTTCGTCCAGACCTATCCCCGCGACATGGGTGGCGGAAATTTCGTGGTGTTGAAGGAGTTCGACAGCCCCATCTCTATCCGCGACAAGCACTGGGGCGCCGTGCGCCTCGCCATCAAGCCTTAGAGTTTGTCAGACTTAGGTGGAATCGCCTTCACCGTCATGGCCGAGCTTGACCCGGCCATCCATGGTTGGCGTATACGCCGACGGATCAAGTCCACTGCTGTCCGGCTTAAATTTCAACGAGGAGCCCGAATGGCAGAGCCGATGCGGGCTCCAACTGTTCATGGACACGGATGATCACGGATAAGAAAAATTCCGTGTCGTCATCCTGGGGCAAGCACGGATGGGGAGCCGGAAAAGAGCACATTTCCGTGTTTATCCGTGAAAGGTGCGAAGCACCGCATCCGCGTTATCCGCGTCTCGTGACTCCACGCCAGCCGTCTCAAATTAAACCGGACACCAGTGGATCAAGTCCGGGGGTGACGAAAAGGAAAGTCTGCTTCAGCCAAACCCGGACAGACACTCGTTACAGACTCTTCCCCAGCCGTCCGGCCAGATCCTGGATGAACTGCCAGGCGACGCGGCCCGAGCGCGAGCCGCGCGTCACCGACCATTCATTGGCCTGGGCGTGCAAATCCTCGGTGGAGATGGGCAGGCCGTAATGGGCCACATAGCCCTCGACGATGGCGAAGAAGATGTCCTGGCCCACATGGTGGAAGCCCAGCCATAGTCCGAAGCGGTCGGAGAGCGACACTTTCTCCTCCACTGCCTCGCCGGGATTGATGGCGGTCGAGCGTTCGTTGTCGATCATATCGCGGGCCATCAGGTGGCGGCGGTTGGAGGTGGCGTAGAAGATGACGTTGTCGGGCCGCCCCTCGATTCCGCCGTCCAGGACCGCCTTCAGGGATTTATAGGCGTCGTCTTGCTGGTCGAAGGACAGGTCGTCGCAGAAAAGCACGGCATGGCGGCCGCTGTCTTTCAGAAGGCGCAGGCAGCGGGGCAGGGAGGGGATGTCCTCGCGGTGGATCTCCACCAGCAGCAGCGTGCCGGGCTTTTCCCCGTTGATGGTGGCGTGCACCGCCTTGACCAGCGAACTCTTGCCGGTGCCGCGCGCGCCCCACAAAAGCGCGTTATTGGCCGGATATCCGGCGGCAAAGCGTCTGGTATTGTCGAGAAGCTGCTCGCGCTGGCGCTCGATTCCCTGAAGCAGAGCGATGTCCACCCGGTTGACGTTCGGCACCGGTTCCAGGCGGTCGGGATCGGCATGCCAGACATAGGCGTCGGCTAGGGACAGATCCAGACCCGAGGCGGGCGGCGGCGAGAGGCGTTCCAGGGCCTCGGCGATACGGGTCAGGGCCTTCACGGCTTCGGCATAGGGCATGGCGAGATCCCTCGAGTTTCAGGGGGCGGATGGTATCACCTTCGCCTGATGGGGCAAGCAATTCGGAAAAAGCGCCACTTGGCGTTTGCATCGGCCCGATTGGCCGCTATATTCCCGCAGCATTCAGTTATGCGCGACTTCCCGAGGAGACAGTGATGTTCGTGTCGCCCGCTTACGCCCAGGCCGCCGCCGCCGGTGCTGGTGGTTCCTTTGCCGCCCTGGAACAGTTCCTGCCTCTGATCCTGATCTTCGTGGTGTTCTACTTCCTGCTGATCCGTCCGCAGCAGAAGAAGATGAAGCTTCACAAGGAGATGCTGGGCCAGCTTCGCCGTGGCGACCGTGTGGTCACCGCCGGTGGCATCATCGGCACCGTCAACAAGCTGATCAACGACACCGAAGTTTCGGTGGAGATCGCCGAGGGCGTGCGCGTGCGCGTGCTTCGCGCCACCATCACCGAGGTGCTGTCGAAGACCGAGCCGGTGGCTGCCGATAAGGCCAAGGACGAAAAGTCCGACGCCGAACCCGCCGCCGACAAGTAAGACCTTTCTTTCCTCCCAACCAGCACAGGCCGGGACATGAACCATTTTCCCAAATGGAAGATCGCGTTGGTGGCGATCATCAGCATGCTCGGCGTGATCTTCGCCTCGCCGAACATGCTGTCGCGTGAGCGGGCCGACCAAATGCCTCATTGGTTTCAACCGGTGAGTCTGGGTCTGGACCTGCAAGGCGGCTCCTACCTGCTGCTGGAAGTGGATACAGCCTATGTCTTCCGCGAACAGCTGAGTTCGCTGGTCGAAGGCGTGCGCACCGTATTGCGCAAGGAAAAGGTCAAATATTCTGACCTGGGCGCCAAGGGCGATCTGGTCAGCGTGCGGATCATCGAGGCCGAAGAACGTGCCAAGGCCCGTGAATTGCTGCGCAAGATCGACAGCAGCGCCTCCGTCGACGCCAAGGACGATGGCACCATGGTGCTGAAATACTCGGACGTGGCGGTCAAGGCTCGCAAGGCCGCCGCCATCGAGCAGTCCCTGGAAATCGTGCGCCGCCGTATCGACGAACTGGGCACGCGCGAACCCTCCATCCAGCGTCAGGGCGAAGACCGCATCGTGGTCCAGCTTCCCGGCGTCAAGGACCCCGACCGCATCAAGGCCCTGCTGGGCAAGACCGCCAAGCTGACCTTCCACCTGCTCGACGATTCCACCTCGGCCGATGAAGCGGCGAAGGGCAGGGTGCCGCCCGGCTCCATGCTGCTTCCCTCCGCCGAGAAGGAACGCGGCATGCCCGAGACCTATGTGGTCAGAAAGCGCATCGAGGTGGGCGGCGACATGCTGGTGGATTCCAAGGCCACCTATAACGAAGGCCGTCCGGTGGTCAGCTTCCGCTTCAATGCGGCGGGCGCCAAGAAGTTCGGCGACGCCACCCGAGAGAATGCAGGCAAGTTCCTGGCCATTGTGCTGGACGACAAGGTGATCAGCGCGCCGCGCATCAATGAGCCCATCCTGGGCGGGTCCGGCATCATCTCGGGCAGCTTCTCGGTGCAGCAGGCCCAGGATCTGTCGCTCCTGCTGCGCGCCGGTGCGTTGCCCGCGCCGCTCCAGGTCCTGGAAGAACGCACCGTCGGTCCCGATCTGGGCGCCGATTCCATTCAGGCGGGTGCCGTGGCCAGTCTGCTGGGCCTTGCCCTGGTGGTGGTGCTGATGATCATCGTCTATGGCACGCTGGGTGCCTTGGCCGACCTTGCCATGGTGCTGAACCTGATTCTGCTGCTGGCCTCGCTGTCCGCCCTGGGCGCCACGCTCACCCTGCCGGGTATCGCCGGCGTGGTGCTGACCATGGGCATGGCGGTGGACGCCAATGTGCTGATCTACGAGCGTATGCGCGAGGAACAGCGCAACGGGCGAAGCATCATGTCGGCCATTCAGGCCGGTTATGACCGCGCCTTCGGCACCATCTTCGACGCCCATGTCACCACCCTGGTGGCGGCGGCGCTATTGTTCCAGTTCGGCTCCGGTCCCATTCGCGGCTTTGCCGTCACCCTGACGCTGGGCCTTCTGGCCTCGCTGTTCACCGCCGTTCTGGTCAACCGGATCATGGTGGTGTCCTGGGTGCGCTGGCGCCGCCTCAAGTCCCTGCCGCTGGCTTAAGGAGCGAGAGATATGCAGCTGATCGACCGCTTCCTGCCCCACGGCACCCATTACGACTTCATCCGCTATCGCTGGGTGGCGTTTTGCGTCACTGCGGTGCTGATTCTCGGCTCTTTCACCTCTATCGCGGTGAAGGGCTTCAATTTCGGCATCGATTTCGCGGGCGGCATTCTGGTGGAAGCGCAATCCACCACCGGTCCCGCTGATTTGCATGCCATGCGCGCCACCCTCGGCCATCTGGGGCTGGGCGAGGTGTCCTTGCAGGAATTCGGCACCACGGGCCGCGACGTGATGATCCGCGTCCAGCGCCAGGACGGCGATGAAAAGGCGCAGATGTCGGCGCTCACCAAGGTCAAGGCCTCGCTGGGCGAGGGCTATACCTATCGCCGCGTCGAGATCGTCGGCCCCAAGGTGGGCGGCGAACTGGTGCGCGACGGCGTCTGGGCGGTGGTTCTGGCCCTGGCCGCCATCGCCATGTATGTCTGGTTCCGGTTCGAATGGCAGTTCGGCGTGGGCGCCCTGGTGTCCACCTTCCACGACGTCATCACCACATTCGGCCTGTTTTCCATCACCGGCCTGGAATTCAACCTGACCACCGTGGCGGCCATTCTCACCATCGCCGGTTATTCGGTGAACGACACGGTGGTGGAGTACGACCGGGTGCGCGAGAATCTGCGCAAGTTCAAGAGCATGTCGCTCTATGACCTGCTCAATCTGGCGGTCAACGAGACCCTGGCGCGCACCATTCTCACCGTGTCCACCGTCTTCGTCACCGTGTTGGCCCTGCTGTTTGTGGGCGGCGAGGTGCTGCGCGGCTTCTCCATCGCCATGTTGTGGGGCCTGATCATCGGCACCTTCTCGTCGATCTACGTGGCCATGCCCATGCTGATCTACTTCAATCTGCGCACCGGCAAGGCGGCCGAAGAGGCTGAAACGGCGGAAAGCGCAGAGGGTGGCCCCGCCACGCCCTGATCCATGGACATCACGCCCCTCATCCCCACCGGCAAGCAGATCGTCAAGGGATACGGCGATGGCGGCTTCACCATCGCCGGGCTGCGCTGGGAGGGATCGGTCCTGGTCCTGCCCGATCGCACCCAGTCCTGGTCCGTCACCGATCTGGGCGGCGTGACCGAGGACAGCCTATCGCCATTGCTGGCTCTGACTGAAAAGCCCAGGGTTCTGCTGTTGGGCTGCGGAAAGCGCATGGCGCCAGTTCCCGCCAGCCTGCGTGCCGCCTTGCGGGCTGCTGGCATCACCCTGGAACTGATGGATACGGGCGGCGCCTGCCGCACCTTCAATGTGCTGGTCTCGGAAGACCGCTCCGTGGCGGCGGCGCTGATCGCGGTGTGATGTCTTGAAAGTGGGCCGCCGCCCACACCCGCTCGGGGCCATAGGCCCCAAACCCCATTTTATTTTCAGATGCAAAAGGAGGTTTGGAGGTTTTCCTCCAACCAGGGTGCGGGGCGGGAGCCCCGTAATGGATTGGACATGAAAAAAGCCCCCATCCGCGAAGGGAAGGGGGCTTTTCCTTATTCCTTGCCGTGTCAGCCCAGATTGGCTTCCACGAAGTCCCAGTTCACCAGATTGTCCAGGAAGCACTGGACGAAATCGGGGCGGCGGTTCTGCCAGTCCAGGTAATAGGCGTGCTCCCACACATCGACGGTGAGCAGGGCCTTCTGACCATGGGCCAGGGGCAGGTCGGCATTGGCGGTCTTGGTGATCTTCAGCTTGCCCCCGTCCAGCACCAGCCAGGCCCAGCCCGAGCCGAACTGGCCAACGGCGGCGGCCTTGAAGTCTTCCTTGAACTTGTCGAAACCGCCCAGATCGGACTCGATCTTGGCCAGCAGCTTAGGCCCAGGCTTGCCGCCGCCACCCTTCTTCAGGCAGTTCCAGAAGAAAGTGTGGTTCCACACCTGGGCGGCATTGTTGAAAATGCCCTGCTTGGCAGGCAGATCGGCCGCGGCCACCTTGATCACCTCTTCCAGGGACTTGGACGCCAGGTCGGTGTCCTTGGTCAGGTTATTGAGGTTGGTCACATAGGCCGCGTGATGCTTGCCGTGATGGAATTCGAAGGTGCGGGCGGAAATGTGGGGCTCCAGCGCGTCGTTGGCGAAGGGGAGCGGCGGAAGCTCAAAAGCCATAATTCACCTCTATCTCGTCAAGGGGTTCTGCATTGAATTGGAAATCGTCTAAACGATGAGCCAAAGATAGGAACTCCGGGCGCGATTGTGAAGCACCTTTGTCGGATATTGCCCCGTTAAAATGTCAAACCGGGCCTCGATAGCGCAAGACGCGCCGCGGACAGCCCGCTGGAAATGGCCGCTTCGATGGTACAGGGCCAGGGAGAGGCGATCCAGTCGCCCGCGAGAAAGATCCCCTCGATTCCGGTAACCGGCCCCGGACGGCTGGCCGTCGTCTGGTTGTCATGGGCCAGGGTCGCCCGCTTTTCCTTCATGATGCGATAGGGCGGCGGCGGGATGGGCGGCAGGTTCAGCGCCCTCCGGATTTCCTCCCACAGCCGTTCCGCGATGGAATCGTTGTCCAGATCCACCAGAGAACCGGCAGCTGACACGGTCACGGACAGCACGTCGCCACGGGTGAACAGCCAATGGCCCGAGGCGTTGACCAGACCGAGGAAATGGCTGCCATGGGGCAGGTCAATGGGCTGGGCGCAACGGAAATGGGCATTGACGATGGGCCGGGTCGGCATGTCGGGAATAGTGCCCGGCAGCAGCGGAGCCAGTACCCAGGGGGGCAGGGCCAGGATGACCCGGTCGGCGGCACCCAGCGCCACCTCGGTATCATCAAAGCTGAGCGCTTGGGAATTCACCGCCTTAAGGCGGCGGCGAAAATGGATCTCGGCTCCGAACAGCGACAGTGTGGCCAAGGCGGGCGCCACCAGGGCCGCCGACAGACCGCCGGGAAAGATCCAGGGAGTCAGGGCCGGGGCGCCGCCCAACAGCGCCTTGCGCATGGTCCAGGTGAACATACGGGCCGAGGCCTCGTGGGGCGCGGTGTTCATGATCGCCTCGCACATGGGCAACCAGAAACGGGTGAAGGAGGCTGTATGACCCAGACGACTTCCCACGGTCTCGGATTTTCCGGTCCAGGGCAGGCCCAGGGCCCTGAGGATCTCGCCAATTCCGGCAGGCGGACGAGACGGCGTTACCGTCCAGGATTTGGCCGAAGCCAGATCGATGAAGGGAAAGGCGGGCTGGGCCGCCTCCATGGCCTCGATGCCGCCCGTGGCCCGCGCATAGGCGAGTGCCGTGCGGTTGGCGCCCAGCACCAGATGGCTGCCATTGTCGATGACCCGGCCCAGGCGCTCATCCATGAAAGAGCGGCAGCGTCCGCCCGCATGGCCCGCCGCCTCGTGGACGACGACGCGCTGGCCTGCCTTGGCGGCGGCGACTGCGGCGGCCAGACCAGCCAGACCGGCTCCCACCACATGCAGAGTGCCCGCGCTGCTCACGCCGTCAGACCCCGCCACAGGCCCACCAGGAACACCCCGGCATAGTCGAGTTTACTGAGCTTGACCCGTTCGGCCAGGGGGTCGCCCCGGCGCAGTTTGGCCGAAAGCTGTTCCGCCACCCGTACGGTGATGGCCGATTGCAGGCGCATGCGCCAATCCTTGACCAGACCGGGCAGGGGCTGGGCCAGGGCGATCAGGCCGTCGGTGGCGTCCAGGGTCTGGTCGATAACCCGGCGAAGTGCGGCGGGGCTGCTGCTGCCTGCCAGCACGTCCACGGAAAGCCCTTGGGCGGCCATCCAGTCCTGGGGGAGATAGACCCGCTTCAGTTCGTGATAATCCTTGCCGCAATCCTGGAGGTGGTTCAGCACCTGAAGAGCGGCGCATAGCGCGTCGGAGGGCGCGAAGGTATCGTGGTTCTCACCACTGAGATCGAGCAGGAAGCGCCCAACGGGGGCGGCGGAAAAACGGCAATATTCCATCAGGTCGGCCCAGTCGGCGCAGTAATCGCGGACGGAATCGCGGCGAAAGGCATGGAGCAACTGGGAGGCATGCTCGATCATCGTCTCGTCGCCATTCACCGCGCGGCGATATTCCTCGGCCATGACCAGGGCAGGACCTGTTTCCTGGCCGTGCAGGGCGCGATCCAGGGCGTCGAGCCCGGCGACCTTTTCCTCTGGGGAAAGGCTGGGCGAATCCCCGATATCGTCGGCATGCCGTGCGAAGTGGTAATAGGCCATGATCGTGACGCGTCTGGCGGCAGGCAGCAGCAGCGAGGCCACCGGGAAGTTTTCCTGGGAGGCTGTCTTGCTGGCGGCGGGGAGGGACAAGGCGTTCGGCCTTCCAATTGGAGCGGGGGGCGGGAAGGGCTATATATGCCACGCTCGCCTGCCGGGCTCCAGTTGAAACGAGGTCTCATGTCCGCCCCCGACACCCTGTCCCATGCCGCCCGCCAGGTCTTTGAATTCGACCGCGACCGCTTTGCCACCGCCTTGTTCGCGCCACCTGACAGGCGTGAATCCCTGATGCTGCTTTATGCCTTCAACCTGGAGATTGCCAAGGTCCAGGAAAGCGTGCGCGAACCCATGGCCGGGATGATCCGCCTGCAATGGTGGCGCGACACCTTGATCAGCGGAGCGGAGGGGGGAACCTGCGACAACCATCCCATAGCAAGGCCATTGGCAGAGCTGATCCGCAGGCACGACCTGCCGCTTCAGGCCTTCGATGATCTCATAAGCGCCCGCCAGGACGATCTGGAAGGCTTTGCCCCGGCCGACATGGCCGAGGCGGAAAGATATGTCCAGCGCAGTTCCGCCGCCCTGACGCAACTGGCTTTGGCGGTTTTGGGGGGCACATCCGAGGAAATCCGCCGGGCGGGCGATCATGTTGGCACGGCCTGGGGGATGATCGGTAACCTCCGCGCCTTGGGCCATCACCTGTCAATGGGGAAATTGACGCTGCCTGAGGGCCTGCTTGGCCAATACGGCAGCCGAGGTGAAGAGGTCCTGGCAGGGCGAGCGTCAATGGAGGCGTTGACAGCCGCGGTCCAAGTCATGGGAGAGCGGGCCCGTCATCATCTAAGCGAGGCGCGGAAGTTCAAGGCGGGGCGGCAGGGGCTGGCCGCCCTTCTTCCCGCCATCCTGGCTGATGGATACCTGCAAGTCATTGAAAAATCAGGATGGAATCCCTTTGACAGCCGGGTGCCGCGTCCCAATCCGCGCCCCATACGGCTGGTTATCGCCCATCTGATGGGGCGATTCTAGGCAATATTTCCATGTCGCAATGAATACATTGCGATGGCGCAATTTTAAAATTGCCTTAACGCAATGAAATCGGATCCCATCCAAGGATTACTTGGATAATGCAAATATAGTATGAGATGTTGGCTACGACTACTCTATTTGGCGTGGCCCCGCTGCGGCCCGGCCATCAGGGCGGCATCGCCTCCGGCCGCGGCGGTATTGACCGACAGGCAGCGTTCGACGCCATAACGGATCAGGGTATTGGGCCCGCCAGCCTTGGCGCCGGTTCCTGACAGGCCCAGCCCACCGAAGGGCTGGGAGCCGACCACCGCCCCGATCATGGCGCGATTGACGTAGATGTTGCCGATGCGGGCGCGCGCCACCACCTGGGCGATGGTGGCGTCGATGCGCGAATGAATGCCAAGCGTCAGCCCGTAGGAGGTGGCGGCCACAGCGTCCAGGACCTTGTCCAAATGCCCTGATTCCCAGGTGATGACATGCAGGATGGGGCCGAAAACCTCGGCCCGCAGCAGGTCCAGGTTTTCCAGCTCATAAGCCATGGGGGCGAAGAAGGTGCCAAAGCGGCAATCGGCGGGAAATGGGGATTGACCGATGGCGCGGCCCGCGTGGCGCAATTTCCCGCCATGGGCCAACAGGCGCTGGCGGGCCGCCTCGTCGATCACTGGCCCCACATCGGTCGACAGCAGGGCCGGGTCGCCTAGGGACAGTTCCGCCATGGCTCCGGCCAGCAAGGGTTCGATACGCGTCCAGGCCTCGCGCTGGATGAAGGCGATGCGCAGCGCCGAGCAGCGTTGCCCGGCGGAGCGGAAGGCGCTTTCCTGGCAATCGGCCACAACCTGTTCGGCCAGGGCCGAAGAATCGACGATCATGGCGTTGAGACCGCCGGTCTCGGCGATCAGGGGCAGCAGCGGTCCATCCATGGCGGCCCGGATCCGGTTGATTTGGCGTGCCGTGGCGGTGGAGCCGGTAAAGCTGATTCCATCCAACATGGGGCTCGATACCAGCGCCTCGCCCACCGAGGGCCCGCCGGGCACCAGATGCAGGACCTTAGGCGGCACGCCAGCAGCATGGAGCAGACGCACCGCCGCCGCCGCCATCAGCGGCGTTTGAGGCGCGGGCTTGGCCACGACCGTATTGCCTGCGGCCAGGGCGGCGGCCACTTGGCCCATGAAGATGGCCAGCGGGAAATTCCAGGGCGAGATACAGGCGAAGACGCCACGGCCGCCCAGCATCAGATGATTGCTTTCTCCGACGGGACCGGGAAGGGGTAGGGGATGGGCAAAGCGCGTCCGCGCCTCGGCGGCATAAAAGCGCAGGAAATCCACCGCTTCGCGCACTTCGCCCAAGGCGTCGGGAAGCGTCTTTCCCGCTTCGCGGATGGCCAGGGCCATGAAGCGGGCCCGTTGGTCCTCCAGCATTTCGGCGGCCTTGTCCAGAATGGCCGCGCGGCCTTCGCCGCCCAGATCGTCCCAGGCGGGGAAGGCTGCGTGGGCCGAAGCCAGGGCCGCCGCCACCTGGGCCGGATGGGCATCCACGACCTCTCCCACGATCCGACGATGATCGGCGGGATCAAGCACCGGGGTCGCGTTGTCTGTATCCAACATCTGGCCATCGATGATCGGATGCGCCCGCTCGGGCGTCGCGGCGGCGGCCAAGGCCAGGTCCAGTTGGGCCAGGACGGCAGGCGAGGACAGGTCCAGCCCGCTTGAATTGCGCCGTTGCGGTTCGAACAGGGCGGAAGGCGCAGCCACCATTTGCGGCGTGATGCGGCCCAAGATCGCCAGGGGATCGGCGGCGACCACATGGGCGGGAATGTCTTCATCGGCAAGGCGGCTGACGAAAGAGGAATTGGCGCCGTTCTCCAACAGGCGGCGCACCAGATAGGGCAGAAGGTCCTGATGGGATCCCACGGGCGCATAGATCCGGCAGGCGAATTGGGGCACCAACTGGGCGTAGAGGGCTTCGCCCATGCCATGCAGCCGCTGGAACTCCCAATCACCCGGCCCGCCCGTCATTTCCACGATGGCAGCCACGGTGTGGGCGTTGTGGGTGGCAAACTGGGGATAGAACAGATCGGGCCGGGCCAATAGATCAGCGGCGCAGGCCAGATAGGAGACGTCGGTGGCTTCCTTGGCCGTGAATACGGGAAAGCCGTGCAGCCCGCGCTCCTGGGCCCGTTTGATCTCGCCATCCCAATAGGCGCCCTTGACCAGACGGATCATCAGGCGGCATTGCCGCCGCGCCGCCAGGGCGCCAGCCCAGGCGATGACCGGCCGGGCCCGCTTCTGATAGGCCTGGATCGCCATGCCGAACCCGCTCCAGCCATCCAGACCAGAGTCGGAAAGGGCCGCTTCGATGACGTCCAGGGAGATTTCCAGACGGTCGGCCTCCTCGGCATCGATGGTCAGTCCGATTCCGGCGTGGCGGGCCTTGAGGCAGAGATCGCGCAGGCGCGGCACCAGTTCCGCCATGACCCGACCACGCTGGGCCATCTCGAAACGGGGATGCAGGGCTGAAAGCTTGACCGAGATGCCCGGCCCCGCGATGACGCCGTCCCCCGTGGCATGGCGGCCCAAAGCCTCGATGGCGGTGGTATAGGCGCGAACATAGTCCAGCGCCGTCGCCTCGCAACGCGCCGCTTCGCCCAGCATGTCGAAGGAATGGAGGTAACCCTTGGCCTCCCAGGCGCGGGCATGGTCCAGGGCCTCGGCGATGCTGCGTCCCATGACGAATTGGCGGCCCATCAGACCCATGGCCTGACGCAGCGCCCGGCGCACCACCGCTTCGCCCAGACGTCCCGCCATCCGGCCCAAGGTTGCCCTGCCGTCCTCTTCCAGATGCAAAAGCCTGTCGCCCAGCACCAGGGCCCAGGTAGAGGCGTTGACGAAAAGCGAAGGGGAGTGGCCGAGATGGTCGTCCCAATCCCCCGACCCGATCTTGTCCTTGATCAGCAGATCGGCGGTATGGTCATCGGGAATGCGCAGCAAGGCTTCGGCCAGGCACATCATCACCACGCCTTCGCGGGTGGATAGCCGGTACTCGTTCAAAAAACCATCCAGGCCAAGGGATCGGCGGTTCTGCCGCGCGCCGTCAACCAGATTGACGGCATGATTGACCGCACGGCGGCGCGCTTCGTCTTCAAGCGGAACGGCCGCCGCCAGACCGGACACCAGATCGGCCTCATCCCTGGCGGCGGCTTGGTGGATGGCCAAGCGTTCGGCAGTGGGAGAGGGAAGGGGCTGGGTGAAGATCATGGCTTTGTCTCTTTCTCCCCGCCGCTCTGGTCCGGCCGGGCTAAACCCCGCGGGTCGACAGCCCCGCAAGCATGTATATGGGGCACCAGCCCAGCGCCGCCGAGACCAGCGGAATAATGCCGATCCATCCCCACGGCCCGATCAGATTGCCCAAGGCCAGTCCCATCATGACCAGCGCAACCGCCACGCGGATCAGCCGGTCCTTAGCCCCCATATTGGCGTCCATCACACCGCCTCGACGGAACAGGCCAGGTTCATTTCCCCGGCCGTGTTGGCGACGGTGGTGAGGCAGGCCTCGGCACGCGACGGAATGGCCACGGAAAAGCGGGT
This sequence comes from Paramagnetospirillum magnetotacticum MS-1, assembly GCF_000829825.1. NCBI lineage: Bacteria > Pseudomonadati > Pseudomonadota > Alphaproteobacteria > Rhodospirillales > Magnetospirillaceae > Paramagnetospirillum > Paramagnetospirillum magnetotacticum. The sequence continues at coordinate 452,625 of NZ_JXSL01000027.1, read as the reverse complement.
GACGTAGATCCCCTGGTCGGGCAGGCGCTGGGCGTCCATGCGCACGATATTGGCCTGGAACTCGCCGAACACCTCGGACAGACGGGCCACCAGACCGGGACGGTCACCACCCGAGACCACCACCCGATGGGTGATGGTTCCGGCCGGGCCGTGGGCGGCGTCCATCTCAAAAGTCCGCACCGAGATACGGGCCCCTTCCAGCACGGGCAGGCGTCCGAGATCGGATTCAACCTCTTGGGCCAAGACCGAAGGGGGCAACTCGCAGACCGAGGTGAACTCGGCGCCACTGCCCAGCATGGCGAAACTGGTATCGCCGAGATCGGCGCCCAGATCGAAAAGACGCCCGGTGATGGCTGCCACCAGCCCGGTACGATCGGAACAGAATACGGAAACGAGTACGGTGGCCATGAGGACCTCTAGCAAAGAGCGTAAATGGGCGAACTCCATATCATGCGTCAGGTTCAGGCATTTGTTAACCCCGAGACATGGGGCTATAATGGCCTGGCAATTGGAGAGGGACAGATGCGCGGTTTAGGTGTCGCTTTGTTGGTGGTGGCAGTGACCGGCGTGGCCGCCTGGGTCTGGTGGCCGCGCGGCTACGGCATCAATCCGCAAGATGCCCGGCAGGTGGCCTTGGGCTATGACCTCTACAACGTCCATTGCGCCTCGTGTCATGGCCATGACCTTAAAGGCGAGCCCGACTGGCAGACGCGCAAACCCAATGGCGAACTGCCCGCACCGCCCCATGACGCGTCCGGCCATACCTGGCATCATCCCGAGGACCAGTTGTTCGCCATCATCAAGCATGGCACGGCCCGTTTCGCGCCGCCCGGCTACAAGACGGCCATGCAGCCCTATGTGGGCAAGCTGAGCGACGCCGAAATCAAGGCGGTGCTTTCCTATATCGAATCCACCTGGCCGCAGGAGATTCTGGACCGCCGCGCTGAAATGCTGAGGCATTGAGCCAATCAGGGGAAGGGGTGCGGGATTGACCGCCAAGATCAAGATCGGCAATTACGGCTACACCTGTCAGCCGCGCTGGGGCTTTGGCCGTCCCACCCATCCGCGCCTGACCGAGATCATCGGGCGTGGCAAGGCGGAGTATATCCGCCGTATCGATCAGGTGCTGGGACTAGCCGATCACTTCGCCGCCATCGCCCAGGAAGCGCCCGAGGACTCGCCCGAACCCCGCTGGATGAATCCGTGGTTCAGCGCCATGGATGCCATCATGCTGACCGGCATGCTGGTGCGCCACGATCCGCGTCTGCTGATCGAGATCGGTTCGGGCAATTCCACCAAATTTGCTCGCCACGCCATCACGGCCAAGCGCTTGCGGACCAAGATCGTCTCCATCGATCCCGAGCCACGCGCCGAAGTGGACGCCTTGTGCGACGAGGTCATCCGCGCACCCGCCGAATTCGTCGATCCGTCGGTGTTCTCGCGGCTGAAATCCGGAGACATTCTGTTCATCGATTCGTCTCATCGCAGCCTGGAGAACTCGGACGTCACCACCTTGTTCCTGGAGGTTCTGCCGGAACTGCCGCCCGGCGTGATCGTCCATGTCCACGACGTCTATCTCCCCTACGACTATCCGCCCGCGGCGGAGGGGCTGATGTATAACGAGCAGTATCTGCTCAGTGCCCTGCTGCTGGGCGAGGCCAAATGGCTGGAACCGGTCTTTCCCAATTATGCCGTGGTCCAGGACCCGCACTTGTCGCCGAAACTGGCGCCGTTGTGGCAGGCCATCGGCACCAATGCCTTTCCGGCCCCCAGCACGTCTTTCTGGCTGAATATTAAGAAACGGCGTTAGAGCGTTATATCTTCCGGCTTTTTTCCCGCGGCATGACGCGCCCAGGCGGCTTCGTAACCGGCTTCCAGATGGCGGGCAAAGCGGGCGGGGTCGAAGGCGGCCGAGGCGGGCAAAAGCTCCGTCAGCCGGGTGCGCAGATCCGCCAGACGCGAGGGATTGCGGCCCAATGCGACCACCAGATCCCTCATGGCGGCGGCGCTTTGCACGGCCAGTTCCGGCAGTCCCACTGCATTCAGAATCGAAGCCGCGACCCGCGAACCCAACCGCTCTCCCGCCACGGTGACGAGCGGCACTCCCATGCGCAGGCTGTCGGCCGCGGTGGTATGGGCGCCGCAGACCAGGGCATCGACGAACAGATCGGCGGCGGGCAGGCGGGCCAGATGCTCGGCCCTCGGCAGGGACGGCGCCCAGATCAGCCGGGCGGGGTCGATTCCGGCCTTTGCTGCGGCGTCTTCCAGGCGCCTCTTGGCCATGTCCGGCGGAGAAAGCTGCCACAGAACCGCCTGGGGCAGATCGGCCAAGATCTCCAGCCAGAGGGCAAAGCTGGCGCGGTCCAGCTTGCGGTGGCCATTGAAGGAACACAGGACCAGCCGGTCCTCGGGCAGGCCCAGCGCTTCGCGCGACGGCCTTTCTCCGGGGGGAGTCCAAGCAAGATTGGCCTGATAGGTGTCGGGCAGGCGGATCAGCTTCTCGGTAAAATGGCCGCCATGGGCGGGTGGCACCAGCACCGAATCGACAATGGCGTAATCCATCCAGGGGCAAGCGGAACTTGCGGCAAGGCCCAGCCAGACGGTCTGGACGGGGGCGGGGCGAAGCGCGGCGATGCCGGGACGGGCGTGACGGGTGAACACCGACATATCCACCAGGATTTGAACCCCGTCGGCGGCGATGCGCTCGGCGGCCGCCCGGTCGCTTGAAGAGGACAGATCGACGAAGGCCTCGCAATGGCGCTCCACCCTTTCCCGCCAGCCAGATCCATCATCCGGGCCAACGGAATAGGCCAGGGGCCGCACGCGGCTGCGGTCATGGGCGGCGAAGATGTCGCCCGCCAGATGCATGGTGGCGTGTTCACGGTAATCGGGCGAGAGATAACCCACCACCAGGGGCGGCGTGGCCTTGGGCTGGGGGCGAAGCACCGGCCTGGGTTGGCCGGGAACGCGGAAAGCGACTTCCAACCCGGCGATGCGGCGCATCTCCTCGCCGGTGAAGGGGTAGAACAGGGCGTCCTGAATGGTCAGCGGCAATTGCCCCTTGGCCTCGCCCGTGGCGATGGCGGCGCGAATCTCGGTAAACAGCCTGTCTTCCGAATCCCAATCGGCGGTCTCGCGATAGGCGCGCAGCAGGCGGCCCTTGGCGGGAGCCAGGGCGGGATTGATCTCCAATGCCGCCTTTAGCGCCGCGATAGCCTCGCCGTGATGGCCGAGACGTAGCAGCATCTGGCCCCGCATGGCGTGCAATTCGGACAGTTTGGGATGAAGGCGCACGGCCTCGTCCAGGGCATTCAAGGCCGCTTCGTTATTGTTGGACGACACCAGCAAGATGCAGAGATTCATGTGACCGCCGGGGAAGGCGGGGGCCACTTTGGTCAGGCGGCGGAAGGCCTGGGCCGCCTCGTCCATGCGCTGAAGCTGGCGCAGCGCATTGCCGAGCGCCAAGAGGCTTTCCGGGTCATTGCCGACGGCCAGACGCTCCAGAATAGGCAGGGCCTCGGGGGCACGGTCCAGCGCCAGCAAGCCCTTGGCCTTGCTAAACAGCGAGGGTGCGTGGCCCGGCTGGGCGGCCAGGATACGGTCGAGATGAGGCAATGCCTCGGCATGGCGACCCGCCATCAGCAGAAACAGCGCCAGATTATAGCGAACCGGAATGGCCGAGGGCGCGGCCTTGACCAGACCGTCCAGGATGGCGATGGCGGGTTTCAGCTTGCCCGCCTGAGCCAGCTTGATCGCCTTGGCCATGTCTTGATCGATGTTCATGACCTCTCCATGCCCTCAAAACGGGGACGTATCAAGCCGGAAAGACATGGTGAGGGCGAGGAACGGTGCGCCAGGTTCCGCCCCTCTTTTCGAACCAGTGATGGCGGATGGTATGGAAAACCTCGCCGCTCCAGCCCCGGATGGCCACCTCCATGTGGTCGGCGTCGAAGCTCAGCAGGCAATAGCCGTTGGCATCCTCGCGCAAACGGGTGGAGCAGGCGGTGGTGGCCTGGACCAGAACCAGGGAATGGCCGTTGGCTCCGTTGATCAGTTCGACGCGGGCGTGGTGGACATGGCCGGTGAGCACGGCATCGATCCCGTGATCAAGGAGCACTTCATAGGGATGGCCGCCCGAGGTGGTGGAAGGCGGGTGATGCAGGAAGACCAGCCGGGTCGCCTCGGGAGGGGCGCCGTCCAGGGTGGTTTCCAGGTGGTCGAGATGAGCGCCTTTCAACGCGCCAGACTTCCAGCGCAACGACCGTGTGCTGTCCAGACCCACGGCCACCAGGGACTCGTCCACCCAGGCGGGGAAAGGCTCGTGGCCGGGCAGGTGCATATGGAACTTGGCACGGGGTCGGAAAATGCGCCTCAAGGGGCGGTAGAGGGGTTCCAGGTCGTGGTTGCCCGGCACCACCAGGGCGGGGGCGGGACAGTGGGAGAGAAAGCTCCTGGCCTCGGCGAACTGGTGCGAGCGGGCCCGCTGGGTCAGATCGCCCGAGACGATCACCAGATCGGGGCGTTGGTGCTGCAGGTCACGAAGCAGGGCGTCAACCACCTTGGAATCGGTGCGGCCAAAATGCAGATCCGACAGATGCGCCACAATCCTCATGCCGCACCCTCCGGCACGGGCATCAGAACGCGCAGAGCCTTGGGCCGGGCGCGGAACACCAACGGCGCGCCCATCACCGTGACTTCGCCATCCAACGAGACCATCATGCGCCGCTTGCGGCTGGTCACGCGCACTTCCCCCGTGGTGTAGGTTCTGATGCGGGGACTGGCCCGCCAATGGCCCAGCAACGCCTCGAAGAACAGCCACAGCAAGGACAGGCGGCCCGAACAGGCGGCAACGTGAATCACCAACTGGCCGGTGTCCAATGTCTCGCGCGACAGGGGCAGAGGCTCTTCGCGCCATGGATTGTTGGTGATGAACAGCATGGGGGTCGAGACGGTGATATTGCCCTCGGGCAGGTTCAGCGTCACATCGATCAACGGGAAGCGGCGGAAAGCCCTGAGCGCGGCCAAAGCCATGGCGCGGCCCTTGCCCATGCCGCCGCGCTGCATGTGATCCCTGCGGCGCACCACCCAGGGATGCATCCCCATGGAGGCCCAGATGGCGAAGGGCAGGCCGTTGACCTCGGCCAGATCGATGTCGCGGGGGATCGCGCCGCCTAAGATGCGGGCCGCCTCCACCGGGTCCTGGGGCAGGCCGAGATCGCGGGCGAAGAGATTGAGCGTGCCCAGCGGCAGGATTCCCAAAGGCTTGTCTCGGCCCAGGCCCGCCACGATGGCAGTCAGGATGGTACCGTCGCCGCCGCCAACGACCACGGCATCCAGGCTATTGTCATGGGCCATGGCCGACAGGGCGCGGGCCAGTTCCCGCCGTCCGACGATTTCGCTACTGACCTCATGCCCGGCCGCGGCCAAGGCAGCCACGATGGAGTCTACCGTGGCATCCAGCGGCAGACGGCGGAAGGTTCCGGCGGACCGGTTGATGAGAAGGGCCAGTCTCATGAAACGACAGCACTCCGCCCGAGGAGCGGTGTCAAGCTTTAGAAAATGGGCTTGTCCCCGAAGACCAGGGTCTCGCCGCCGGGCATGACGACCCGGTCGCGGCCGCCGCGCTTGGCTTCGTACATGCGCTGGTCGGCCAGTTCGATCAGGGCGGGCCAGTCATTGGCGCCATCGGTCATCCGTTCGGCGACGCCGATGGACGCGGTCATGGGCGCACCGTCGGGACGCAGGCCGAAACCGGTGGTGCGCAAGCGCTCCATCAGGATGCGGGCGCCCTCGGTATTGGTTTCGGCCAAAATGGCCACGAATTCCTCGCCACCCCAGCGGACCAGGACGTCGCCGCGCCGCAGCCCCTGCCGCAGATTCTCGGCCAGGGCCTTCAGGGCCTTGTCGCCTTCCTCGTGGCCGAAGCTGTCATTGATGGACTTGAACTTGTCCAGATCGAAGAAGGCGATGGCCAGGGAGGTGTTGCGCATGGCCGACAGCCGGAACTGAAGGTCCAGGGCCTCGCCGCCGGAACGCCGCGTATAGGCGCCGGTCAGGGGGTCGATCATGGCCCGGTTGACCAGGGCGGTGATGTAGTGAAGCTGGCTCATGCCCGAGAACATGGCCACGCCCATCACCAGCACCATCAGCCAGAACATGGGGCCGTGAACGTCCACGCTGAGGGTCTGGCCCCCCATGAACAGCCCGATCACCGCGAAGGCGAAAGCCGGGGCCGAGAACAGGGCCACCTCGAAGGCGGTCAGCGGAAAGATCGCCAGACCGGCCAGCACGATATTAGGCATCAGGGCATAAAGCTTGGTGACCAGCAGGGCCACGCCGGTGACGTGCAGTTCCTCGGTCACCAGGATGGAAAGCAGGTAGAAGACCGGCGGCACCAGCAGCAGGATCATCAGCATGGAATCGGCCTGAAGCCGGGACTTGGCGATGTCCCAGGGCCACGCCAGCAACAGGAACACCACCCCGGAGCCCAGGCGCAGGACCGTCATCAACGCCCATTGCGGCCAGGGAAAGACGAACCAGTCGATAATGGACCACATGGGCACCATCACCGCGAAAATGGCGGCGACCAGCTGAATGCGCGAAATGATCACCGAGGCCGCGTGACGGCGGATATGCGCCGAATGGCGGAGGGGCACCAAAAGATCAAAGAACTGGCCCCAGGTGATCTTGATGGGGGCGAACAGATGGGAGGCGAAGGATCGCCAGCCCTTGGGGCTTTCAGAATTGCCGTCGATCAGGTCGGATTGCATCTGCCCAGATCCGTCCACAGCCCAACTCCTGCTCTTGACCTGCCCCGGCACTTCGGAACGGGGCGGAGGGTATTGGAAAAACCGTAACTTGACAATGGTCAAGCATGACATATCACGGTTGAAAAGCACGGTTTCAAGCCGCATTCTTCCGGAAGAAACCGAGCCGTAAAGGCCGAATCCGGATGATGAACGGGAGACGCAGATGTCCGCAACCAATCCTTACAATACGCATCTCGACAAGAACCCGGCCAATTACGTGCCATTGACGCCGTTGGGCTTTCTCGAGCGTTCCGCTTCCGTTTATCCGAACCGCGTTTCCGTCATACACGGAGATCTTCGCTTTACCTGGAAAGAGACCTATGACCGCGCCCGGCGTTTGGGCTCGGCCCTGGCGGCGCGGGGAGTGGGGGTGGGCGACACCGTGGCGGTCATGGCGGCCAATACTCCGGCCGCCTACGAGGCGGCGTTCGGCGTGCCCATGACCGGCGGTGTGCTGTGCGCGCTCAACATCCGTCTCGATGCCGAGGCCATCGCCTTCATGCTGAGCCATGGAGAGGCCAAGGTTCTGCTGACCGACCGCGAATTCGCGCCCACCATCAAGAAGGCGCTGTCGCTCCTGGACAAGAAGCCCCTGGTCATCGACATCGACGATGCCGCCGTCACCACGGGCGAGATGCTGGGCGAGATGGAATACGAAGCCTTCATCGCCGGCGGCGATCCCGATTACGCCTGGGTCTGGCCTGCCGATGAGTGGGACGCCATCGCGCTGAACTACACCTCGGGCACCACCGGTAATCCCAAGGGCGTGGTCTATCACCATCGCGGCGCCTATATCAACGCCCTGGGCAACGTCGTCAACTGGGGGATGACGGGGCATCCGGTCTATCTGTGGACCCTGCCCATGTTCCATTGCAACGGCTGGTGTTTTCCCTGGACCCTGGCGGCCTTGGCCGGAACCAATGTCTGCCTGCGCCGTGTGGATGGTGGGCATATGTTCGCCGCCATCGAGAAGCACAAGGTCACCCATATGTGCGGGGCGCCCATCGTCATGGGCATGTTGATCAACGCCCCGGAAAAGGACCGCCGTCCGCTGCCCCACCCGGTGGAGTTCATGACCGCCGCCGCGCCGCCGCCCGCCGCGGTGATCGAAAGGCTGGAATCCCAGGGGTTCAAGATCACCCATGTCTACGGTCTGACCGAAGTCTACGGCCCGGCCACAGTGTGCGCCTGGCACGAGGAATGGGATGCGCTGCCCACCGAGGAGCGGGCCCGGTTGAAGTCGCGCCAGGGCGTGCGCTACGTCAACGAGGAGGCGATGATGGTCGCCGATCCCCTCACTCTGGTCCCGGTGCCCAAAGACGGCGTCACCATGGGCGAGGTGTTCTATCGCGGCAATGTGGTGATGAAGGGATATCTCAAGAATCCCGCCGCAACCGACGAAGCTTTTTCGGGTGGCTGGTTTCATACCGGCGATCTGGGGGTTTGGCACGGCGACGACTACATCGAACTGAAGGACCGCTCCAAGGACATCATTATCTCGGGTGGCGAGAATATCTCGACCATCGAGGTCGAAGGCGTTCTCTATCAACATCCGGCAGTGGGCGAGGCGGCCGTGGTGGCCCGTCCCGACGAGAAATGGGGCGAAACCCCTTGCGCCTTCATCGGCCTGAAAGAGGGAGGAGCGGCAACGGCCGAGGAGATCATGGCCTTCTGCCGCCAGCGTCTGGCCCATTACAAATGCCCGCGCACCGTGGTCTTCACTTCCTTGCCCAAGACATCCACCGGAAAAGTTCAGAAATACGTCCTGCGGGAAATGGCCAAGAAACTCAATGATTGATTGAAGGGGCGAGCGGTGGATTGACCTTATTGCCGCTCGCCAATTCACTGGATCGGAAACAATTTATCACCATCGGCGGTTTGACTGGTCAGACCGTGCCCGGATATAGTCTGCCCTCCATGAGTACGAAAATTTCCGGCGAGCAGACACGCGTGATGAATCTGGATGTCGGTGGGGTGAAACCCACGGAGGCGGTGCATCGCGGGCTGGCGGAACGCCTGATCTGTCTTCACGACGAGATCAAGGGCGACGTTGCGCTCGGTGGTCTCAGCCGTATCGCCATCGCGCTTTACGATGAAACCTCGGACGTTCTCAAGACCTTCATCCATTCCAGCGACGGCGATAGTCCCCTGGATCATTCCACGGCGAAACTGACCGAGGTTCCGGGGCTGTCCCGGCTGGCCTGGACCGGAGCGCGGCGGATCATCAACGATCTGGAAGAGGTGGCGTCCAGCGGCCAGGACCATGCCATCCGTCTCTTCGCCGCAGGCTACAGATCCAGTTACACCGTTCCCATCCATTCCAAGGGTGTCTTTTACGGCTTTCTGTTCCTCAATTCCTTCGCGGTGAATTTCTTCTCGCCGACGGTGATACACCGCCTGCGCCCTTACGCGGAATTGATCGCCCAGATCATCATGCGCGAATTGGATACCGTCAGGATGATGCATGCGGCGGTGAAGGTGATCCGCCAGGTCTCCACGGTGCGCGACGAGGAAACCGGCGCCCATCTTGCCCGCATGGCCCGCTATTCCAGGATCATCGCCTCGCGTCTGGCGCCGCAACTGGGGCTGTCGGACGAATATGTTGAATATCTGTTCCAGTTCGCGCCGTTGCACGATCTGGGCAAGATTTCTGTGCCCGACCATATTTTGCTCAAGCCCGCCCGCCTCACCACCGAGGAATACGACGTCATGAAGGGCCATGTGGCCCGCGGCGTGGAGATCGTCGACATGATGGTCGGCGATATCGGGCGGCAATCCCTGCCGCATTTCGACATGCTGCGCAATGTGGTGGCCTATCACCACGAGGCCATCGATGGCAGCGGCTATCCCCACGGCTTGGCCGGGGGGGAGATCCCCCTGGAGGCGCGCATCGCGGCGGTGGCCGACGTCTTCGACGCACTGACCTCGGTGCGGCCCTACAAGGGCGCCTGGACCAATCAGGCGGCCATCGACCTTTTGCGAACTCAGACGGGCGCGAAATTCGACTCGCTTTGCGTCACTGCCCTGATCGACAGCGCCGATCTGATCGCCGATATTCAGAGCCAGTTCGACGAGACGGTTTACGATTGATGCTGTTCCCGGCCCGCCTTGTGATGCTTTCCGCCCTGCTCTTGGGCAGTGCGGCCATGGGGGCTGAATCTGGCCAGTCGGATTGGTCGCGGGTGGGCGGACCGGCTTCGGGGCAGGCCTCGGTGATCGGCTCTCCCGCCGCCGGTTGCCTCAAAGGCGCCGTATCCCTGGCTGAGGACGAGCATTCGTTTCAGGTGCTGCGGCCGTCACGCAACCGTCATTGGGGCCATCCGGCCACCATCCGATTTGTTCAGGACCTGGCCCGCGCCGCCAAGGGTGAGGGGATCACCGGACCATTGCTGATCGGCGACATGGCGCAGCCCCGGGGCGGCCCCATGCCCGTCGGCCATGGCAGCCACCAGAACGGCCTTGATGTCGATATCTGGTTCCGTCTGCCCGCCAAGCCGCTCAGCCGCGCCGAAATCGAGACTCCCAAGCCGATCACCATGGTCAACGGTACGGAGATCGACGAGGAGTCCTGGACTCCGGCCCAGGCCCGTCTGTTGGAACTGGCGGCCCGGGCGCCCCAGGTGGACCGTATCTTCGTCAACCCTGCCATCAAGAAGGCCGTCTGTCGCGCCACTTCCGCCAATGGCGACCGCGATTGGCTGCGCAAATTGCGGCCCTGGTGGGGCCATGACGAGCATTTCCACGTCAGACTGTCCTGTCCCGCCGACAGCCCCGATTGCGAGCGGCAAAAACCCATGCCCGAGGGTGACGGCTGCGGCGAGGAACTGGACTCCTGGTCGGCCAAGCCCACTTGGCCCGCGCCTCCGTCCCGACCCCATATCCAGTCCCGCCCGCTGCCGGACGCCTGTGCCGGGTTGGCCCGCAAAGGTTAGGCTTGCAAAGGTGAGGGGAAGGGCGTAGAACCCCGCCACCAATCCGCACGCGGGATCGCGGCGGCGGCATGTCTTTGTCGCTCGTTCGCTCCGGTGCCGGGAGATATCCCGGCCACACCCGCGGAGGTTCAACCGGAGAAGCAAAGGACTTATCCAATGGCTCTGCCCACGTTCACCATGCGCCAGCTCGTCGAAGCCGGTGTGCATTTCGGTCACAACACCCGCCGCTGGAACCCGAAGATGGCCTCGTACCTCTTCGGCATCCGCAACGGCATCCACATCATCGACCTGCAGCAGAGCGTGCCCATGCTGCACCGCGCCATGCAGGCCGTGCGCGACGTGACCGCTGGCGGTGGCCGCGTTCTGTTCGTCGGCACCAAGCACCAGGCCTCCGAAGTGGTAGCCGAATCCGCCAAGCGTTGCGGCCAGTACTTCGTGAACCATCGCTGGCTCGGCGGCATGCTGACCAACTGGAAGACCATCTCCAACTCCATCCGCCGCCTGCGCGAGCTGGACGAGCAGCTGGCTTCCGGCGCCCTGGCTGGTCTGACCAAGAAGGAGCAGCTGGTCCTGTCGCGCGAGAAGGAGAAGCTGGACCGCGCGCTCGGCGGCATCAAGGATATGGGCGGCCTGCCCGATATCCTGTTCATCATCGACACCAACAAGGAAGCCCTGGCTGTTCAGGAAGCCAACAAGCTGGGCATTCCGGTGGTGGCGATCATCGACTCCAACTGCGATCCGGCTGGCATCACCTATCCGATCCCCGGCAATGACGACGCCATCCGCGCCATCCAGACCTATTGCGATCTGATGTCGGGCGCCGTTCTGGACGGCATCCAGGCCGAGATCACCCGTGGCGGCGGCGACGTCGGCGCTTCGGCCGAGGCTCCGGTCGAGCAGATTCCGGAAGTGGTCGCCGAGGCGGCCGCCGAGGAAGCCGCCGCTCCGCAGGCCTAGGCTTCGGAGAGACTGTTGCGATGGCGGCGACCCGATGTCGCCGCCATTCGCTTGAGAACCAACCAATCATTCGTCGAGAGGGAATACCCATGGCCGAGATTACCGCTTCGCTGGTCAAGGAGCTGCGCGAGAAGACTGGCGCTGGCATGATGGACTGCAAGAAGGCGCTGGGCGAGACTGCTGGCGACGTTGAAGCCGCCATCGACTGGCTGCGCAAGAAGGGTCTTGCCGCCGCCGCCAAGAAGGCTGGCCGCGTCGCCGCCGAGGGTCTGGTCGGCATTGCCGCCGCTGGACCTAAGGGCGTGGCCGTCGAAGTCAATGCCGAGACCGATTTCGTTGCCCGCAATGATCAGTTCCAGGGCTTCGTCGCCTCCGTCGCCGCCGTGGCACTGGCCAAGGGCGCCGATGTGGAGGCCATCAAGGCCGCCGCTTGCCCCGGCACCGACAAGAACGTCGCCGACCAGCTGACCCATCTGATCGCCACCATCGGCGAGAACATGTCGCTGCGCCGCGCCGTTCGCCTGGAAGTGTCGGCCGGTGTGGTCGCCTCCTATGTGCACACCGCCATTGCTCCCGGCCTGGGCAAGATCGGCTGTCTGGTGGCTCTCGAGTCCACCGGCAATGTCGATCGCCTGAACGAAGTGGGCAAGCAGATCGCCATGCATGTGGCGGCCGCCAATCCGCTGTTCCTGGACCCGTCGGTGGTCGATACCAGCGCGCTCGACCGCGAGCGCAACGTGCTGACCGAGCAGGCCCAGGCTTCGGGCAAGCCCGCCGCCGTCATCGAGAAGATGGTGGAAGGCCGCATCCGCAAGTACTACGAGGAAGTCTGCCTGTCCGAGCAGATCTTCGTCATCGACCAGGAGAACAAGATCTCCAAGGTGCTCGAGAATCTGGGCAAGGAGATCGGCGCGCCGGTCAAGCTGGCCGGTTTCGCCCGCTTCGCGCTGGGCGAGGGCATCGAGAAGGAAGAGAAGGACTTCGCCGCCGAAGTGGCTGCCCAGCTGGGCGGCTGATCGGACGGGTCGTTCGGGCCGTCCGCTCCCCTCATCAGGGGGCGGGCGGCCTTTTTTCTCCCCATTAGGGGGGGAGACAGGCTGGTGGAATGGTGTATGATCGCCGCCGCCCGCGCCAAGTATTTTGGCAAGACTTTTCAGCCCGAGGATTCCATGGCCAGCGACGCCAAATTCCGCCGCGTTCTCCTCAAGATTTCGGGCGAAGGCCTGATGGGAAAGCGGGAGTACGGTCTTGATCCCGAGACCGTCGACCGCATCGCCCGCGAGGTGAAGTCCGTCCGCGACCTCGGCGTCGAAGTCTGCGTGGTCATCGGCGGCGGCAACATCTTCCGCGGCGTGTCCGGGGCTTCCACAGGCATGGAACGGGCGGCGGCCGACAACATGGGCATGCTGGCCACCGTCATCAACGCGCTGTCGGTGCAAAATGCCCTGGAAAAGGCCGGTGTCGAAACCCGCGTCCAGTCGGCCATCGTCATGCCCACCGTGTGCGAGGCTTTCATCCGCCGCCGCGCCATCCGTCATCTGGAAAAGGGCAGGGTGGTGATTTTTGCCGCAGGTACCGGCAATCCGTTCTTCACCACCGATACCGCCGCCGCCCTGCGCGCCGTCGAGATGGGCTGTGACGCTCTCTTGAAGGCCACCCAGGTGGATGGCGTCTATACCGCCGACCCCAAGAAGGACAAGGACGCGGTCCGCTATGACCGTTTGACCTTCAACGAGGTTCTGGCCCGTGACTTGGGTGTGATGGATACTTCCGCCATCGCTTTGTGCCGCGAGAACAAGGTTCCTATCGTGGTATTCGACCTGCACCGGCCTGGCGCCTTCGCCGAAACGGTCGCGGGACGCGGCCTGTTCACCATCATCAGCAACGATTAATAAGCCTCAAGGGGAGTCGATCGTGTCCGCTCCGACTAACTGGAATGACCTCAAGAAGGATGTCACCCGGCGCATGGACAGTGCCGTCGAGGTGCTGAAGAAGGAATTTTCGGGCCTGCGTTCGGGCCGCGCCTCCGTCAACTTGCTGGACCCGGTGGTGGTCGAGGCCTATGGCCAGACCATGCCTCTCAGCCAGTGCGGCACCGTGGGCGTGCCCGAGCCGCGCATGCTGACCGTGCAGGTGTGGGACAAGTCCCAGGTCAAGGCCGTGGAAAAGGCCATCGCCAATGCCGGTCTCGGCCTCAATCCCCAGGCCGACGGCCAGATGATCCGCGTGCCGATTCCGGCGTTGAACGAGGAGCGCCGCAAGGAGCTGCAGAAGGTGGCGGGCAAATATGCCGAGCAGGCCCGCATCTCGGTGCGCAATGTGCGCCGCGACGGCATGGACTCCTTGAAGAAGATGGAGAAGGACGGCCACATCTCCGAAGACGAAATCAAGAAGCACGAAAAAGAGGTCCAAACCGTAACCGACGACACGATTAAGAAGATCGACGAGGTTCTGGGTCATAAGGAAAAGGAAATCATGCAGGTTTGAGGCGGCGAGGACCCGAAAATGGAGCCCATGCTTTCCAACGCTGATCAGCCGCCGCCACCAGCGCATGTCGCCATCATCATGGATGGTAACGGGCGCTGGGCCAAGGCGCGTGGCCTGCCGCGCACCGCTGGTCACAAGCGGGGCGCCGAGGCGGTCCGCCGCACGGTCGAGGCGGCGCGTGAGATGGGTGTTTCCTACCTCACTCTCTACGCCTTTTCCTCGGAGAACTGGAAGCGTCCGGCCGGTGAGATCACCGATCTCATGGGACTGTTGCGTCTTTATCTTCGCAATGAGGTCAACAGCCTCCACAAGAACGGCATCCGCCTCAAGGTGATCGGCGACCGGACCCGTCTGGGGGCCGATATCATCCGCCTGATCGAGGATTCTGAGGCCAAGACCGCTGGCAATACCGCGCTGACTCTGCTGCTGGCCCTGTCTTACGGCGGACGCCAGGAGATCGTCGCGGCGGCCAGGGTCTTGGCCCAGGATGTTGCCGACGGAAAAGTTGCCGCCGAAGACGTGGACGAGGATGCCATCAACGCCCGTCTGTCCACGGCGGGCATTCCCGATCCCGACATGATCATCCGTACCAGCGGCGAGCAGCGGATCAGCAATTTCCTGCTGTGGCAGGGGGCCTACGCCGAATTGGTGTTCATGGATACCTTGTGGCCCGATTTCGGGCGCAGCGAGTTGGAGTCCGCCATTCGTGATTTTCACGGCCGCGACCGCCGTTTCGGAACGGCCAGGTAGCCGCGCGTGCTGAAAACCCGCGCCCTGTCCGCTCTCGTCATGGCTCCGCCCGCCCTGCTTGCCGCCTGGGCCGGTGGCTATGCCTTCGCGGTTCTGATCGCCCTTGCCGCGGCCTTGATGTGCTGGGAATGGCACCGCATGCTGAATGGCGGCTTCGCCCTGTCGGGGAGGGTTGCCTCTTTGGGGTGCGCTCTGGCCTCGCTGCTGACCGTGGCGCGGCCCGATATCGGATTGGCCATGGTGCTGCTGGCCGCGCTGACTTCGGGCGGACTGGCGGGCAACGACCGGTCGGGGCGGGGTTGGGCTGGCTTTGGGGTCTTTTATGCCGGACTGCCCTCGGTGGCTTTGGTGTGGATTCGCGCCCATCCTCAATTCGGCGCCGAGATCATCGCGTGGATTTTGCTGGTGGTATGGGCGACGGATATCGGAGCCTATGCCTTTGGCCGGATGATCGGAGGGCCTAAGCTGCTGCCGTCCGTCAGTCCGAAAAAAACCTGGGCGGGACTTATCGGCGGCATGCTTTGTGCGGCATTGACCGGCGTGGGGATGGCATTCTGGGCAGGTGCATCGGAAAATACGTCGCTGGCCGTGATCAGTGCCGCGGTTGCCGTGGTCGCCCAGATCGGCGATCTGTTCGAGTCCTGGATCAAGCGGCGTTGCAACGTCAAGGACTCAAGCAATATCATTCCGGGCCATGGCGGTGTGCTTGACCGCGTCGATGGCCTGCTGACCACCGCCCTTGCCGTGGCGGCGTTCTCTCTGGCGACCGGCAAGACGGTCCTGGACTGGCAATGAAGGAAGAAGCATGAGCGGGCGCAAGGGTGTCACCATTCTGGGCTCGACGGGGTCCATCGGTTGCAACACGGTGGATCTGGTCGAGAGAAACCCCGAGCTCTATCGTGTCGAGGCTCTGGTGGCCAATTCACGCGTGGACATCCTGGCCCAGCAGGCCAAGACCCTGAGGGCTAAGCTCGCCGTGGTCGCCGATGAGGGGGCTTATGGCGCTCTGAAGGAGGCTCTGGCCGGAACCGGCATCGAAGCTGCCGCCGGGCCTGAGGCCGTGGTTGCCGCCGCCCGGATGCCCGCCGACTGGGTGATGGCAGCCATCGTCGGCGCCGCCGGTCTGGCGCCCACCCTGGCGGCGGTGCGCCGTGGCGCGGTGGTCGGCCTGGCCAATAAGGAGTGTCTGGTCTGCGCCGGTCAGCTGATGATGGCCGAGGTGGAAAAGCACGGCGCCACCCTTCTGCCCGTGGATTCCGAGCATTCCGCCATCTTCCAGGTGTTCGAAGCCGACCAGCACGACCGGATCGAAAAGATCATCCTGACCGCCTCGGGCGGTCCGTTCCGCACTAAGACCCGCGAATTCATGGCCGATGTGACGCCCGAACAGGCGGTGGCCCATCCCAACTGGTCCATGGGCGCCAAGATCTCGGTGGATTCCGCCTCCATGTTCAACAAGGGCCTGGAACTGATCGAAGCCCATCACCTGTTCGACATGCCCGAGGACAAGATCGACATCGTCGTCCATCCCCAGTCGGTCATTCATTCGTTGGTGGCCTATGTGGACGGCTCGGTTCTGGCTCAGTTGGGCTCGCCCGACATGCGCACCCCCATCGCCTATGCCCTGGGCTGGCCCAACCGTATCGAGGCGCCGGTGCCCAGGCTTGATCTGGCCACCATCGCCACCCTGACCTTCGAGGCCCCCGATCCTGTGCGGTTCCCCTCTTTGCGTCTGGCGCGCGAGGCTTTACGGGCGGGCGGTTCGGCCGCCGCCGTGATGAACGCCGCCAACGAAGTGTCGGTGGCCGCCTTCCTGGGGCGGCGCATCGGCTTCCTCGACATCGCCTCCATCGTCGAGCGTACCGTGGCTGGCGTGACCCATTGCGAACTGACCAGCATTGACGACGTTTTGGCCCAAGATGCCGAGGCGCGCCGTTTTGCATCTGCCCTCATCGATGGTGGCCGCTGACACATGGATCTTTTCGGTCTACTCAACAGCGTCCTGCACGGCGTCTGGTATTATCTGGTCATCTTCCTGGTCATCCTGACCGTCGTGGTCTTTGTCCACGAATTCGGGCATTTCCTGGTGGCCCGCTGGAACGGGGTCAAGGTGGAGGTCTTCTCCATCGGCTTCGGGCCGGAGGTCTGGGGGCGCGTCGCCGCCAACGGCACACGCTGGCGTATCGGCCTGCTGCCGCTGGGCGGCTTTGTAAAGATGTTCGGCGATGCCGATGCGGCCTCGGCCACGGCCAGCGACCAGCCCATGAGCGATGAGGAAAAGGCCCAGGCCTTCTGCCACAAGCGGGTGGGGCAGCGCGCCGCCATCGTCGTGGCGGGGCCTGCCGCCAATTTTCTGTTCGCCATCCTTGGTCTGGCTGGCATGTTCATGGTGCTGGGCCAGCCAGTGACCCAGCCGGTGATTGGCATGGTCCATCCTGGGACCGCCGCTGAAACTGCCGGGCTGAAGGCGGGCGACCGTATCACCGCCATCAATGGACGCGCCGTGGAGCGTTTCCAGGATATCCAGCGCATGGTCCGCCTGGAGATCGAGAGCGAGTTGTCGCTTTCGGTCCGGCGCGGCGACAAATCCTTCGACGTGGCGGCGCGTCCCCGCATCATCTCGCGCAAGGGCGTGTTCGGCGACATGGAGAAAGTGCCAGTTCTGGGCATTTCCGCCGATCCGGCCAGCACTGAAATCGTCCGTCACGGTCCTGTCTCGGCCCTGGGTGAGGCCCTGGCCGAGACGGAGAACATGGTGCGTTCCACATTCATCGGCATCGGCCAGATGATCAACGGCACCCGCGACACCGACGAACTGGGCGGTCCGATCCGAATCGCCAAGGGAGCAGGAGAGGCGGCACAACTCGGCCTGGCCAGCGTAGTCTTCTATACGATCCTGCTGTCGCTCAATCTTGGCCTGATCAATCTTTTTCCTATTCCTATCCTCGATGGCGGGCATCTAATGTTTTATGCGTTCGAGGCCATTCTTGGGCGCCCCCTGGGGGAGAAGGCCCAAGAATATGGTTTCCGAATCGGGTTGTTTCTGGTATTGGCCTTGATGGTCTTTGCCACCCGCAACGACCTTGTGTCGCTGCCGGTCTGGGATATGGTGAAGCGGCTGTTTTCGTGAGCCGGTCCAAGGGATCGGATTTACGAAGCTCAAGGGGGGCCTGGATGCGTTTCGTGCTGTGGACCGCTGTGCTGCTGGGCATCCTGGCTGGTGTTATGCCGGCTCTTGCCCAGGAAGGCGGTCGTATCCGCTCCGTCTCCATTCTTGGCACTCAGCGTATCGAGGTCGAGACGGTCCGGTCTTACATGACCATCGCCGAAGGCGATCTGTATGACACCGACCGCGTCAACCGTTCTCTCAAGGCGCTTTTCAATACTGGACTGTTCCAGGATGTGGCCATCCGCCGCGAAGGCGAGCAGTTGGTGGTCCGGGTCGTGGAAAATCCGATCATCAACCGGATCGCTTTCGAGGGGAACAGCCGCATCAAGGAAGAGCAGTTGAGCTCCGAGGTTCAACTGCGTCCACGAACCGTCTACACTCGTTCCAAGGTCCAGGCCGACGTCAAGCGCATCCTGGAACTGTACCGCCGTGGCGGCCGATTCGCCGCGACGGTCGAACCCAAGATCATCCAGCTCGAGCAGAACCGCGTCGATCTCGTCTATGAGATCAGCGAGGGCCAGCCCACTTATGTCCGCCGCATTGCCTTCGTCGGTAACAAGCGTTACGACCAGGATAAACTGCGCGAGATGCTGCAAACCAAGGAGGAGCGGTGGTATCGCTTCCTCTCCACCGATGACACCTATGATCCCGACCGGGTTACTTACGACCGCGAATTGCTACGCCGCTTCTATCTGAAGCATGGCTTCGCCGATTTTCGCGTCAGTTCGGCCATCGCCGAGCTTACCCCCTCGCGCGAAGGCTTCTTCATCACCTATACCATCGACGAGGGCGAGCGTTACAAGTTCGGCGCCTCGACCATCAATGCCGATTTGCGTGACCTGAAGCCCGAGGACCTGCAGCCGCTGCTGATCAGTGAACCCGGAGACTGGTACAACGCCGATCAGGTGGAAGACATCGTCCAGAGGCTGGTTGATGCGGTTGGAACCAAGGGTTTCGCCTTTGTCGACGTGAAGCCCCAGGTTCGCCGCAATCGCGAAACCCAGACCATCGACATCACTTACGACATCAAGGAAGGCCCGCGGGTCTTTGTCGAGCGCATCGATATTTCCGGCAATGTCCGTACCCTCGATCAGGTGATCCGTCGCGAATTCCGTCTGGTGGAAGGCGATGCCTTCAATTCCGCCAAACTGCGCCGCTCGCGCCAGCGCCTGAAGGACCTCAATTTCTTCGAGAAGGCTGAAATTACCAACATTCCGTCGGACACGGCTCCGGATCGCACTGTCATCAAAGTGGATGTCACGGAGAAGTCTACGGGCGAGCTGACGTTCGGCGTCGGCTGGGCATCCTCGGCCGGACCGATCATCGAGGCCTCGTTGCGGGAACGCAATCTTCTGGGCCGTGGTCAGGATTTGCGTCTTGGCGCCGGTCTGGGCACCAAGCGGAGCAGTCTGGATCTGTCCTTCACGGAACCCTATTTCATGGATCGTGAAGTGGCGGCCGGTTTTGACGCCTTTGTCGTCGACCGCAAGCTTCAGAGAGAAAGCTCCTATGATGCGTCGTCGATGGGTGGCGACCTGCGTGCGGGCTATCGCCTGTCCGAGAATCTGCGTCAGGATGTGGTCTATACCCTGAAGCAGGACACGGTGAAGGGCATCAACAGCACCTCGCCCTACGTCCTCGAACAACTTGGCTCGAAGGTGAGTTCTGTTATCGGACAGGGCCTGCTCTACGACCGGCGCGATTCCCGCATCGATCCGACCGAAGGCTATTTCATCCGATTGGGTACGGATGGAGCCGGTTTGGGCGGTGATATCCGGTATCTGCGCGGTTCGATCTCCGGCGGGCAGTATTTTACCCTGACCGATAAGGTCATTCTCGGCATCAGCAGTTCGCTGGGCTATATCTACGGCCTCGACCAGCGGGTGCGCATCACCGACCGCTTCTATGTGGGTGGCGATAATCTGCGCGGCTTTGCCAATGGTGGCGTCGGCCCCCGAGACAAGAATACCGGCGATGCGCTGGGTGGTATCTGGCAGGCCGTGGGCTCGGCCCAGGTCAAGTTCCCCCTGGGTCTGCCCGAGGAGTTCGGTGTTTCCGGCCAGGCCTTTACCGATATCGGCACCGCTGGCCCGACCGATACCGCCGATACGACCAATGTCAACCAATCCTCGTCGATCCGCGTCTCACCCGGCGTCGGCCTTTCCTGGAAGTCGCCCATGGGTCCGGTTTCCGTCGATCTCGGTTTCCCGCTGGTCAAGGAGAAGTTCGACAAGAAGGAAATCTTCCGGTTCAACTTCGGAACCAAGTTCTGACCGTGCTCAAACGGCGAGTCGCGGCTTCAAGTGGAAGAGATGTCGTGAGGAACACCCTGTCACGCCGCCTTGCCCTGGCTGCCCGTTTGCTCTCACTGGTTATGGCGGCTCTTCTGTGGAATTGCGGTGCGGCCGAGGCTCAGCGGGCCTCGGTTGCGCCCATGAGCCTGATCATCGTCGATATCCAGCAAGCCCAGCGGGAATCCTTGCCCGGACGGGCTCTGGCGGCCCAGCGCGACAAGTATCAGCAGAATTTTCAGGCCGAGTTCAATTCCACTCGCCAGGCACTGCAGCGCAGCGACCAGGATCTGGCCAAGCAGAAAGGCACCATGCCGCAAGAGGCTTATGACCAGAAGGTCAAGGCCCTGGAGTTGCAGGTCGTCGCCTTCCAGAACAGAACGCAGATGGCGGTACGCGCCCTGGAGAAATCCACGGATTCCGCCATGGCGGAATTGATGAACGCCATCCTCACCATCACGGGGGAAATTGCCGCCGAGATGGGGGCCAATCTGGTTCTGCCCAAGCAGCAGGTGGTCTTGCACGAGCCTCGCATGGATGTTACCGCCCAGGTGATCGAGCGTTTGAACAAGAAGCTGCCCGCGGTCAATTTTCCCATTCCCCAGGTTGATGCCTCCGCGCCGTCAGAAGCGCCGCCATCTCCCAAGTCCGGCAAGAAGTGACATCACATGGCCGATCCCCGTTTCTTTACTGTCGCAGGTCCCTTCACCCTGGCCCAACTGGCGGAAATTTCCGGCGCGGCGGTGGCTGAAGGCGGCGAGCTTGGCGCCAGATTTGTGGATGTTGCCCCGCTGGAGCAAGCGGAGGCGGACACCGTGTCCTTCCTCGACAACCGCAAATACGTGGCCGCCTTTCAGGCCAGCAAGGCGGGTTTGTGCGTTGTGGCGCCGGAAATGGCGGAAAAGGCCCCGGCGGGCATGCATTTGCTACTGTCTGCCGATCCCTACCGTGCCTATGCCCGCATCGCCCAGGCCTTCTACCCCAATCCCGCACCGGAGCCCTGGGTGGCTCCGACGGCGTATATTGACGTGACGGCGAGTGTGGGCGAGGGGTGCCGCATCGAACCCGGCGCGGTCATCGGCTCCAATGCCCGGATCGGCGCCCGCTGCCGCATCGGCGCCAATGTGGTGATCGGCCAGGGTGTCGTGCTGGGCGAAGATTGCACCATCGGCGCCAATGCCACGGTGTCTCATGCCCTGGTGGGCAATCGCGTCAACATCTATCCAGGCGCCCGCATCGGCCAGGATGGCTTTGGTTTTGCCATGGGGCCGCAAGGCCACCTCAAAGTGCCGCAATTGGGCCGGGTGGTCATCGGCAATAATGTGGAAATCGGCGCCAATACCACCATCGACCGAGGCGCGGGGCCCGACACGCAGATCGGCGACGGCTGCATGATAGACAACCTCGTCCAGATTGGGCACAACGTTCAGCTGGGCCGCGGATGCGTCATCGTGGCGCAGGTGGGAATTTCCGGTTCGACCCGCATGGGCGATTTCGTCGCCGCGGGTGGTCAGGCCGGGATTACCGGCCATTTGAAGATTGGGGCGGGCGCCAAGATCGCCGCCCAGGCCGGGGTGATGCGGGACATTCCCCCGGGGGAAACCGTCGGTGGCGCGCCCGCCGTGCCCATGGCGGATTGGCTGCGCCAATCGGCTATTCTGGGCAAGATGGCGCGGAAAAAGGGTTAAGGCCAAAGGCAGGACGTGAGTATGGATACCGCCAACAACAATCAGGCTACCGACCTGGGTAAGGTCATCGACATCAGCCGGATCATCCAGATGATCCCGCACCGCTATCCTTTCCTGATGGTGGATCGGGTGGTGCAGGTGGTGGCCAATGAAAGTGCCGTAGGCATCAAGAACGTCACCATCAACGAGCCGTTCTTTCAGGGCCACTTCCCGTCGCGCCCGGTGTTCCCCGGCGTTCTGATCATCGAATCCATGGCCCAGACCGCCGCCGTGCTGGTGGTGGAAACCCTGGGCGAATCTGCCGAGGGCAAGCTGGTCTACTTCATGAGCGTCGAGAACGCCCGCTTCAGGAAGCCGGTCGGCCCCGGCGACCAGTTGATGATCCACGTCTTCAAGGAACGCTCGCGCGGCAACGTCTGGAAGTTCCGGGGCGAAGCCAAGGTTGACGGTGTCCTTGTCGCCGAAGCCACCTATGCCGCCATGATTCTGGACGAAAAATGACCAATATTCATCCTTCGGCCGTTATCGATCCCAAGGCGGAGATTGCCTCCTCGGCAATCATCGGCCCCTTTTGCGTGGTTGGCCCCGACGTCAAACTGGGCGAATCCGTGGAATTGGTGTCCCATGTGGCGGTGGCCGGGCGCACCACCATTGGCGCGGGCTCGCGCATCTTCCCCTTCGCCTCCATCGGCCATCGCCCCCAGGATCTTAAATACAAGGGCGAGCCCTCGACCCTGGAGATCGGCGCCAATAACCAGATCCGCGAGCACGTCACCATGAATCCCGGCACCGAGGGTGGCGGCATGGTGACCAAGGTGGGCGACAACTGTCTGTTCATGGCCAGTGCCCATGTGGCGCATGACTGTATTCTGGGCGACAATGTCATCATGGCCAACAACGCCACTCTGGCCGGTCATGTCATCGTCGGCGAATACGCCTTTCTGGGCGGGCTGTCGGCGGTGCACCAGTTCGTGCGCATCGGCCGCCACGCCATGATCGGCGGCATGTCGGGCGTCGAGGCCGACGTGATCCCCTTCGGCATGGTGATCGGCAATCGGGCCTATCTCAACGGGTTGAACATCGTTGGACTGAAGCGCCGAGGCTTTTCGCGCGATGACATCCACACGCTGCGCAATGCCTATCGCCTGATGTTCGCCCCGGAAGGCACCCTGGCCGAGCGTCTTTCGGACGTGGAGGAACAGTTCAAGGACCATCCGGTGGTAATGGAGATCGTGGCCTTCATCCGCTCGGATTCGTCGCGTTCCCTCAGCACGCCGAATGGCTCCTAAGCTCGGCATCATCGCAGGAGGCGGCGACCTGCCTGGATTGGTCGCCGCCGCTTGCCGTGCCCAGGGGCGCCCCTTTCATTTTCTCGCTCTTTCGGGACATGCCGATCCCCAGGTCATCGGTCAAGAGGCTGCCCAGGACTGGATTCGCCTGGGCGAGGCCGGAACTGGATTCGAGCGTCTGCGCCAGGCCGGGGTCGCCGAGGTGGTGATGATCGGCCCGGTGCGCCGTCCGACCCTCATGGAACTGGCGCCCGATTTCCGCACCGCCCGCTTTTTCGCCCGTGTCGGGCTCAAAGCGCTTGGCGATGACGGATTGCTGCGTGCCGTCGCCGCCGAGTTGGAAAGCGAAGGGTTCAAGGTTGTCGGCGTCGACGATGTCTTGTCCGACTGCCTCGCCACTCCTGGTCCTTACGGTTCAAGGACCCCTGACGAGCAGGCGCAAGCCGACATCACGCGCGGCATCGCAGTGGCGCGGGGCTTGGGGGCCCTAGATGTGGGGCAGGCCGTCGTGGTGCAGCAGGGCATCGTGCTGGGCGTCGAAGCCATCGAAGGCACCGACAATTTGATCCGCCGCTGTGGCCCCCTGGCCCGCGAAGGGGAGGGCGGCGTTCTGGTCAAACTGAAGAAGCCGGGCCAGGATCGCCGCATCGATCTGCCCACCATCGGCCTTACCACCTTGCGCGAAGCGGCAAGCGCCGGTCTGCGCGGCATCGCGGTGGAGGCGGGTGGCGCCTTGGTCTTGGGCGGCAAGACGCTGGGAGAAGAAGCCGACCGGCTGGGCCTGTTCGTCACCGGCATCGAGTTTCCTCCATGCTGATCTATCTTATCGCCGGAGAACCCTCGGGGGATCTGCTGGGTGGACGGTTGATGGCGGCTTTGAAGGAGCGCCTGGGAGACGGCGTCACTTTTGCCGGAATCGGCGGCGAAGGCATGCAGGCCGAGGGGCTGACCTCCCTGGTTCCCATGACCGAATTGTCGGTGATGGGGCTGGTGGAGGTGCTGCCCCGTATCCCCAAGATCCTGCGCCGGGTCAAGCAGACCATTTCCGATATCGAAACGAAGCGCCCGGATGCGTTGATTTCCATCGATTCCTGGGGCTTCAACGGACGCATTCATGCGGGCCTGAAGAAACGAGGTTCGGCGGTTCCACGCATCCATTACGTGGCGCCCATGGTCTGGGCCTGGAAGTCGGGACGGACCAAGACCCTGGCGAAGGTACTGGATCTGCTGCTGACCTTGTTGCCCAACGAACCGGCTTGGTTCGAGAAAGAGGGGCTTCGGACCCTGCATGTGGGGCATCCGGTGATCGAGGGGGCGGCGGCCAGAGGCGATGGCGCAGCCTTCCGCGCCCGGCATGCCATTCACCCCGACCGCAAACTCCTCTGCGTCCTGCCCGGCAGCCGGCATTCCGAGACGGCCAAGCTTCTAGAGCCGTTCGGGCAGACCATGGCGCTGCTGGCCAAACGCTTTCCCGATCTGGCGGTGGTGGTGCCCACCGTCGAGACTGTGGCCGATGAGGTCACGCAGGCGGTAAAATCCTGGCCGCTGCCTACACTGGTGGTGCGCGGGGCGGAGAAATACGACGCCTTTGCCGCCTGTGACGCCGCCTTGGCGGCTTCGGGCACCGTCACCCTGGAACTGGCCATGGCGCGGCTGCCCGCCGTGGTCACCTACAAGGTGTCGCCTGTCTCGGCCTTCATCGCCACCCGTTTCCTGGGGCTCAGCCTCAAATTCGTCACCCTCGTCAACATCCTGGTTGACGAGGTGGTGATGCCTGAACTGCTGCAAGATGATTGTCAGCCGGATAAACTGGCGGCGGCGGTGGAACATCTGTTGACCGACGAAGCGGCCCGCGCGCTGCAGGCGGCAGGCGCCCGCCGGGCCTTGGAAAAGCTAGGCCTGGGCGGCGAGAGTCCGGGAAAGCGGGCCGCCGATGCGGTGATCGACTTTATCAGGCAACGCAAGACCAAGTCTTGACGAGGATAACTCGTCGAGGCTTGGCTAGGCCCAAGGGGCCGCGCAGCTTATGCTGCGGAAGCCAAGGGCCACGGAGGTGGCTCGCCCGGCGCGTGAAGGCGCCAAGCAAATAAGGACCAGAACTATGGCTGACTGGCGCTTTCTCCACACCATGATCCGGGTGGGCAATCTGGACCGCTCCATCGACTTTTACACCCGCTTGCTGGGTATGAAGCTGCTGCGCCGCACCGATTACCCGGAAGGACGCTTCACCCTGGCCTTCGTCGGCTATGGCGAGGAGGCGTCCAGCACGGTGGTGGAACTGACCTTCAACTGGGACACCGAATCCTACGATCTGGGCGGCGGCTTCGGCCATCTGGCCCTTGGCGTTCCCGACATCTACAAGGCCTGCGCCGATCTGGCGGCGGCAGGGGCCAAGATCACCCGCGCCCCAGGCCCCATGAAGCACGGCTCGACCATCATCGCCTTCGTGGAAGACCCTGACGGCTATAAGATCGAGTTGATCCAGGCGAAATGATCGCTGCGCGAGCGGGCCACCGGCCCGCACCCGTTCGGGGCAAGGCCCCAAACCCCATTTCATTTATGAATCAAAGGGAGGTCTGGAGGCATCGCCTCCAGCCGGGGGATCGGGGCGGGAGCCCCGCAATGAACTATTCCCGAAGCGAATTGATCCAGGGTGTGAGCGCGTTGCGCGCCCGTTCGGCATAGAGCTTCTTGCGATCGCGGCCCTTGACGCGGCGGCCCTTTTCGTCGCGCTCAGGCGGCGGGGGGAAGAGGCCGAAATTGATGTTCATGGGCTGATAGGTCTCGGCCTCGGCATCGCCGGTGACATGGTTGAGCAGGGCGCCCAAGGCCGTGGTTGCGGGCGGGCGCAGCATCTCGCGGCCCAGAGCCTCGGCGGCGGCGAACAGACCGGCCAGCAGGCCGATGGCCGAGCTTTCCACATAGCCTTCACAGCCGGTGATCTGGCCCGCCAAGCGCAGCCGGGGCTGGGCCTTGAGCCGCAAGCTGCGGTCGAGGACGCGGGGGCCGTTGACGAAGGTGTTGCGGTGCAGCCCGCCCAGACGGGCGAACTCGGCGTTTTCCAAGCCGGGAATGGCGCGGAAAATGCGCGACTGCTCGCCATGGCGCAGCTTGGTCTGAAAGCCCACCAGATTGTAGAGCGTGCCCAGCGCGTTATCCTGGCGCAACTGCACCACGGCAAAGGGCTTGGGGCCATTGGGATTGGTCAGGCCCACCGGCTTCATGGGGCCGTAGGCCAGGGTGTCACGACCGCGCTCGGCCATCACCTCGATGGGCAGGCAACCCTCGAAATAGGGGGTGTCCTTTTCCCATTCATGGAACGCCACCTTCTCGCCGGTAATCAGCGCCTCGATGAAGGCGTAGTACTGGTCCTTGTCCAAGGGGCAGTTGATGTAGTCCGAGCCCGTGCCCTTGTCATAGCGCGACTGGAACCAAGCCTTGGTGAAGTCGATGCTGTCCTTGGTGACGATGGGGGCGATGGCGTCGAAGAAGGCCAGGGAGGCCTCGCCCGTCAGCTCACGCAGCCCCTCGGCCATGGCGGGCGAGGTCAGCGGGCCGGTGGCGATGACCACCTGTTCCCAATCCTCAGGGGGAAGACCGGCCACTTCTTCGCGCACGATGGTGATGCGCGGATGGGAGGACAGGGCCGCCTGAACACCTTGGGAAAAGCCGTCGCGGTCCACCGCCAGGGCGCCACCGGCCGGGACCTTGTGGGCATCGGCCTGGGCGAGGATGAGAGAACCGGCGCGGCGCATCTCTTCATGCAGCAGGCCGACGGCGTTGTAATCCGCATCGTCCGAGCGCAAGGAGTTGGAGCACACCAGTTCGGCCAGGCCATCGGTCTGATGAGCGGGCGTGGTGCGCACCGGGCGCATTTCGTGGAGGACGGTGGGGATATCGGCCTGGGCGAGCTGCCAGGCCGCTTCCGACCCGGCAAGCCCGCCGCCGATCACATGGACGGTGCGGGTCATGGCCCAAGGGAGATAGAGGCTTGGACGCCTCTTGTCCAGAAGTGCTTTACCTGGGATTCATCGACGCGGCCAGTTGGGCCAGCCATTGGGCGCTGGCGCCGCTGGAAACCGCGGCAATGGACGACGTGCCCGAAACCGGCTTGGTCCCGGTGCCCTCGGCGGTGATGTCCTTGTTGCCGTCGGGCAGGTCGAGGGGGCCATAGCCATAATTGGAAAAGGCCGAGGCCGAGCCTGACTTTTCGATGGAATGAGTGGCCTCGTTTTCCTTCTTGTTCAGGAGAAGATTGGACGAGGCGACGCTGAGAGAAACCATGTTCGTTCTCCGAGGAGAGAGTTCCCCGCTCTCTATGCAGCCATCGTGCCAAACGGAAACTCTAGGCTTTCCGCCAATTCTTCATGCAATAGGGCGGCAGAATCTGCCGGGGCACCATGTTACGAAGGACATTCCTTCCGGGCCGGGGATGGGGTATAAGCTTGCCCGAAGCCACCCCTTCGAGTGGGAAGAGAGACACCCATGGCCAAGACCTATTATGTTGTCGGCGGCGAATATGCCGATACTTCCTTTACCGTCATCGCGCCGGGCCACACCGAAGAGCGGTTCGGCCCCTTCGAGGAGCACGAGGCGCATATCTGCTGGCGTGCGTTGACCGGCAAGTCCGTGGACAATGCCATGATCCGCTACTTTATCCGCAGCACCGAGGATTCGGCCGCGGATCAGTGGTATGTGATGGGCGGCGAATACGCTGATACCACCTTCCAGAACGTCACCGAGGGACGCCAGTTGGAAGTGCATGGCCCTTATTCGCGCAAGGAAGCGCTGGACAAGTGGCGCGAACTGACCGGCAAGTCGGTGGATTCCTGCCTGACCCGCTATGACCTCTTCACCGGTGAGGAACTGAAGCTCCTCAAGGTGAAGGGCTGATTAGACTCTGGTCATGAACCGGAGAAAGCGGTATTTCCTTACCGGATTTTGATGAGAGGGAGGTCGTCCGTGTCCCATTACCCCAATAAGTACCACGCCTTCGTCTGCACTCAGCGCCGCCCCGACGGCCATCCCCGCGGCTGTTGCACCAGCAAGGGCGGCGGTCAGAATCTGTTCAATCAGCTGGCCATGAAGGTGAGTGAGCTGAATCTGTGGGACAAGGGCGTCAGCGTCGCCTCGTCCAGCTGCCTGGGCTTTTGCAAGGCCGGGCCGCTGATGGTCGTCTATCCCCAGGGCATCTGGTACAAGACCGAAACCACGGCCGATATCGACGAGATCGTGACCTCGCATTTCGCCAATGACACGCCGGTCGAACGCCTGATCGTCACGCCTGCCAAGGGCTGAGCGAGCCGGTTACACCGATAAAGCCCCTGGTCCTGGCGGATCAGGGGCTTTTGTTTTCCATGAGATCGGCGATTTTGCCCAAGGCGCTGGACAGCAGGCGGTGGTCGCCGGAATCGGCCAGCACCCCCAGCAGCACCAGGGCATCGTCATTGAACAGGCCAAGCGCATCCATGGCGGCGGTGAAGCCGTCGGCGGCCAGGGCGTCCACTCCGGCCCGGTAGGCGCGGCGGCGCCCGCCCTTGGATTCATGCTCCAGCAATTCGCCCAAAGCCTCTTCGGCCGGGCGTTTGCGGTGGATCTGGAAGGCCAAGGCGCGCAGCAGCCGGACCTTGTCTTCGTCGTCGATTGTGTCTTGGCGGGCCATGGGCGGCACCTTGGCCCCGCATCGGGCGCGAGTCAACGCTTGGCATGCCTCGACGGCCACATGCCGGGCATGCTAAACCGCCCGTCATGAACGATTCCAAGATCATCGACGCCCTTCTTCTGCCCTTCGAACGCGACCTTGTGCCGCTGCCCGAACGGGCTTTTCTGATGCGCGCCGAGCCCCACGATGCTCTGCGGGACGAATGGAATGCGCGCCTGATCTGCGAACAGGGCTTCAAGCCCGCCTATGATCGTCTGATCCAGGCCGGATTCGAAACAGTGGAACGCCTTGAAGGCCGCTTTGGCGCCGGTCTGGTGCTGCTGACCAAGCACAAGGCCGAAAACCGGGCCAATCTGGCGCGGGCCTGGGACCTGCTGGAGCCGGGCGGCATTCTGGTGTGCTGCGGCGCCAATGCCCTGGGCGCTGCCAGCCACGAACGCGAGGCGGAAAAGGTCTTTGGCCTGGCCGGGTCGCTGTCCAAACATCAGGCCAGGACTTTCTGGATGAAGCGCGGGGCGGGGCCTCGGCCCGCCGAATGCGCCCAATGGCTGGAGGCCGCCAGCCCAAGGCCGGTGGAGGGCTGCGCAATGGTGGCCCGCGCGGGCTGTTTCAGCTCGGAGCATGTGGACAAGGGGTCGCGCCTCTTGATGCAATGCCTGCCCGAGGGCGTGGCGGGGAGGGTGGCCGATCTGGGCGCTGGCTGGGGCTATCTTTCAGCCGAGATTCTGGCCCGTTTTCCCTCCGTGACCGGCGTTGATCTGTTCGAGGCGGAATCCCTGGCCCTGGAGGATGCGCGCACCAATCTAGGCGGCGATCCGCGTGCCGCCTTTCACTGGCTGGACGTGGGAGCGGGGCTGCCCAAATGCGATCCCTATGACTGGATCGTCAGCAATCCGCCTTTTCACGAGGGGCGCAAGGCCGACCCGGCTATCGGTCAGGGATTCATCAATTCCGCCTGGAAGGCCATCCGGCGGCGCGGCAAATTCGTGCTGGTGGCCAATCGCAGCCTGCCTTACGAAGCGGAGCTGCGCCGCCGCTTCCGTGAGGTGACCCTGCTGCGCGAGGCCGACGGCTTCAAGGTCTATTTGGCCAGCAATCGCCATGACAAATGATAATGGCCGACAAACCGCAGGCTTGGAGTTGCGGGCAAGGCCCGGCGCGCCTTATGGCGCGGAAGCCAAGGGATGCGGTACGCATCCCGCCCGGCGCATAAGGGACATAAAGATATGCGACTGATCCGCCTCATCGCCAATCTGGGCTATGGCAGCCAGCGCGACGTCAAGGCCATGATCAAGGATGGTCTGGTCACTCGCGCCGATGGTTCCGTATTGGACGACACGTCCAAGGTGGCCCATGAGGATATCCGGGTCGATGGCGAGCCCCTCGATCCGCCGCCCGGTCTGGTGCTGATGCTCAACAAGCCCGAGGGCTATACCTGTTCCACCTCGGATCCGGGCCGCGTCGTCTATGAACTGCTGCCTCCGCGTTTCATGCACCGCAATCCCATCGTGGCGCCGGTGGGACGCCTGGACCGCGACAGTTCCGGCCTGCTGCTGCTGACCGATGACGGTCCGCTGGCCCATCGCGTCACTTCGCCCAAGCGCCATGTGCCCAAGACCTACGAGGTGACCCTGGCCCGGCCGCTGACCGGGGAGGAGGGGGCGGTCTTCGCCTCCGGCACCCTGATGCTGCGCTCGGAGAATACCCCATTGGCTCCGGCCGAGTTGATGGTCACCGGCCCCCAGACGGCCCGCATCACCATCACCGAAGGGCGCTACCATCAGGTCAAGCGCATGTTCGCGGCCGTCGGTAACCATGTGGAGCGCCTGCACCGCGCCGCCATCGGCGGGCTGGACCTGGGCGATCTGCCCGAGGGGCAGTGGCGGATGCTTACGCCGGACGAGATTACCTTGGTGATCGCCCCCCAATCTCGATGATCGAGATTGGGCTAGGCCCAAAGGGCCGCGCGTCTTATGGCGCGGAAGCCAAGGGCGCTCGCGCCCGCCCGGCGCCTGAGGGCGCGTTGATCGATTTCGATCAACGCCGTGTGGCCACTGTCGTAAGACTGTCCTTGATCAGGCCGAAGAAGATGCGCGGGGCGTCCGATCCTTCAAAGCGCCAGCCCAGATGCAGGTCGCAGGCGCGGCAGGCGGCTAACCGCCAAAGATAGCCTTTGAACCAGGTAAACTGGCCGCTGGCCGCACCCAGGGCCAAGGCCCCCGGTGCCTCTTTGAAGCACAGAACCCGAAAGACGATGCCTGCGGGATTGAAGAAGACGTGCTCGAACCCGCCATTCATGGCCATTTCCCAACGCCCCCGCGTCACCGGGGCGCCACAGCGGGCGCAGAAATACGCGATGTCCTTGTCCCAGGACAGGGTATCATTCTGCTCCGCCGGGGCGTCACGGGGCATGGGTTACGGGCTTAGACTGGCGCCCAGGATGCGCTCGCTCTTGTGGACCACATGGGCGCCCTTGCCGACGATCAGCGGATCGGGGACATGCACCAGGCTCTCGTTCTTGCCGGGATAGTCCAGCGAGTTGAGGAAGTGGAGCATGCAGTTCAGCCGGGCCCGCTTCTTGTCGTCCGACTTGACGATGGTCCAAGGCGCATCGGCGGTGTCGGTGTAGAAGAACATGGCCTCCTTGGCCTCGGTATATTCCCCCCACTTGCCCAGCGACGCCTTGTCGATGGGCGACAGCTTCCACTGCTTCAGAGGATCGCGCTCCCGCGACTTGAAACGGCGCAACTGCTCGTCCTGGGTGACCGAGAACCAGTATTTGTAGAGCTTGATCCCGGAACGGACCAGCATGCGCTCCACTTCCGGGGTCTGGCGCATGAATTCAAGGTATTCGGCGGGGGTGCAAAAGCCCATCACCCGCTCGACACCGGCCCGGTTGTACCAGGAACGGTCGAAGAAGACCATTTCCCCCGCCGTGGGCAGGTGCTGGATATAGCGCTGGAAGAACCATTGGCCGCGCTCGATCTCGCTGGGCTTTTCCAGGGCGACCACGCGGGCGGCGCGGGGATTGAGATGCTCCATGAAGCGCTTGATGGTGCCGCCCTTGCCAGCCGCGTCGCGACCTTCGAACAGCAGCACGAATTTCTGGCCCGTGTCGCGGGCCCAAAGCTGGACCTTGAGCAATTCGGCTTGCAGCGCGGCCTTCTTGGACTCGTATTCGGCGCGGCCCATGCGGCTCTTATACGGATATTCGCCCGTCTCGAAGGCATGTCGTACCGCTTCCGGGTCGTGGCGCATTTCCGCCAGATCGTGGCGGGCCTGACCGGCGGGCGTAACGGCCTTGGCCGCGGGCGAAGACTTCTTCGCCTTAGGCGAAGCGGGCGAAACCGGCTCCGCCGTCGCTGGCACGCTTTCAGCTTTTACGTTATTCCCATCGTCGGCCATGTCCGCTCCCTTCGGATGTCATCAACCTGCAAAGAATCCTAAGCTTCTTTGGGTTGCTCTGTCCATGGATCGAATGATGGCCGACGCGGGATATCTCGACTAATCGGTGCGCTGGATCAGATGGAAGCCGAAGGGGGTTTCCACCACGCCGCTGACCTCGCCCGATTTGAGCGCGAAGGCGGCCACTTCGAATTCCGGCACCATGGCGCCCTTGGGGAACTCGCCCAGATCGCCGCCGTCCTCGCCCGAGGGGCAATCGGAATACTGACGCGCCATCTGGCCGAAATCGGCCCCCTGGTTGAGTTCTTCCTTGATGTTGTTGATCTCGGTCAGGGCCTCGTCCTTGGAACGGGTGGCCTGGGAGCGCATGGACCCCTTGTACATCAGGAGGATGTGGGAGGCGCGGACGGTGGACGACATGGAACTCTCCAAAAGTGTGAAGGGGAACAATACCCTTACCGACGCGGCTTCGCCAGTTCATGGATAAGGATGGCGGCGGTGGCGGCCACGTTCAGCGACTGAACCCTGCCCGAGCCGGGCAGGGTGACGATGTCGTCGCAGGCCGCCAGGGTGGCGGGCGGCAACCCATCTTCCTCATTGCCGAGGAGCAGGGCGATAGGCTTGCCCGGACGGTTCAGCACCTCGGCCACCGGCTTACCCGAACCGAGTGCCGTTCCGACAATCCTATGGGAATCCCTCAGCCGTTTCAGGGACGCAACGAATTTCTGGGCGCGGATCACCTCGACCCATTCCAGGCCGCCCTCGGAAACCCGCAGCGAAGCCTCGGAGGGAGCAGCCTGTCCCGGATGGTCGGAGATCAACAGGCGTTCAAGGCCGAAAAAGGCCATGGTCCGCGCGATGGCGCCCAGATTATGGGGATTGCCCACACCATCCAGAACCAACAACGGCTTGCCTTCCTTGGCCCAGAGATGGGCATCGGCGGGATCGAAGACGCGGATGGGCTTGGGCCGGGTCACCGCCAGGATGCCGCCATGGAGTGGTGAGCCCAGGATCTTGGTCAGCTCCTCGGTGGGCGCCATGCGGTAGGGCTTGTGGGCCGCCGCCATGGCCTTGCACATCTCGTTGGCCGCCTCCTTCATGCGCTCGTCGTAGAACAATCGCTCGATGCGGGCCGGATCGTGGGCGAACAGCGCTTTGACCGCCGGAAGGCCCGCCACCTTATCGCTGTCGGGGCGGATGGGGCTGGTTTCGGGGCGTTTTGGCGGCTGCTTCTTGTGCGGAAACGGCGCTCGTGCCATTGCTGGGGCCTCTCAGGCAAAGGTGGAAGGGGTGTTGTGACTCGGCTGATCGTCTTCAACAAGCCCTATGACGTGCTGACCCAATTCACCGACCGTGAAGGCGGGCGGGCGACGCTGAAGGATTTCATCAACGTGCCGGGTGTATATGCCGCCGGACGGCTGGACCGTGACTCGGAAGGGCTTCTGGTTCTGACCGATTCCGGGCCTCTGGCGGCGCGTATAAGTGACCCCAAACATAAGCTGGCCAAGACCTATTGGGCCCAGGTGGAGGGGATCCCGTCCGAGGACGATCTGGACAAGCTGCGCCGTGGGGTGGTCCTGAAGGACGGCCCCACCTTGCCCGCGGGGGTGCGGACCATGCCGGAGCCCGATAACCTATGGCCGCGCGACCCGCCCATCCGCTACCGCGCAGCCATTCCCACCTCCTGGATCGAACTGACCATCAGAGAAGGCCGCAACCGTCAGGTCCGCCGCATGACAGCCGCCATGGGCTTTCCCACCCTGCGCCTCATCCGATGGGCGGTGGGGGAGTGGACCTTGGCGGGACTAGCCCCCGGCGAGTGGCGGGACGAGCCCGTACGTGCCTTGAAAAAGCCCTGATTGCGTCCCGATTGCCGCCATGATTGGGGGGCATTGTCCGTCTCGAAGGCAAGCGGCCTTCCCGATCAAGAACGAACCCCATCATGAAGAGCACCAAGCAGACCGCCGAGACCCAGACCGACACCGCCCAAAAGCCGGTGGTCAAGGTGGAGGATGCCGAGGCCCTGCGCCGTCGGCGGGCTCAGATTGCCGCGTATATCTAGGAAAGAGTGACCGGAGGGCCGGTCGCACCTGAGGACACGGCCCAATCCGTGACCAGGGGCGACCCGGCAACCGGCAAAGATCCGGCATAAGACACCGCCTCGGCAACACCAGCCGCCGGGGCGGTGTTTGCAATTCCGGTCATGCCCAGATCAGGCGCATCGGTCTGCGTCTTCACGCTTTCAGGTGAAACAGGCGCCGTGGACGAGGTCTTGGCGGGAGCGGCAGGCTCCCAGGTGATCTCGACGCGGCGCGCGCCCTGGTCCTTCTGACCCTTTTTTCCACCCTTGACGATGCCTTGGCCCGTCACTTCGATACGGGCGGTGATGCCAAGCTTGCGCAGCTGCTCGGCAACTGCCTGGGCCCGCTTCTCGGACAAGACCTGATTGTAGGCGGCCTTGCCCGAGGAATCGGTGAAGCCCTGGATGCGGATCAAGCCAGGCTCGGCCGCCTTAAGAGCGGGAGCCAGACCCCACAACACCTGCATGGTCGAGCCGGTGATGTCGGCCTTGGCGTGATTGAAGTGGACCACCACCGGCGAAGGCGGCAGAGCCACATCGTCCCTCACCACGAGGGCAGGGGGCGGAGGGGGCACGGCCACCATCGGGGTCGAGGCGGTGGGCGGCGCCATGGGTTCCATCTCGGCACAGGCCGACACCGCCACAAGGGCGGAGAGCGCGGCGATGACGTGAAGGAACTTCATGGTGACGACTCTTCTTGCGATCCAGATGATCAATGTTGCAAGAAAAGAATCGGCTGTCCAGAGGTTTCGAAGTAATGGACTTGGGCGAGTCCAGTTAAGAAAACGTTACCATGGTGAACTGAATCGATAAACCGTCGTTTTTCTTAAAGCATCGTCTTTACGACGGAGGATTCAGAAGACGTGAAAAATCAGCCGTAGGCAATGGGTTAGCGAGTCTTTCTCGATTTCCGCCCCAGAATGGGTGCGAGGTAATGACCCGTGTAACTTTCCCGGCAGGCCGCCACGTCTTCGGGAGTCCCCGCCACCACGATGCGACCACCTCCATCGCCACCTTCGGGTCCCAGATCGACGATCCAGTCGGCGGTCTTGATGACTTCCAGATTGTGTTCGATGACCAGCACGGTGTTGCCCGCCTCCACCAGGGCCTGAATGACTTCAAGCAGCTTGCGCACGTCTTCGAAATGAAGCCCGGTGGTGGGTTCGTCCAGGATGTACAAGGTGCGGCCGGTGGAACGCCGCGACAGTTCCTTGGCCAGCTTGACCCGCTGGGCCTCGCCGCCCGACAGAGTGGTGGCCTGCTGGCCCAGATGGATGTAGTCCAACCCCACCCGTTGCAGGGTGACCATCTTGTCGCGGATGGCGGGAACCGCCTTGAAGAAGTCGGCGGCCTCCTCGACGGTCATATCCAGAACATCGGCTATGCTCTTGCCGCGAAAGGTAATTTCCAGGGTTTCGCGGTTATAGCGCTTGCCCTTGCACACGTCGCACTGCACATAGACGTCGGGCAGGAAGTGCATCTCGATCTTGATGACGCCGTCGCCCTGACAGGCCTCGCAGCGCCCACCCTTGACGTTGAAGGAGAAACGGCCGGGCTTGTAGCCGCGCACCTTGGATTCCGGCAATTCAGTGAACCAGTCGCGGATGGGCGAGAAGGCGCCGGTATAGGTGGCCGGGTTGGAGCGCGGCGTACGGCCGATGGGGCTTTGGTCGATATCGATGATCTTGTCCAGATGCTCGATGCCGTCGATGCGATCGAAGGGCGAGGGCTGCTCGCGAGCGCCCATC
Source organism: Paramagnetospirillum magnetotacticum MS-1 (assembly GCF_000829825.1). NCBI lineage: Bacteria > Pseudomonadati > Pseudomonadota > Alphaproteobacteria > Rhodospirillales > Magnetospirillaceae > Paramagnetospirillum > Paramagnetospirillum magnetotacticum. Next base: position 416,358 of record NZ_JXSL01000027.1, on the reverse strand, counting down.
AGACGCCGGGCCAGGGCCTTGTACAGGGTCTCGATCACCAGGGTGGACTTGCCACCGCCCGACACCCCGGTGACGCAAGTGAGCGTGCCTAAGGGAATGTGGGCATCCACCGCCTTGAGATTGTTGCCGCGCGCTCCGATCAACGACAGGCGCTTGCCGCTGCCAGGGCGGCGGAGCGCGGGCAGGGGGATATGGTCCTGGCCGGTGAGATAGCGCCCGGTCATGCTCTTAGGATCGGCCATCACCTGCTCGGGCGTGCCCTCGGACACCACCTCGCCGCCGTGGATACCGGCGCCTGGGCCCATATCCACCAGATAATCGGCGCTGCGGATGGCGTCCTCGTCGTGTTCCACCACGATCACCGTATTGCCGATGTCGCGCAAGCGCTTCAGCGTCGCCAGCAAACGGTCGTTATCGCGCTGATGCAGGCCGATGGAGGGTTCGTCCAGCACATAGAGCACGCCGGTCAGCCCCGAGCCGATCTGGCTGGCCAGACGGATGCGCTGGCTTTCACCGCCCGATAGCGAACCGGAACCCCGGCCGAGCGTCAGGTATTCCAGCCCCACATCCACCAGAAAGCCCAGGCGGTCATTGATCTCGCGCAGGATGCGCCGGGCGATCTCCTGATCCTTGGGACGCAGATGGTTGTGCAGATCGGCGAACCAGTCCCTGGCCGCCATGATGGAGAATTCGGTGGATTGGGAGATGTGCAGACCGCAGACCTTGACCGCCAGGGCCTCGGGCTTGAGCCTTGCCCCACCACAGACCTCGCAGGGAGCCGTGCCCTGAAAGCGGGCCAGATCCTCGCGCACGTAAGACGAATCCGTCTCGCGGTAGCGACGCGCCATGTTGGGAATGACGCCTTCGAACGATTTCTCGGTGTGATAGCCCCTGAACCCATCCTCATAGGCGATGCGGATTTCCTCATTGCCTGAACCGTGGAGAATCACCTCGCGCACCCGCTCGGGCAGCTTTTCCCAGGGGGTTTCCAGGCTGAAGCGGTAATGCTCGGCCAAGCCCTGAAGCGTCTGGAGATAGTATTGCGAGGTGGACCCGGCCCAGGGGGCCAGGGCGCCATCACGCAAGGAAATCCCAGGGTTTGGAACGACCAGTTCGGGGTCGAAATAAAGCTTCACGCCCAATCCATCACAGGACGGGCAAGCGCCGAACGGGTTGTTGAAGGAGAACAGGCGCGGCTCGATCTCCTCGATGGTGAAGCCCGAGACGGGGCAGGCGAATTTGGCGGAAAACACCGTGCGCTCGCCCGTTTCGGCATTCTCGGCGATGCACAACCCGTCAGCCAGGCTCAGCGCCGTCTCGATGGAATCCGCCAGACGGTTGCCGAGGCCCGGCTTCACCACCAGGCGATCCACCACCACCTCGATATCGTGTTTCTTTTTCTTATCCAGGGTGGGGACGTCGTCGATCTCGTAGAGCGTGCCGTCCACCTTGACCCGCTGGAAGCCCTTCTTCTGCAGTTCCAGCAGATCCTTGCGGTACTCGCCCTTGCGGCCGCGCACGAAGGGGGCCAGCAGATAAAGGCGCGTTCCCTCGTCCATGCATTCGACCCGATCGACCATCTGGCTGACCGTCTGGCTCTCGATGGGCAGGCCGGTGGCGGGCGAGTGGGGCACGCCGACGCGGGCCCAGAGCAGACGCATATAGTCGTAGATCTCGGTGACCGTGCCCACGGTGGAGCGCGGATTCTTGGACGTGGTCTTCTGTTCGATGGAAATGGCGGGGCTCAGGCCTTCGATGCTTTCCACATCGGGCTTTTGCATCAGTTCCAGGAACTGGCGCGCATAGGCCGACAGGGATTCCACATAGCGGCGCTGTCCCTCGGCATAGATGGTGTCGAAGGCCAGCGACGACTTGCCCGAACCCGACAGGCCGGTGATCACCACCAGTTTGTCGCGGGGCAGGTCCACATCGATGTTCTTGAGGTTATGCTCGCGGGCGCCACGCACCCGGATGAAACCGCTCATATCACGCCAATCCGCATCCAGAAAATCAGGGCGGGGATGTTAGAGCGATTCTCGGAAAGGATAAAGGGTTACCCCCGCACACCATCCCTGCGTTTTAACCTGTCAGCCCTTCGCTGGCCGGTTCGGCGCGAACCACAACGCGGGCGATGCCGCGCACCGCGTCGCGCAGGCGGTGTTCCAGCCGCGCGGTGGCGTGATGAACCTCGCCGATAGGGGCGTCATCGGGGAATAGGCAGTGAAGAGAGACGTAAAGCCCATCCTCGCGCTCCTGCGCTTCGATCTGATGGACTTGATCCACCAACCCCTTGGATGCCGTAGCCAAGGCATCGCGCACTTCGGCCAGACGGTTGCCCGCCGGGGCGGCGCCGGAGAAATTGCTCGCCCGGCGCGGATCGATATGGGTGTCGATGGTGACGTCGTCGCCCAGTTCGGCGGCCAGGGCCTGTTCCAGCTCGGTGGCGACCGCGTGGGCGGCAGCAATGGTCAGGGTCTCGTCCACCTCGATGTCAAAGCTGAGATGAGGCCGGTCGTTAAGGGTGGCGACGCCCACATGGTGGACGGAAAGGCCACGGGCGGCGGCCAGAACCCTGACGGTCTCGGCCAGACTTTCATCGTCCAGGGCCAAGGGCTCGGCGATGACAACGGCCTGGACCTCGGGCAATTCGGCGCGCAGGCGGTCGAGGACGGCGCGGCGCAAGGATTCCACCTGCTCGAGATGCAGGGTGCGGCTGACCTTCACCACCACTTCGGCGAAGACGGCGGGACCGGCTGGGCGGGCGCGGACCCGTTCGACACGGGCGATGCCGGGAAGCTGGGCCGCCATCTTCTCGATATGCTCGGCGATACCCTGGGGCGCCGCATCCACCAGGACGTCGATGGTCCGCGTGCCCAGGCGCCAGCCAGCCAGCAACACGAAGCCCGCCACGCCCAAAGCCGCCACGGCGTCGCCCTTGGGCCAGCCCAGCCAGACCAGGCCTAGGCCGATCAGAACGGCGGTGGAGCTGAGAATGTCTGAGGAAAAGTGGAGCGCATCGGCTTCCAGGGCCTGGCTGCCGGTTTCCTTGGCCACCTTCAGCAGGGCCCGCGAACGGCCGATATCGATGATGATGGACACCACGATCACCGCCACGGCCCACCATGTGGTTTCCACCTCGGGCGGAGTCGATTCCAGCAGCCGGGAGACCGCTTCCTTGATGATCCAGGCGGCGGTGACGAAGAGCAGGCCGGTCTCGATCAGGGCCGAGACGCTTTCCACCTTGCCATGGCCATAGGGGTGGCGCTCGTCGGCGGGCTGGTCACCAATGCGCACCGCGAACCAAGTCAGAAGCGCCGCGCCCATGTCCAGCAGGGAATGGGCGGCTTCCGACAGAATGCCCAGGCTGCCGGTCATCAGCCCCACCACCAGCTTCATCACCGTCATGGCGGCGCTGGCGAGGACAGAGGAGATGGCGACGCTTTCCTTGGCATTGGTGGACATGGTGGCCCTTGATGTGTTGGCTGCTGATGAGAGAGGTAACGCAGGCCGGAAGATGAGAAAAGGAAAAAACGCTATGAATTTCAATTTGTTGTGAGGCTTTGTCTGACTTTCATTCTCAATGCGGCATGAAGTCCTTGATCAGCGGCCGGACTGGCCTTATGGTCCCCGCGTCATTGGGGAGTAGCCGCCTTCGGGTTTTAGAAGGGGGCGCGTCAACAAACTTGGGCCTTGTGGTCCATGGCGCGTCCGGCCCAGCAGCTTGGCGAGACCTTTGGCTTCGGAATCCTAGCGTCCAGGGGTTGGGCGGGACTCCGGGCCATTGGTCATGTGTTGCCCGACCCCCTGATGGTGCTTTTCATGGAAGCTTTACTGGTATCCCTTGCCGTGGTCACCGCCGCCGAGATCGGCGACAAGACCCAGCTTCTCGCCCTTCTGCTTGCCGCCAAGTTCAGGAAACCCTGGGCCGTGGTTGCCGGTATTTTCGTGGCAACCATCGCCAATCACGGGCTTGCCGCCTGGGCGGGCGTCGAAGTGGCGCGTTGGATCGGGCCTGAGACCATGCGCTGGATCGTGGGCGTCTCCTTCATCGCCATGGCCGCCTGGACTTTGGTTCCCGACAAGATGGACGAGGACGACACCCCTAAGACCTGGGAGAAGGCGGGCGCCTTTGTTGCCACCGCCATCTCGTTCTTCCTGGTGGAGATCGGCGACAAGACCCAGATTGCCACGGTGGCCTTGGGGGCGCGCTTCGGTGATCTGCTTCTGGTTACGGCAGGCACCACGCTAGGCATGCTGATCGCCGATGTTCCCGCCGTCTTTGTCGGCAATGCCATGGCCGAGAAATTGCCTCTGAAGCTGGTGCGCATGGTGGCAGCCGCTCTGTTCGCCCTCCTGGGTGTTCTGGCGCTTTCCGGTGTGGGCAAAGAGGTTTTGGGGTAGGGAATATGAGAACTGGAACCACGAAGGCGCGAAGGCACGAAGAATAGAGGAGGGATATCTTCTTCGTGTTCCTTCGGGCCTCTGCGCCTTCGTGGTTCACCCCGACCGTAACGTCCTCACTGCCGCGTCCCGCTCGAACAGATAGAGCAGGACGCGCAAGGCCTCGCCTCGGGGGGAGGCTAGCTCCGGATCTCGTTCCAGAATCAGGCGGGCATCGTCGCGGGCGGCGGCCAGCAATTCGCCGTGGATGGCCAGATCGGCCAGGCGGAATTCGGGCAGGCCGCTTTGCCGTGTGCCCAGCATTTCGCCGCCGCCTCGAAGGCGGAGATCCTCCTCGGCGATCCTGAATCCGTCCTCGGTGGCGCGCATGATCTCCAGCCTTGCCTTGGCGATTTCGCCCAGGGGATGGCCATAGAGCAGCAGGCAGCGGGATTCCCGGCTGCCCCGTCCCACCCGGCCGCGCAACTGGTGCAACTGGGCAAGGCCAAAACGCTCGGCGTGTTCGATGACCATGATATTGGCCTCGGGCACATCGACGCCCACCTCGATCACCGTGGTGGCGACCAGGATATCCAGGTTTCCGGCGGCGAATTCAGCCATTACCTTGTCCTTGGCGGTGGGCTTCATGCGGCCATGGACGAGGCCGACCCGATCCCCAAACATCTGGGAAAGATGGCGGTGACGCTCCTCGGCGGCCGCCAGGTCGGAGGTCTCGGATTCCTCAACCAGGGGGCAGACCCAATAGACGCGGGCGCCGCTTTCCAGGGCGCGGCCCACCCCGGCCACCATTTCGTCCAACCGGGCCAGGGGCACGACACGGGTATCGATGGGCTTCCTGCCCGGCGGCTTCTCGTCCAGGCGGGACGCATCCATGTCGCCATAGGCGGTCAGCAGCAGGGTGCGGGGAATGGGTGTGGCGGTCATCACCAGCATGTCCACCGCCACGCCCTTGGCCGCCAGTTCCAGCCTCTGATGCACGCCGAAGCGGTGCTGCTCGTCGATGACGGCCAGCGCCAGATCCTTGAAGGCCACGTCCTCCTGAAACAGGGCATGGGTGCCCAGCAGGATATGGATCTCGCCCGAGGCCAGACCGGCCAGAACCGCCTCGCGGGATTTGCCCTTGTCGCGGCCGGTGAGCAGGGCGACCCGCAGGCCCGCCGCTTCGGCCAGAGGCGCGATACCGGCATAATGCTGACGGGCGAGAATTTCGGTGGGCGCCATCATGGCGGCTTGGGCCCCGGTCTCCACGGCGGTGAGCATGGCAAGCAATGCCACGATGGTCTTGCCGCTGCCCACATCGCCTTGCAGCAGGCGGAGCATGCGCATGGGCTGGGCCATATCGGCGTCGATCTCGGCCAAGGACCGGCTTTGCGCCCCCGTCAGGGTATAGGGCAGGGCGGCCAATACCTTGGCCCGCAAGGAGCCGTCGCCCACCAGGGAGCGGCCCTTGAGCTTCCTCATCTGAGCCCGCACCATGGCCAGCGCCAGTTGGTTGGCCAGCAATTCATCGAAGGCCAGGCGGCGTCGGGCGGGCGTGTCGCCAAGGGCGCTATGTTCATCGGCGGGATGGTGAACGGCGGTCAGCGCCTCATGCCAGCCGGGCCATCCCTGGCGGACCAGCCAGTGGGGCTCCTGCCATTCCGGCAATTGCGGGGCCTTTGCCACGGCCGCAGCCACGGTTTTGGCCACGGCGCGGCCCGTGAGCCCAGCGGTGAGACCATAGACCGGCTCCACGGCCATCACCTGGGCGATCTCCTCCAAGCGCACGATGTGATCGGGGTGGCTGATCTGGATCTCGTTGTTGAAATGCTCGACCACGCCGCTGACCACGCGGATTTCGCCTTCGGGTAATTGTTTCCTCAGCCAATCCTCGCGCCCGTGGAAGAACACCAGATGCAGGAACCCTGTCTCGTCGGCCATGCGCACCCGGTAGGGACGCTTAGGGCTGGACGAGGGGTAATGAGCATCCACCCGGAGCGTCAGGGTCGCGACCTTGCCATGGGGCGCTTCGGCCACCTTGGGGGCGAAACGGCGATCAACTACGCCCGCAGGTAAGTGCCACAGGAGATCCAGTACCTTTTCTCCCACCAGCCGCTGATAGAGCGGCGCAAGGCGCGGCCCGATGCCGGGCAGGCTGGTTACCGGAGCAAAGAGAGGAAACAGAACCTGAGGGCGCATGGCGGGCTGACATTCGGACGACGAGGGGCTATATCCTAGTCGGCTCCGAAACCGACGCAATGCCGGATGCAATGGATCACGATCGACTGAAGCGCCTGATGTTCCGCGCCCACCATATGGGCTCCAACGAGAACGACATTCTGTTCGGCGGTTTCGCCGCCAAATACCTGATGTCGCTGTCTCCCGATCAGGCCGAGCGGTTCGAGGCCCTGATCGCCGAGAACGATTCCGACCTGTTCAATTGGGTCACCAGCAAGGCCGAAGTGCCCGATCATCTGGACCATGACGTCATGGCCATGATCAAGAAATTTGTTCAAAGCGAAGCCGCACCGATTTGAAAAACCTAGACAGTCTCATATCCCAGGCCGGGCGCCGCAAGGTTGCCGGAGCGCCGGAAGGGCGTGATGCCCTGTTGCTGGCCGAACTGGCCGCTTGCCCCGAGGCCGAGGGCGGCATCTTGCATGTGGCCCGCGATGAAGGCCGCATGGCGCGCATGGCCGAGGCCCTGGCCTTCTTCGCCCCCGACCTTACGGTGCTGGAGTTTCCCGGCTGGGATTGCGTGCCCTATGACCGGGTCTCGCCCCATGTGGACATGGTGGCGCGGCGCATCGATACCCTGGCGCGTCTTGCCGATGGGGTGAAGGGCGCCTTCGTTGTGCTGACCACCGTTCCCGCATTGGCGCAACGGGTTCCGCCGCGTGAGGCCTTGGCTCAGGCGACTCTGGATGCCCGCAAGGGCTCGCGGCTGTCCATGGACAAGCTGGTGGGCTTTCTCGCCAAGAACGGCTATGTGCGCGCCGACACGGTGATGGAACCCGGTGAATACGCGGTGAGGGGTGGCATCGTCGATCTGTTCCCACCGGGATCGGCCGAGCCGTTGCGCCTGGACTTCTTCGGCGACGAGATCGATAGCGTGCGCTCCTTCGATCCCATGAGCCAGCGAACCACAGGCCCGGTGGAGGGCTTCGTCTGCAGACCCGTCAGTGAAGTGGGCCTGGATGAAGCCTCCATTGCCCGCTTCCGCACCAATTACCGGGAATTATTCGGGGTCATCCAGGGCGCGGACCCGCTCTACGAATCCATTTCCGAAGGCATCAAGTTCAACGGCATGGAGCACTGGCTGCCCCTGTTCCACGACGGGCTCGACACCTTGTTCGCCTATCTGCCCGAGGCGGCGGTGGTCCTGGACCACCAGTCGGACGAGGCTTTGACGGCGCGCCATGCCCTGGTGCTGGAATATTTCGACGCCCGCGCCGGTCTGGCCGGGGCGGGCTTGACCGAATCGGGCATGGTCTATCACCCAATAGCGCCCGAGCGCCTGTATCTGGAGCGCGACGAGTGGGACCGTCTGCTGGCGGTGCGCCCGGTGCTGCATCTATCGCCCTTCGATGCGGTGGAGGATGGCGCTCCTGATGCCGGGGGGCGGCTGGGCCGCGATTTCGCCGATATGCGGGCCCGGCCGGGCGTCAATGTCTATGACTGCGTGCGCGAGCATGCCGAGGAACAGGCCAAAGCGGGCCGCCGGGTCGTGATCGCCGCCTGGACGAACGGATCGCGCGACCGGCTGGCCGGGGTCTTAAAGGACCACGGCGTCAAGGGGATCGAGCCCGTCGAGTCCTGGGCCGAGGCCAAAGCCTTGGACAAGGGGAGGGTGGCCGTCGCTGTTCTCGGCCTCGACCACGGCTTTGTCACCCCCGAACTGGCGGTGATCACCGAGCAGGACATTCTGGGCGACCGTCTGGCGCGGCCCGCCCGCAAGAAGAAGAAGGGCGCCCAGTTCATCGCCGAAGCCTCCGCCCTGGCCGAGGGCGATCTGGTGGTGCATGTGGAGCATGGTATCGGCCGCTATGACGGTCTGGTGGCCCTGGAAGTGTCGGGCGCGCCCCATGATTGCCTGCGCGTGATCTATGACGGCGGCGACAAGCTGTTCGTGCCGGTGGAAAACATCGACGTGCTGACCCGCTTCGGCTCGGAGCAGGCCGGGGTATCGCTGGACAAGCTGGGCGGCACCGCCTGGCAGGCCCGCAAGGCCAAGCTGAAGAAGCGCATCAGGGATATCGCCGACCAACTGATCGGCATCGCCGCACAGCGCAAGATGCGCCAGGGCGAGGCATTGGTCCCGGCGGAAGGGCTCTATGACGAGTTCTGCGCCCGCTTCCCCTTCGCCGAAACCGAAGACCAGTTGCGCGCCATCGAGGATTCCATCGCCGATCTGGCCAGTGGAAAGCCCATGGACCGCCTGATCTGCGGCGATGTGGGCTTTGGCAAGACCGAGGTGGCCATGCGCGTCGCCTTCGTGGCGGCGCTTCAGGGCCTTCAGGTGGCGGTGGTGGTTCCCACCACGCTGCTGGCCCGCCAGCATTACCGCACCTTCAAGGAGCGCTTCGCTGGCCTTCCTGTTCGGGTGGAGCAGCTTTCCCGGCTGGTCACCGCCAAGACCGCCTCCGAGGTCAAGGCGGGCGTGGCCGATGGCTCGGTGGATATCGTGGTCGGCACCCATGCCCTGCTGGCCAAGGGCATCGGCTTCAAGCGCCTGGGCCTGCTCATCATCGACGAGGAGCAGCATTTCGGCGTGGCCCACAAGGAACGCCTGAAGCAGCTCAAAGCCGATGTTCACGTCCTGACTCTGACCGCCACGCCCATTCCCCGCACGCTCCAGATGGCGCTGTCGGGGGTCAAGGAAATGAGCGTCATCGCCACGCCGCCCATCGACCGGCTGGCGGTGCGTACCTTTGTCCTGCCCTATGACCCGGTGGTGCTGCGCGAATCCATCCTGCGCGAGCGCTATCGCGGCGGGCAGGTCTTCTATGTCTGTCCGCGTCTGGCCGATATCGACCGGGTGGCCGAGCGTCTGGCCAAGCTGGTGCCCGAGGTCAAGACCGCCGTGGCCCATGGCCGCCTAGCGCCCGCCGATCTGGAAGAGGTGATGGTGGCCTTCGGCGACAAGCAGTACGACGTGCTGCTGTCCACCAACATCATTGAATCGGGCATCGACATGCCCTCGGTCAACACCTTGATCATCCACCGCGCCGATATGTTCGGCCTGGGGCAGCTTTACCAGTTGCGCGGCCGGGTGGGGCGCGGCAAGACGCGGGGCTATGCCTATTTCACGCTTCCCAATGACAAGGTGCTGTCCAAGGCGGCGGAAAAGCGGCTGCAGGTGATGCAGGCGCTCGACACTTTGGGCGCCGGGTTCCAACTGGCAAGCCACGATCTCGACATCAGAGGCGCTGGCAATCTGCTGGGCGAGGAACAGTCGGGCCATATCCGCGAAGTGGGCGTCGAGCTTTACCAGCAATTGTTGGAAGAAGCCGTGGCCGCCGCCAAGGGCGGGCAGGGGAGCGAGGCCGCCGAGGAATGGTCGCCCCAGATCGCCGTGGGCACGCCGGTGCTGATCCCCGAGACCTATGTGGCCGATCTGTCGGTGCGTCTGTCGCTGTATCGCCGTATCGGTTCGCTGTCCGATCAGGCGGAGATCGAGGCCCTGGCCGCCGAGCTGATCGACCGCTTCGGCACGCTGCCGCCTGAGGTGGAGAACCTGCTGGAAGTGGTGGCCATCAAGGCCCTGTGCAAACTGGCCGGGATCGACAAGGTGGATTCGGGGCCCAAGGGCGCCGTTGTGTCCTTGCGCGGCAACGTCTTCGCCAATCCGGGCGCCCTGGTGCAGTTCATCGCGCGCTCGGCCGGATCGTGCAAGATCCGCCCCGACCACAAGATCGTCTTCCTGCGCGCCTGGGAGGACCCCAAGCAGCGCATCGTCGGATTGCGCAACGTGATTGGTAAATTGGCGGAATTGGCAGCCGCCTGAAAAAGGAGTATAGGCGAATCCCGCCTTTAGGAAGTGACATGAAATACCCCACGCCCCCCACGGTTATTCCCCTCGACAACATCCTGCCTGACGAACCCCTGTTGATGATGGGCGCCGGTCCCGTGCCGATTCCGCCCAAGGTGGCCATGGCCAACTCGCTGATCATCAACCATCTGGGCGACACCATGAATGCGGTGATCGAACAGGTGAAGACCATGGGGCGCTACGTCTTCCAGACCAATTCCCCCCATGTGATGGGCGTGGCCGGTCCGGCTTCGGCCGCCATGGAAATGGCTATCGCCAATCTGGTAGAGCCGGGAACCCGCGTTCTGTCCATCTGTAACGGGCTGTTTTCCAAGCGTCTGGCCGAGATGGCCACCCGCGTGGGCGGCGACGTCACCATCCTGAACGCTCCCGACAAGCGGGCCGTGGCCGCCGAGGAAGTGGAAAAGCTGCTGAAGACCGGCAAGTTCCAGATTGTGACCGTGGTGCAGGGCGAGACCTCCAACACGGTGTGGAACCGCGATCTCATCGAGATCTGCCGCCTGGGCAAGCAGTACGGCTGTCTCAACATCGTCGATGCCGTCTGTACCCTGTCGACCATGCCCATGGAAATGGACGAGTGGATGGTGGACGCCATCATCACGGGCGGACAGAAGGGCCTGTCCTCCATTCCCGGCGTGTCGCTGATCGCCTTCTCGGAAGAGGCCTTCACCCGCATCTCGGCGCGCAACAGCCCCATGGCCCATTGGTGCCTGGACGCCCGGCTGGCGCATCAGTTCTGGCACAATCACTCCTACCACTACACCGCCCCGGTCTCGGGCATCCTGGCTCTGCACGAGGCCCTGCGCCTGATCGGCGACGAGACCCTGCCGGGCCGCTTCCGCCGCCATGCGCAGTGTTCAACCGCCTTGCAGCGCGGCGTGCTGGCCATGGGCCTGAAACTGCTGATCGAGGAGGATTCGCGCCTCAATTCGGTGGTGGGCATCGAACTGCCCGAGACCATCTCGGCCGATCAGGTCCGCCACATCATGAGCCAGGTGCACAAGGTGGAAATCTCCGGCGCCTTCGGCCTGCCCATCGTCCGCATCGGCCAGATGGGTGAACAGAGCCGTGCGCCCAACCTGTTCCGCACCCTGCACGCGCTCGGCTCCGCCATGCGGGCGGCGGGCGGCAAGGTGGACATGCCCGGCGGCATGGCCGAGTTGGAGCGCAGCTTGGCGTCCGAGGTGAGGGGATAACCACTCCCCCACGTCACCTCGGCCTTGATCTGGGATCCATGGCGCCCGCCTGTCAGGCTTCGGCGCACATTAGATAAACCACGAAGGCGCGAAGGCGCGAAGGCACGAAGAAGAGAAAGGCTTACTTCCTTCGTGCTTCCTTCGTGCCTTCACGCCTTCGTGGTGAAGTCCCCATTGCCTAGCTGAACGCCGCTTCCGGCTGGCTTTCGCGCACGATGTCGATGAGGCGAAGCAGAATATCGGGCTCCTGAGCCCCGGCCAGGGCATAGGAGCCGTCGAGGATCAGGCAGGGCACACCGTTGACCCCTAAGCGATGGGCGCGGGCGTTGTCGTTGAGCACGCCGACCGCATCGGCGTCGGAGGACAGGTAGGTCCGCAACGGATCCGGCGCCAGTCCTACCGAAGCGCCGATTGCGGTCAGGACCTCCACATCGCCGATATCGAGGCCCTGGACGAAATAGGCCCGGTACAAGGACTCGACCAGTTCAGCCTCACAGCCGCTGGCGCCAGCATAGCGGATCATGCGGTGGGAATTGAGGGAATTGGGCATGCGGGTAATGGAATCGAAGTCGAAGTCGATGCCTTCGCTTTTGCCCGCGGCCGCCACGGCGGCGTGAACCCGCTGGACACGGGCGGTGCCTCCGAACTTGCGGTCCAGATAGGTCCTCCGGTCGATTCCCTCGGCGGGCAGATCGGGATTGAGCAGGAAAGGCCGCCAGATGATCCGCGCGCGGGTCTCCGGGCGCTGGGCCAAAGCGCGCTCGAGGCGGCGCTTGCCCACATAGCACCAGGGACAGACGGTATCGAAGACGTATTCGATCCTCAATCTCGTGACCTCAATCCAGCTTGGCCTTGACGCGGGCCAGCAGCGTTTCCAGCGTGTCGGTGGTCTTGGCATCGGTACAAGCCACCTGAACCCAGACCTTGACCGGCTGATAGACCTCGCGCACCGCGAAATCCGTATAGGCCAGCACACCGGCGATGCGGTGCATCACCACCTCGGCCTCGACGGTGGGGGTATCGGGCAGCACCACGCAGAACAGATTCTTGTCGTAAAGCGCCGTCATATCCTCGGCCCGCAACAGGCCGTTGATCCATTGCCCCAATTGTTGGGCCAGATGTTCGGCGGCATCGTCTCCGAAATGGCTGCGCACGCCTTCGATATTGGGAATGTAGAAGAACACCACGGCCAGATGGCGGTCATGGGTCTTGGCGACGTCGAGACGTTCGGCCAGATAGGCGTCCAGATAGGCGCGGCTGTAAACCCCGGTCAGCGGATCGCGGGTCGGCTCCTTCAGGCTTTCGAACAGGGCGGCGCGGATGACCCAGCGCAATTGCTGGCGCCGCACCATGCCCAGCACCGAAGCCCGCAGAATGCCGGAATCGAAGGGCCGGACCAGCACCCGGCTGGCGCCGCGCCGGTAGACCTCGGCCGGTGCCACGCCCTTGTCGACGATCAGAACCATGGGCAGGTTGAACAGGCGGGGATTGTTGCGGACCTGGGAGGTGAAGGCCAGATAGCCCTCCAGATCGGCATCGGTGGTCACCACGGCGGCGTCGAAATTGCGTTTTTCCAGCAGGCTTTCCGCATCATACAGATTGGCGCTGGTGATCACCTCGGCCGAGGCGCCGAGAACGGCGCCCACGCCGTCGCGATCATGGCCGACCACCAGGACGCAGGGCCGCGTTCCTTCCGGGGCGGTGGCCCGCACGCTGGCGGTAACGCCAAAGGGTTGGGCCGCGCAGGCCCGATGGCGCAACTCGGCATGCATTGTGGCCAGCCGGACCAGGGGGCGCAGCCGCGACAGCATCTCCATGTCGTCGTCCTGCATGGAAATTGTGTCGTCCAGTCCCGCGGCACAGGCGCGCTCCGCCGCCTCGGCAGTGACCTTGTCCACCAGAAGGACCATGGGGATATCGGCCAGCAGCGGTTCCTGTTTCAGACAGTTGCCCAGACCGATGGAATCCTCGCCCACATCGCCCACCAGAATCAGATCGGGATGCTCAAACTCGGCCAGCCGCAGCACCTGTTCGCGGCTGGTGGCGTGCATGGCGTGATAACCGTTGTGCGACAGGCGTGCCAAAACCCCTTCGGCGGCGCTTGCGTCGGTATGGGCTACGATGACGTTGGCCAAGCGGATCATGAGGTTTGAACCTTCGATTGCAGGACAAGGCTTCACCATAATACGGATCGCCGTCCGCCATAAGGGGGTATGACCTCATTGCCGCATCGATGACGAAAGGCTAGTCTCGCGCCATTCAGTTCAAGCAGGGAGCAAGTCATGTCCTCGCCGATGATCAACCGCCGCGGTTTCCTCGCCGCCGGTGCGGCCGGTGCAACCATCCTGGGCTTCGGCGGGACCGTCCGCGCCGCCCAACCGTTGAAGATCGGGCTGCTGCTGCCCCTGTCGGGCGGCCTGGCCCGTGAGGGGCAAAGCTGCAAGCGCGGCGCCGATGTCACGCCGGGCCTGCTGGCCGATATGGGCATGCCGGTGCAACTGATGATCGCCGACACTGAAACCAATATCGACACGGCGCGGACGCGGGCCGAAAAGCTGATCGCCGACGGCGCCGAGGTGCTGATCGGCGCCTTTGATTCCGCCCATACCCTGGCGGTGGCCCAGGTCTGCGAGCAGCGGGGCATTCCCCTGGTGGTCAATATCGCCGCCGCGCCCAATATTACCGAGCAGGGCTTCAAGACCCTGTTCCGCAACTTCCCCACGGCGCCCAAGCTGGTGACCGAGGGTCTGGCCCTCATGAAGGACGTCTTTAAGATATCCGGAACCACGCCCACCAAGGCGGTGTTCCTGCACAATAATGACACCTTCGGCACCGCCATGGCCGGGGCCGTCAACAAGCTGTTCCCCACGCTGGATATGCCGTTTCCCCTGGTGGAAACCATCGCCTATGACGGCGCGGCCCGCGATCTGGCGGTGGAAGTGGGCAAAGCCAAGGCCACCGGCGCCGATCTGGTCCTGCTGGTGCCCCATGGCGACGACTGCATCCGCATGATCCGCGAGATGGTCAAGCAGCGCTTCGAGCCCAAGGCGGTTGTATCGCCCGGCAGCCCCGGCATGTACGAGGTGCAGTTCTACAAGACCTTGGGCAAGTATGCCGATTACTGCATGACCAACCTGCCTTGGATCAACCCGAAATCGGCCATGAGCCAAGCCCTGCTCAAGGCCTTCAACAAGGCCTATCCCGACGCCCTGTTCGAGATGAATATCGGCTTTACCTTCGAGGCCATCCTTATCGCCGCCGATGCCGCCAAACGGGCCGGCAGCAATGATCCCAAGGCGATCCTGGCCGCGCTGCCCGCCACCAACATCACCGAGCATGTGATGATCGGCGGACCCATCGCCTTCGACGCCAAGGGCCAGAACACCAATACCCGTTCCGCCACCATCCAGAATTTCGGCGGCAAGCCCCTGGTGGTCCTGCCCAGCGATGTGGCGGAGGCAAAGCCGGTATTCCCGGCTCCGGGCTGGCAACAGCGCGGCTGATGAGGTACAAGCCGACGGCCGCCGATCGGGGCGGCCGTTGGATTTTTTGCCCATGAGCATCGATCTCGCCAATCAGATTGTCACAGGCCTCTTGACCGGACTGGTCTACAGCCTGATGGCCCTTGGCCTGTCGGTCATTTTCGGCGTGGTCCGCGTCGTCAATTTCGCCCATGGCGAGATGACCGCGCTGGCCATGTACGCCGCCTGGGCGCTGTTTTCCTGGCTGGAACTTGATCCGCTGATCGGCCTGCCGCTGATCGCCTTGCTGCTGTTCGCGCTGGGCTATGTCATGCAGCGCGGCCTGATCGACGCCTTCGTCTCCAAACCGGAACACATGCAGTTCATCTTGCTGGTGGCCGTGGCCATCGTCATGGTCAACGGCTCGCTGCTGGTCTTTGGACCCGATGCCCACGGCATTCAGGTTCCTTATGGCTTCGATACCTACGAGGTGGGGCCGCTGCTGGTGGACAAGGTCCGTCTGCTGGCCGCCGTGGCGGCGCTTGCCATCTCCGGCCTCCTGATGCTGTTTTTTCGCCACACCATGACCGGCAAGGCCATTCGCGCCTGCGCCGACAATCTGGTGGGCGCCAAGGTCATCGGGCTGAACGTCAAGCAGCTCTACGCCGTCACCTTCGGCATCGGCTCGGCCTGCGTTGGGGCAGCGGGGGCCTTGCTGGCCATGCTGATCGACGTCATGCCATCCAGCGGGCCGGAACTGACCATGCTGGCCTTCATCATCGTCATCGTCGGCGGCCTGGGCAGCATGGGCGGCGCCCTGTTGGGCGGCATCCTGATCGGTATCTCCGAGGTGCTGGCCGGATATTTCCTGATGCCGTCCATGAAGAGCATGTTCAGTTTCGCCATTCTGATCCTGGTCCTCATCCTGCGGCCCCAAGGTCTGATGGGGGCGCGCAAATGAGCCGCCAGGCCATTCTGCTCGGCCTTCTGCTGGCCGCCTTCGCCCTGGCGCCCCTGGCGGCCGGGCCTTATCTGCTGTCGGTCCTGGTGGTGGTCATGTACTTCGCCTATGTGGGCCAGACGTGGAACATCATGATGGGCTTTGCCGGACAGTTGTCGCTTGGTCACACCCTGTATGTGGGATTGGGCGCCTATACCGCTGCCGCGCTGTTCGTCCATCTGGGGGTGCCCGCCGCGCTGGGCCTGTTCGCCGCGGTGGGGGCGGCCGTGCTGACGGGCGGTATCGTCGGGGCGCTGGGCTTTCGCTTCGGGGTCAAGGGCGTCTATTTCGCCCTGCTGACCATCGCCTTTGCCGAGTTCACCCGCATTCTGTTCGAGCACATCCCCGGCCTGGGCGGCCCTGGCGGCCTGTTCCTGCCGGTGGGGGACCGCAACGGGATCGATCTGATCCATCTGCGGGGCCATCCCTTGATGTTCTATTACCTGATCCTGGCCATGACCGTGGGCATCTTCCTGCTGTGCCGTTGGCTGCTGCGTTCGCGCCTCGGCTATACCTGGCTGGCGGTGAGGGAGGATCAGGAAGCGGCGGCCGCGTTGGGCATCAATGTGTTTCGCGCCAAGCTATATGCCGTGATGCTGTCGGCGGGGCTGACCGCCTTGGGGGGCGTGTTTTTCGCCTTCTACTACAACAACCTGTTTCCCAACCAGGCCTTCGGCATGAACCGGTCCATCGAGATCATCCTGGCCCCCATCGTTGGCGGGCTGGGGACCCTGTTCGGGCCGATCCTGGGGGCCTTGATCCTTACCCCCCTGGGCGAGGGCATCACCTTGGCGACCGAGGCCATGGGCTTCAAGGCGGCGGGAATCAAGCAGCTGTGCTACGGCCTGTCGCTGCTGGCCATCGTCAAATTCCTGCCCGACGGAGTCTGGCCCTGGGCCCGCGCCCGCCTGGGCCTGGAGCCCGATCTGGACGGGGAGGGCGACAATTGAGCGCCGCGCCCCTGCTGCTGGTCGATGGTCTGGTCAAGAACTTCCACGGATTGCGCGCCGTGGATGGTGTGACGTTCAGCGTGGCCGCCGGCGAGGTCGTGGCGCTGATCGGCCCCAACGGCGCGGGAAAGACCACTGTTTTCAACATGATCGCCGGTGTCTTTGAACCCGATGAAGGGCGGATCGAACTGGACGGCGCCTCGCTGGTCGGGTTTCGGCCCGATCAGGTTTGCCGGGCCGGGGTGGGGCGGACCTTCCAGTTGGTCAAGCCCTTCGGCAATATCTCGGTGGAAGAGAACGTGCTGATCGGAGCTCTGCGCTGGACCCATGACGTGGGCCAGGCCCGGCGCCGGGCCCGCGAGGTTTTGGAGCTCCTGGGCCTTGCCGACAAGCGTCGCCAGATGGCCCGCGGCCTGACGCTGCCCGACCGCAAATGCCTGGAAGTGGCCCGCGCTCTGGCCACTGCGCCCAAACTGCTGCTGCTGGACGAAGTGATGGCGGGCCTGCGCCCGGCCGAGACCGACCGCATGGTGGAGATCTTCCGCAAGCTCAACCGCGAAACGGGTCTGACCATCGTGCTGATCGAACATGTCATGCGCGCCGTCATGGCGCTGTCCCAGCGTGTGGTTGTGATCAACACCGGCAAGCCGGTCTGCGACGGTGTGCCGGAAGAGGTGGTGCGCGACCCGAGAGTGCTGGAATGCTATCTGGGCCAGGAGAAGCTCTGATGCTCGAAATCCGGGACCTGGACCTGTTTTACGGCGATGCCCAGGCTTTGGCCGGGGTGAGTTTCACCGTGCCGGACGGCTCCATCACCGCCATCGTCGGCGCCAATGGGGCGGGCAAGACCTCCCTGATCCGAGCCATCGCCGGTATGGAAAAGCCCCGTTCCGGTTCCATCGTCTTCGATGGTCACGACATCACGGCCAAGGAGAGCTTCGAAATCTGCGATCTGGGCCTGGGACAGGTGGCCGAGGGCCGCCAGGTCTTTCCCACAATGAGCGTGCAGGACAATCTTGAACTGGGCGCCATGGTGCCGCGCGCCCGAGCAAAGGCCGTGCAAAGCCTGGATCGGGTGTGGGAGATGTTTCCCCGCCTGCTGGAACGGCGCAAGCAACTGGCCGGAACGCTATCGGGTGGTGAACAGCAGATGCTGGCCATCGGCCGCTGTCTGATGGGCCTTCCCAAGATGATCATGTTCGACGAACCGTCACTGGGCCTGTCGCCCGCCATGGTTCAGGAGGTCTTCGCCATCATCCGCCGTCTGCACGAGGCAGACGGCATGACCGTTGTCCTGGTGGAGCAGAACGTGGCGGTGTCGCTGCACATGGCCGACCATGCCTGCGTGCTGGAGAACGGCCACGTGGTCATGGAGGGCAGGGGAGCCGACCTGCTGGGCGATGACGGCGTCAGGGCGGCCTATCTGGGGCTTTGACCTTGAAACCCCTCGGCTCCGGCCCGAATTAGCAGACATGTCCATGAGCAGAGGGGCCCCATGACTGTCGCGAGCCAATGCTGGACCTCCATTCACGGCGTGGTGATGCCCCGGATCATCTATGGCACGGCCTGGAAGAAGGAGAAGACGGCCGATCTGGTGGAGCTTGCCCTGGGGCAGGGATTCCGCGGCATCGACACCGCCTGCCAGCCCAAGCATTACCATGAGCCGGGGGTGGGAGAGGGATTGGCCGCCGCCCTGGCCAAGGGCCTGCGCCGTGACGAAATCTATCTGCAGACCAAGTTCACTCCCTTGGCCGGTCAGGACCCCCAGCGCATCCCTTACGATCCCTCCGCCTGTCTGAGCCAGCAGGTGGCACAGTCCTTCGAGCGGTCCTGCGCGAATTTAAGAACCGAATTCCTGGACGGCCTTGTTCTGCATTCCCCCCTCGGCAACCCTGCGGACTTTCGCGAAGTCTGGTCTGCCATGGAGGGCATTTTCGAATCCGGCGGGACACGGCAACTGGGGATCAGCAATTGCTATGATCCCGAGGTTCTGCGCCATCTTTGCGAAACATCCAGGGTCAAGCCAGCCATCGTCCAGAACCGTTTCTACGCCGCGACCGGTTTCGACCGCATCCTGCGCGCCTATTGCCGCAAGAACGGTATTCTTTATCAAAGCTTCTGGACGTTGACCGCCAACCCGGAGATCCTGGTGGATGACAGGGTCAAGGCGCTGATGGCAAAGCACGGGCGTACCGCGCCTCAGATATTTTTTCGCTACCTCAGCCAGCAGGAAATCATCCCGCTGACAGGAACCACATCGGCCGTTCACATGGGCCAGGACCTGGAGATCGGGGATTTCGAGTTGAGCGATGCGGAGTGCCAGACTCTGGCCCCCCTGTTGAACTGAGGTTACTTGGGCAGGGAAAACAGGAACGTCGATCCCACGCCCACCTGGGACTCCACCCAGATACGCCCTCCATGGTGTTCGACGATTTTCCGGCACGATGCCAGCCCGATGCCGGACCCTTGGAAACGATCATGGTTGACCAGGCGCTGGAACACCCTGAAGAGCCGTTCGATATCATCGGGCGCAATGCCGATACCGTTATCCGAGATGGCGATGACCCACTCGTTGCCACCGTCCCGGCACGTTACGGCAATCTTTGGCCGACACCCTGTCTCGACGAACTTGACGGCATTGGCGATCAGATTCTGAAAGAGGCGTTCCAGTTCGGATTCGAATCCCCAAACAACGGGCAGTTCCGGAGGAACGGCCAATTCCGCCAGCCTTAGATCATCGGTCAAATTCGCCATGGCTTGGCGCAGGACGGCGCCAAGGTCTACTGCGGTTTTCGCAGTGCCGGCGGCGCAAACGCGCGCGTAATTGAGCAGATCGGTGATCATCCGATCCATGCGCCTGGCGCCGTTGATGGCGAACGCGAAGAATTCCTGGCACTCTTCGTCAAGATGGCCCGCCATCTGCTTTTCCAGAAGATGAAGGTATGAACTGATCATCCTGAGAGGCTGGCGAAGATCGTGAGAGGCGGCATAGGCAAAGTGCTCGAGTTCGGCATTGGACCGTTTCAGGACAAGCTCCATGGCCTTTTGCGCAGAAATATCACGGGTGACGGCAAGATGAACCCGCTCTCCCTGATAATTCATGGGAACCGCATGGGTTTCCAGCCACCGACGGGTTCCCTTCAGTCCTAGGATTTCGAACTGCAATTCCTGGCTTTCGCCCTGGATGACCCTCTGGTGCATGGCCCTGAAAGCATCTCGATATTCTGGCGCGATCATGTCCAGGACGGGGCTGCCCACGACCTGATCCAACGACTTCGCCTCGATCATGGCCAGTCCTGCCGGGTTCATCTGAATCAGCTTTCCCAGAGCATCGACCATCTTGATGCATTCGGGTTCGCTGTCGATAACCGTCCGCAAATGGGTCTCCGTCTCCTTCACCTGGGTAATGTCGGAGACCAAGACGAAAAAACCGCGGACCTCTCCGTCATGGATATCGGGAATGTATTGGGCCAGGGAGTGGCGAAGGGAACGCCCGTCGGGAGTGGGGATTTCGCGCTCGAAAGTCTGGCGTTCTCCCCTCAGGGCGCGTTCGATATAGGGCAGGTTGAGCCTGTAGCGCTCTTCCCCGATGACGTCTTGGATATGCATGCCGGGCATTTTGTCGGGATCGACGCCGAACCAGTCGAAATAGGCGCGGTTGCCGAAACGGTTCCTCAGGTCCCGGTCCCAATAACCAATCATGGCCGGAATATTGTCGAGGATCGTGCGCAAATCCTCGTCGCGTTGCCGCAACTTCTCGGATTGCTCGGAAACGAGCCGCTCCAGTGTCTCCAGACGATCACGCATACGGAGCGACCCCACAGCCCTCAGCCACGGAAAGTTCCGTGCCCACTTCTCACCCAACGTTCCTAAGGATACCCCCACACAAGGCATCTGAGAAGGCCTTGTCGGGACGCAAGTGGCGGAAGGGGAGGGATTCGAACCCCCGGAGGCTTGCGCCCCTGCGGTTTTCAAGACCGCTGCAATAGACCACTCTGCCACCCTTCCGACGGAACGCAGATTTAGCGCACCGGGCCGGGGGGCGCAATGGGGCAGAGCGCCTTCCTTTAAACGAACACATATTCGTTTCACTGCCATCCCTTGCTGTGTTTTGATGAAGGCAACGAGGGGCAAATGCCTCCGACGAGCTTCACAGACGGGGAAACGCTCACATGATCAGAAACCTAAGGTTCCCGGCCTTGACTGGCCTCCTCACGCTTACTCTGGCCGCCATGCCAGCCATGGCCGAGCAGACAGTCAAGATCGGCATTCTCTCGGATATGTCCGGCCCCTATTCCGACATGGGCGGGCCCGGCTCGGTCGCCGCGGCTCAATTGGCCATCGACGAGTGTCTGGCCAAGGAATGCAAGGGCATGAAGATCGAACTTCTGTCCATCGACCATCAGAACAAGCCCGATATCGGCGTGCAGAAGGCCCGCGAATGGGCGGATGTCAATAAGGTTAACGCCATTGCCGACTTGACCAATTCGGCGGTGGCTCTGGGGGTTCAGAAGCTGACCCTGGACCACGACTTCGTCGCCATGTATTCCGGTCCCGCCACCACCAAGCTGACCAACGAGGATTGCTCGGCCACCGGCTTTCACTGGATGTTCGACACCTATGCCCTGGCGGCGGGTTCGGCCCAGGCCATCACCAAAATGGGCGGCAAGAGCTGGTATTTCCTCACCGTCGATTATGCCTTCGGCCATTCGCTGGAAGCCGATTCCATGGCCATGGTCAAGCAGTTGGGCGGCACGGTGGCGGGAAGTGTCCGCCATCCGCTCAATACGGCGGACATGTCGTCCTTCCTGTTGCAGGCCCAAAGTTCCAAGGCCCAGGTGGTCGCCCTGGCCAATGGCGCGGCCGACACCATCAACGCCATCAAGACGGCGCGTGAATTCGGCATCGTCCAGGGTGGGCAACAGGTGGTGCCGCTCCTGATCTTCCTGACCGATATCCGCAGCCTGGGCCTGGAGATCGCCCAGGGCCTGACCTTCACCGAGGGTTTCTATTGGGACCAGGACGATCAGGCCCGCGCTTTCGCCGCGCGGTTCCAGAAAGCCTTCAAGGACCGCAAGCCGACCATGGTGCAGGCGGGAACCTATTCCAGCGTACTGCATTACCTGCACGCCGTGGCGGCGGCCAAGACCACCGAAGCCAAGGCGGTATCGGCCAAGATGCGCGAAATGCCCATTTCAGACGCGGTGATGCGCAATGCGGCCATCCGGCCCGACGGACGTGTGATCCACGACATGCTGCTGGTCAAGGTCAAGAGCCCGGCGGAATCAAAGGGCGACTGGGACTTCTACACCATCCAGGCAACCATTCCGGCAGCCGAGGCCTTCAAGCCACTGGCCAACTCGGCCTGCCCCACGGTCAAGAAATAACGGTAATAAAGGGAGGGAGGCGGTTGTCTGGCCGCCTCCCGTCATCACAAGCCCAGTGACTCCACACCCTTGCCGTGGCATGTAGTTTGTATGTTTCTGCTGTCCAAACTGCTCGGTTTCGCTACCGACCCGGCCACTGTCTTCCTGCTGCTGATTCTGCTCGGCGGTCTGATGACCTTGTCGCGTCGATGGCTGTCCTTGGGGCGAAAGGTTCTTGGCGTCACCCTGCTGACGGTCACTTTCATGGCCGTGGTGCCCCTGGAATATTGGGCCGAGACCTGGATGGAGGCGCGGTTCAGGGCTCCTAATCCTCTCCCCGAGAAGGTCGATGGCATCATCGTTCTGGGCGGTGCCATCAACCCAGTGGTGAGCGAGGCGCGGGGTCAGGTGTCCGTGGGGGGCGGCGTCACCCGCATGACGACGCTGATCCCCCTGGCAAAGCGCTACCCCGAAGCCCGGCTGGTGTTCAGCGGAGGCTCGGGCAGCCCTTTCAACCCGGAACTCCGCGAAGCCGATTACGCCAAGATCTTTTACGACGATCTGGGATTCGACACCGACCGCATCGTTTTCGAGCGGGATTCGCGCAATACCCGCGAGAACGCCACGTTGAGCAAGGAACTCATGCAGCCCAGACCAGGAGAGACCTGGTTGCTGATCACCTCAGCCGGCCATATGCCGCGCTCGGTGGGGTGTTTCCGTGCCGTGGGCTGGCCTGTGGTCCCCATTCCGGTGGATTACTACACAACGGGTCTGGACAAGCCCTGGTGGACTGAACTGCGTTTCAGCCCCCAGAAGGGTATTTTCGGCCTGGCGCCTTTGATTCACGAGGGACTGGGTCTGGTTATGTACCGCCTGATGGGCTGGACTGATACGCTCTTGCCCAAGCCTTGAGATTGCGGACACCGTCCAAAGTGTGGCACAACACCCGGATGCTTACCAGATTTGGGGTTTGGCGCATGGCTTGGGCGACGAAATCTTGGATGACGGCGGGATTGGCGGTAGCCGCGTTGGCCCTGGGCGGTTGCGCCGCATCGGCCGAGGAACCGGCGGCTCCGGCCGAAGCTCAGGTGGCGACGGCGGAAAGCGGCTTCGGCACCTTTCTGGCCGGTGTGCGGGCCGAGGCCCTGGAGAAGGGCCTTAAGCCCGAGACCCTGGACGCCGCTCTGGCCAATGTGGTCCATATCGACCGGGTGATTGAGCTGGATCGCAAACAGCCGGAATTCACCTTGTCCTTCAACGAATATCTGGGTCGTATCGTCTCCCAGTCCCGCGTGGAGGAAGGGCGGCGCAAGCTGGCGGAAAACAAGGCCCTGCTCACCGAAATCGAGCGCCGCTACGGCGTGCAGCCCCGTTTCGTGGTGGCTCTGTGGGGCATCGAGACCAATTTCGGCAAGAATACCGGTGGCATGTCGGTGGTGTCGTCCCTGGCCACACTGGCCTATGACGGGCGGCGGTCGAAATATTTCCGCACCGAGTTGATGAACGCGCTCACCATTCTTGATCAGGGCCATATCACCCCCGCCAATATGATCGGCTCCTGGGCCGGGGCCATGGGACAATGTCAGTTCATGCCGTCCACCTTCTTGAAGTTCGCCGTGGATTGGGATGGCGACGGCAAGCGCAACATCTGGACCAACCGGTCCGATGCCCTGGCCTCGGCCGCCAATTATTTGTCGTCGGAAGGCTGGAAGGGCGATCAGACCTGGGGGCGCGCGGTGAAGCTGCCGTCCGATTTTCCGCGCTCGGCCCTGGGCACCGACACCCGCAAGACGGTGACGGAATGGGCGGCCTTAGGGGTCAAAGCCGTCGATGGCAAGCCCCTGCCGGCCCGTGATATCTCTGCCTCCATCGTCCTGGCCGAGGGCAGCAAGGGGCCGCCCTTCATGGTCTACGACAATTTCCGCACCATCATGAAGTGGAACCGCTCCACCTTCTTCGCCCTGGCGGCGGGGCATCTTGCGGACCGCATCGGTGGCAAGTAGACTACCATATCTTTGGGCGGACCGGCGGGAGGTAACTAGATGTCGCGGATAACGCGCTTGGTGGCTGTGCTGCTATCGGGGACCATGCTCGCGGGCTGCGCCGAGATGAATCTCTTCGGGCATCTGGCCAAAAGCGCGGTGGGGGGTGACGAGCCGCCGCCGCCTTCCGCCTCGGCCGCCACCAATTACAAGGTCGGCAAGCCCTATCAGGTGGCGGGAATCTGGTACTATCCCCAGGAAGACTTCGCCTATGACGAGACGGGCATCGCATCCTGGTATGGTCCCAATTTCCACGCCAAGCTGACCGCCAATGGCGAGACCTTCGACCAGAACGCCGTCACCGCCGCCCACAAGACACTGCAGATGCCCGCCATCGCCCGCGTGACTAATCTGGAGAACGGGCGGTCCATCATCGTGCGCATCAATGACCGCGGGCCTTTCGTCAATGGCCGCATCCTGGATCTGTCGCGCAAATCGGCGCAACTGCTGGGCATGGAAGGCAAGGGGACCGCCAGGGTAAGAGTGCAGGTCCTGCCAGAGGAAAGCCGCGTCCTGGCGGGCAAGCTCAAGCCTGATTCCAGCGGCAACGAGCCCAAGGTGGCCAGCGCCGCCCCGCGCGGCTCGGTGTCCGCGGAATCCTTGCCGCCGCCTCCCGGCGTCAAGACGGGCGGCGGCGACAACGTGACCATCGCCTCTTCGGCCCAGCCCAAGCGCCCCGGTTTGACGCCGGAATCCGTGGAGCGCGAGATCGCTGCCCAAGAGGTCAAGTCGGTGCCCGTGCACCCCACCTCCATCTATGTCCAAGCTGGATCGTTTGGCCGCCATGACAATGCCAACCGCATGGTGGCGCGCCTGTCCAAGCTGGGCAAAGCCCAGTTGCAGCAGGTCCAGGTCCAAGGCAAAACCTTGTTCCGGGTCCGTTTGGGGCCCATGTCCTCGGTGGAAGAAGCCGACCGGACCCTCGATTCCGTTGTCGCCGCGGGGGCAGAGGATGCCCGCGTGGTCGTTGATTAACAAAGAAAAGGCCGTTGTGATGCTCGCTCTTCTCCGCCGTTCCCTGGCTGCGGCCCTGGTCGTCCCCCTGGCCATCGTATCGTTGCCAGCCGGGGCTCAATCCATCGAGACCGCCGCCAAGCAGGCCATCATCATCGATCACGCCAGCGGCCAGGTGCTGATGGAGAAGAATGCCGATGAGCTGATGGTGCCCAGTTCCATGAGCAAGCTGATGACCGTCTTCATGGTCTTCGACAAGCTGAAAAGCGGCGCCTGGAAGCCATCCGACCGCCTGCCGGTCAGCGAAACCGCGTGGAAGCGGCATTACAAGTCCGAGGGCTCGCTGATGTTCCTTCCCGTCAACTCCACGGCCACGGTCGAGGAATTGCTGAAGGGCGTGGTCATCCAGTCGGGCAACGACGCCTGTTCCGTGCTGGCCGAGGCCTATTCCGGCTCGGAAGAGGCCTTCGCCGAGGAAGAAACCCGCAGAGCCCGCCAGATCGGCCTGACCAGGAGTACCTTCAAGAATGCCAGCGGCTGGCCCGAGCCCGGCCATATGATGACGGCCCGCGACCTTTCGGTGCTGGCCCGCCACCTGATCGGCGATTTTCCTGAATATTACCCGCTGTTCAGCCAGATGGAATTCGTCTTCAACGGCATCAAGCAGGGCAACCGCAATCCGCTGCTCTATAACACGCCGGGCGCCGATGGCCTCAAGACCGGCCATACCGAAGCCGCCGGATACGGCCTGACCGCCTCCATCAAGCGGGGCAACCGCCGTATCATCATGGTGCTGAACGGAATGAGCTCCATGAAGGAACGGGCCGAGGAATCGCGCCGCCTGACCGAATGGGCCTTCCGCGAATGGGAAACCTACGCCCTGTTCAAGGCGGGCGAGGAGGTGATCCCCGATGCCGAGGTTTGGCTGGGCCAGAAGGAAACCGTACCTCTGCTGGTCAAGAATGCCGTCGAGGTCAGCATGCAACGCCGCAACCGCCTGGAGATGAAGGTCACCACAATCTATAACGGCCCCATCGCCGCGCCCATCAAGGCCGGTCAGGAAGTGGGCAAGATCGTGGTGACCGCGCCCGGCATGGACCCGGTGGAAATGCCCATGGTGGCCGGTGCCGATGTGGAGAAGCTGGGCTGGAGCGGGCGCATGTCCACCGCCTTCAAGCGCGTCATCTGGGGCAAGAAGGGCTGAACCCATGCAAACCGCCCGCGGACGCTTCATCACCTTCGAGGGCGGGGAAGGGGCGGGCAAGTCGACCCAGGTCCGATTGCTGGCCGATTCCTTACGCGATGAGGGATTGATGGTGGTCACCACCCGCGAGCCGGGCGGCTCGACGGGAGCGGAGGCCATCCGGGCTCTGCTGGTGGAGGGCGACACGGCCCGCTGGGACGGGGTGACCGAGGCGCTGCTTCACTTCGCCGCGCGGCGCGACCATCTGCTCAAGACCGTCTGGCCTGCCTTGGAGCGCGGCGCCTGGGTCATCTGCGACCGTTTCGCCGATTCCACGCTGGCCTATCAGGGTTTCGGCCATGGTCTTGACCCCGATGTGATCGCCAGCCTGTACCGCGTCGCCGTGGGTCATTTCGCCCCCGACCTTACCCTGGTCCTTGATTTACCCGTCGAGACGGGGCTGGAGCGGGCGGGCGCCAGAGGTGGGGCCGAGGACCGCTATGAGCGCATGGGCTTAGGCTTTCACCAGCGTCTGCGCCAGGGATTCCTCGGTATCGCCGCCTCCAATCCCATGCGCTGCGCCGTTATCGACGCCACCCGTTCGCCCGACGAGGTGCATGGCGACATCATGTCGACGGTGCGGGCGCGGCTGCCGGTGCCATGACCGACTCCCCCCATCCCCGCGAAACCTCGGATCTGTTCGGCCATGCGACGGCCGAGACGGCGCTGCTTGATGCCTGGAATTCGGGGCGGCTGGCCCATGCCTGGCTGCTCTGCGGCCCCAAGGGCATCGGCAAGGCGACCCTGGCCTACCGCTTCGCCCGCTTCGCCCTGGCCGGTGGCGGGGAGGGGGGCGGGCTGTTCGGCGATTCGCCTACCGATCTGGAAATCCGACCAGACCATCCGGTGTTCCGCCGCATCGCCTCCCAGGGCCATGCGGATCTCGAAGCCGTCGAGCGCGGCTGGGCCGACGACAAGAAAAGCAAACTGCGCTCGGAAATCGTGGTCGAGGATGTGCGCGGCATCGGCCACTTCATGTCGCTGACTCCGGCCGAGGGTGGTTGGCGGGTAGTGATCATCGATTCCGCCGACGAAATGAACCGCAACGCCGCCAATGCGGTGCTAAAGGTATTGGAAGAACCGCCGCGCAATGCCTTGATGTTGCTCATTTCGCACTCTCCTGGTCGCTTGCTGCCCACCATTCGGTCCCGCTGTCGCCGCCTGATGCTTCAACCCCTGGCTGAGGATGTGGTCGCCGATCTGCTGACCCGTCAGCGCCCCGAACTGGGCCCCACCGAAGTCGCCGCCCTGGCCAAGCTGGGCGAAGGCAGTATCGGAAAGGCCTTGGCGCTGGCCGATGAGGGCGGTCTCGACCTCTACCGCGATCTGCTGAATCTGCTGCAAACCCTGCCGCGCCTGGATGTGCCTGCGCTCCATGCCTTCGGCGACAAGGTGGCGCGGCCCGAAAACGATGGATCGTTCCGAACGGTTACCGAATTGCTGGGCTGGTGGCTGGCCCGCCTGATTCGCGCCGGTGGCCGTCAGGGTCACGGCATGGCGGAAGTGGTGGCGGGCGAGGGCGCCCTGATGGAGCGCCTGCTGGCGGCGGCCAGTCTTGAACATTGGCTGGAGGTGTGGGAAAAGATCACCACCCTGTTCGCCCGCACCGAAGCGGTCCATCTCGACCGCAAGCAGGCCGTTCTCAGCGCCTTCATGGCGGTGGAACGCCTCGCCCGCCAGGGTTCACGCTAGCGGGCAACATCTTGATTTTGTGGAGCATTCCCATGACCGGGGCCGGGACCTTCTACGTCACCACGCCGATCTACTACGTCAACGACAAGCCCCATATCGGCCATGCCTATACCACGCTGGCCTGCGATGTCCTGGCGCGTTTCAAGCGCCTGGATGGCTTCGACGTCAAGTTCCTGACCGGCACCGACGAGCACGGCCAGAAGGTGGAAAAGTCGGCGGAAGCCTTCGGCGTGACGCCTAAGGCCCTGGCCGACCAGAATTCGGCCAATTTCCGCGAACTGGCCAAGATCCTGGGCTGCACCAATGACGATTTCATCCGCACCACCGAGGAGCGTCATAAGGTGGCCTGTCAGGCGCTGTGGGACAAGCTGCTGGCCAAGGGCGACATCTATCTTGGCGCCTATGAGGGCTGGTACTCTGTGCGCGACGAGGCTTTCTACGCCGAGGACGAGCTGGTCAAAGGCGAGGGCGGTTCCAAATTGGCGCCGACCGGCGCGCCCGTGGAATGGGTGAAGGAGCCCAGCTACTTCTTCCGCCTGTCGGCCTGGCAGGACCGCCTGCTCAAATGGTACGAGGACAATCCCGATTGCGTGGCGCCCCAGTCGCGGCGCAACGAGGTGATGAGCTTCGTGAAGGGCGGGCTGCAGGACCTGTCGGTATCGCGCACCAGCTTCAAATGGGGCATTCCGGTGCCCGGCGACGACGCCCATATCATGTATGTCTGGCTGGACGCGCTGACCAACTACATCACCGCCGTGGGCTATCCCGACACGACCGGCGACTTCGCCCGCTACTGGCCCAACGTCATCCATATGGTGGGCAAGGACATCGTCCGCTTCCACGCCGTGTACTGGCCGGCCTTCCTGATGGCCGCCGATTTGCCTGCGCCTCGGCGCGTCTTCGCCCATGGCTGGTGGACCAACGAGGGCCAGAAGATCTCCAAATCCGTGGGCAATGTCATCGATCCGCTGTCGCTCATCGAGACCTACGGCCTGGATCAGGTGCGCTATTTCCTGCTGCGCGAGGTGCCGTTCGGCAATGACGGCGATTTCAGCCATCGCGCCATGATGGGCCGCATGAACAGCGAACTGGCCAATGATTACGGCAATCTGGTTCAGCGCTCGCTGTCCATGATCGGCAAGAATTGCTCAGGCGTGACGCCCGCCCATTCGCCCGATACCGATGATGACAAGGAGATGCTGGGTGCCGCCTATGCCATGCTGGCCAAGGTCAGGGATTCCATGGACCGCCAGATGTATCACGAGGCCATCGAGGCCATCTGGGTTGTCATCCGTGCCGCCAATGGTTATGTGGACAAGCAGGCGCCTTGGGCTTTGAAGAAGACAGATCCCGCCCGCATGGGCACGGTGCTTTGGGTTCTGGCCGAGACCATCCGTTGCTTGGGCCTGCTGACTCAGCCCTTCATGCCGGCGGCCTCGGCCCGCATCCTCGACCAGTTGATGGTGCCCGAGGCCGAACGCAGCTTCGCCTTCTTCGGCCCCGCTCATGCGTTGAAGGCGGGAATCACCTTGCCGACCCCTCAAGGCGTGTTCCCACGCTATGTGGAAGAAACTGCGAGCTAAAGAAATGCTTGTCGACAGTCACTGCCATCTCGATTTCCCCGACTTCGCCGACGATCTCGACGGCGTGGTCGGGCGCGCCAAAGCGGCGGGGGTAGGCGTGCTGCTGACCATCGGCACCCATGTCACCCGCTATGACCAGGTGGTCAGGGTGGCCGAGCGCTACGATAATGTCTGGGCAACAGTAGGAATCCATCCGCACGAAGCCGGTGTGGAGCCCTATGCTGATCTCGATACCTTACTGCGTCTGGCCGAGCATCCCAAGGTGGTGGCGCTGGGCGAGACCGGCCTGGATTATTACTACGACAAGAGCCCGCGCGAGCAGCAGCGCCATTCATTCCGCATCCACATCGAGGCAGCGCGCCAAACGGGTTTGCCCATCATCGTCCATACCCGCGACGCTGACGACGATACCGGGCGGATTTTGGCCGAAGAGATGGAGAAGGGGGCCTTCACCGGACTGATCCACTGCTTCAGTTCGGGCCCAGACTTCGCTGAAAAAGCTGTGGAATTGGGCCTTTTCATCTCGGCATCGGGCATCATGACCTTCAAGACCGCCGACATCTTGCGCGATACCCTGGCGGTCGTACCCCTGGACCGCCTTCTGGTGGAGACAGACGCGCCTTATCTGGCGCCGATTCCCTATCGCGGCAAACGTAACGAGCCCGCCTATGTGGCCCATACCGCCGCCCGGCTAGCCGAAGTGAAGGGCATAACCATGGCTGAGATGGAAGCCGCCACCACCGACAACTTTCACCGCCTGTTCACCAAAGTGATCCGGCCATGAGGATAAGCATCCTCGGCTGTGGCGGCGCCGCTGGCGTTCCGACCATCTCCGGGGGGTGGGGGGTCTGTGACCCCAACAATCCGCGCAACCGTCGTCTGCGGTCTTCGATTCTGGTGGAGGAGGGCGATACCCGAATCCTGGTGGATACCTCGCCCGACCTGCGCGACCAGTTGCTGGCGGCCGGGGTCAAGAGCGTCGATGCGGTGGTCTATACCCACGACCACGCCGATCACCTGCACGGCATCGACGATCTGCGCGAGATCAACCGCGCCACCCGCAAATGGCTGCCGGTATGGGGCGACGCGGGAACGCTTGCCACCGCCCGGAGCCGTTTTCCCTATGCTTTCGAGCCGCTGGAGGAAATGGGGGAAATGATTTATCGCCCCCTGCTGGAAGCCCATGAAATCAGCGGGCCGTTCCGCATCGGAAACATTGATGTGATTCCCTTCGATCAGGACCATGGCTATTGCCGCACGCTGGGCTTGCGGTTCGGCTCCATGGCCTACAGTACTGATGTGGTCGAAATGCCGCCCGAGGCCTTCAAGGCCCTGAAAGGCGTGGACACCTGGATTATCGGTTGCCTGGTGGATTATCCCCACCAGACCCACGCCCATATCGCCAAGGCTCTGGAATGGATCGATTGCGTCAAGCCCAGACGCGCCTATATCACCCATATGGGCTCCCGTCTTGATTACGAGGCGGTGCGGCGTGCCGTTCCGCCGCACGTCATTCCGGCCCATGACGGGTTGGTGATCGACAATGACGGCTGAACGGTATTTTTCCGGGCTACGGGACTTTTTGGACAGTGAGGCGTCGGGCGGCATCATTTTGATGATTGCTGCGGGCTTGGCCTTGGGTGTCGCCAATTCACCGCAGTCAGAAGTCTATTTCGCGTCGCTTCAGGCCAGTTATCTGGGTCTCAGCATTCTGCATTGGATCAATGACGGGCTGATGGCGGTGTTCTTTCTTCTGGTCGGGCTGGAGATCAAGCGCGAGGTGCTGGTGGGTCAGTTGTCAACCTGGCCGCAGCGCGCTCTGCCCGGTGTTGGGGCCTTGGGAGGAATGGCGGCACCAGCCCTGGTCTATCTGGCCTTCAACGGGGCTTCCCCGCTGGCGATCCGCGGCTGGGCCATACCCACCGCCACCGATATCGCCTTTGCGCTGGGCGTTCTCGCGCTGCTGGGATCAAGGGTTCCGGCCTCACTGAAAGTTTTTCTGACCGCCCTGGCCATCATGGATGATCTGGGGGCTGTTCTGATCATCGCTTTGTTCTATACGGCGCAACTGTCTTGGCTTGCTTTGGGGCTAGCGGCGGTACTGCTGGGCGGGCTGGTGTTCCTGAACCGTACCGGTGTGCGTGTTTTGTGGCCCTATTTGCTCCTGGGGGCGGGGCTGTGGGTCGCCATGCTGCAATCGGGCATCCATGCCACCATCGCCGGTGTTGTGCTTGCCATGACCATTCCCATGGGAGAAGGGGAAGGGGCGCCCTTGCTGAGGTTGGAACATGGCCTGGCCAAATGGGTTGGTTATGGCGTTGTTCCGATCTTCGGCTTTGCCAATGCCGGCGTTTCCTTTAGCGGGCTCGACCCATCCGTGATTTTTGGCGGCGTTCCTGTGGGCATTTCTCTGGGGTTGTTCCTCGGCAAGCAATTCGGCGTTTTCGCCGCAATCTGGTGCGCCATCCGGTTCAAGCTTGCCGTTTGTCCCGATGGCGCCAGTTTGTCCCAGCTTTACGGAATCGCTGTGCTGTGCGGCATCGGCTTCACCATGAGCCTGTTCATTGGCGCCCTTGCTTTTGCAGGACATTCCGACATGACCAATGCCGTGAAAATCGGTGTTTTGGCCGGATCCGGGCTTTCCGCCATCCTGGGCTCCGCCATCCTTTTAAGATGCACACGAGTGTCGTCATAATATACATTATGCGACAAATGGCTATGAAAGGATTGGAGACGAGATGAGCGCCACGCACCGTCTGATCCGCACCATTACCCTCTCTCTCGCGCCAAACGCCCCGGCAACAATCGTCGAAACCCTGGCCCGGCCTGAAGGCATTCTAGACCTGAAGCTTTTGGGGCCGTTCGCCATCATGATCACCTATGATCTGCGCCATGCCACGCTTGCCGATATGGAGCGCTGGCTGGCGGCCAATGGCGTGAATCTTTCCACAGGCCTCTTCGCTCGGCTGCGTCGCCTTTGGTTGGCGTTCAAGGATGAGAACCGCCGCGACCAGAACTCCATCGTCCATCAGTGCTGCAGCGTTCCCCCGGCCAAGGAATAGCTTTATGCTGGTGCGCCCCACCAGTACGGAACCCCCATGACCAGCATCGATCCGCGCGCCTTGCAGCCTGCAAAATTCATTCAAAGCGACGATCCCGCCATTATCGCCTTTGCCCAAAACGCCGCCTCTGGTGCGAGTGATCGGTTGGACGCCGCCATTCGCCTCTATTATGCGGTGCGCGATACGGTGATCTACGCCCCCTATGTGCGATTCAACGCGCAGGAAACCTATTCCGCCGCCCATGTGTTGGCTAAGGGCAGCGGCTTTTGCATCCCCAAGGCGGCCTTGCTGACCGCCTGCGCCAGGGCTGTCGGCATTCCCGCCCGCATCGGCTTTGCCGATGTTCGCAATCACTTGGCGACGCCAAAATTACTGGAGAAGAACGGCGGCGATGTGTTCCGCTGGCACGCCTTCGCCGAGATCATGGCCGAGAATCAATGGGTCAAGGCCACCCCCGCCTTCAACCTGGCTCTATGCGAGAAGTTCGGCGTCCATCCCCTTGAATGGGATGGAAAAAACGACTCTGTCTTCCACCCCTTCGACAAGCAGGACCGACGTCACATGGAATATGTGGCCCAGCATGGCAGCTTCTGGGACGTCCCTTTTGATGAGATCACCGAGACCTACCGCGTGCATTGCCCGCTGCTGATGACCGATGATCCCTGGGACAAGGGCGCCGATTTCGCCGCCGAGGCCAAGGCCTGAAGCATGAGCGACAAGCCTATCGACCGATTGCTGGGCATCATGGCCCGCCTGCGCTCGCCTGAGGGTGGCTGCCCCTGGGATCTGGAACAGACCTTCTCTACCATCGCTCCCTACACCATCGAGGAAGCCTATGAGGTGGCCGAGGCCATCGAACACGGCGACATGCCCCAATTGAAGGACGAACTGGGCGACCTGCTGTTCCAGGTGGTGTTCTACGCCCAGATGGCCAAGGAGAACGGCGACTTCGACTTCGACGCCATCGCTTCGGCCATCGCAGACAAGATGATCCGCCGCCATCCCCATGTCTTCGTGGAGAATGACGGCCGCGACAGCGCCGGTCAGGTGGAAGCCTGGGAGGAAACCAAGGCCAGCGAGCGCGCCGCCAAGGCCCAAGGCGCCGAGCCGGGCATTCTGGATGGGGTGGCCCGCACCCTGCCCCCCATGACTCGCGCCCTGAAACTGCAAAACCGAGCCGCCCGCGTGGGCTTCGACTGGGATCGTCCCGAGACCATCTTGGACAAGCTGGCCGAAGAAGCCGAAGAAATCGCCGAGGAAATCCGCTCGCAGGCCCCTTTCGACCGCCTGGAAGACGAAATGGGCGACGTGCTGTTCGTCTGCGTCAATCTGGCCCGCAAGCTGGCCATCGATCCCGAACGGGCCCTAAAACGCGCCAATGCCAAGTTCGAACGCCGTTTTCGCCATATCGAGGCTGAATTGAAGGCTTCGGGGCGTTCGCCCGATACCGCCACCCTCGACGAGATGGAGGCACTGTGGCAGGCTGCCAAAACCTTGGAGAAGTCCGGAGGACATGGTGGCGGGTGACTGGCTGAAACGGATCGGCGTGCTGGCGGCTTTGCTGCTGCTGTCGTCGTGCTATATCCCCGACAAGTTCAAGAGCGAGCTGCGCCTGTCCCGGTACGGCGATTATTCGCTGACCTATAAGGGCGATCTGATGTTCGCCCCCATGCTCGACGATTACCGCAAGAACAAGATCAAGCCCGAGGAAGAGGCCGAGCGACAAGAAAACGTTCGCCGCGATCTGTCGCGCGACATCGCCTTTCGCAAGATCGAGGCCAAGGGCAAGGGCCGGTTCTCCGTGGAATATGAACGGGTCGGCAGGCTGGAAAAGGTCCAGCTGACCTCATTGATTCGCCGTGACGCCAGGATGATCTCGCTGCGGTCCATGGAGAACGGCGCCATTGTGGTCAAAGCCAATGCCATGAAGCCCTCGGACGCCCAGATTTTGGCCGAACTGGGCCTCAACATGGAG
This sequence comes from Paramagnetospirillum magnetotacticum MS-1, assembly GCF_000829825.1. Taxonomy (NCBI): domain Bacteria; kingdom Pseudomonadati; phylum Pseudomonadota; class Alphaproteobacteria; order Rhodospirillales; family Magnetospirillaceae; genus Paramagnetospirillum; species Paramagnetospirillum magnetotacticum. The sequence goes on along the minus strand of NZ_JXSL01000027.1, from coordinate 381,402 downwards.
GGCGAGTTCCGCATCACCACCGACGGCAATGTGGTGAAACACAACGCCACCCAGGTCAAACCCTTCGGCACGTCCAAGGTCTATATCTGGAAGATCGAGAATGCCCTGTCGGCCATGCCGGAACTGGTGATGATCCGCGACGTGGATACCGAACGTCCCCTCGCCCCCCGTGCCTCGGAGCTTCGTTAGAATGTGGAAGAACCGCACCGTTCTGGTCACCGGCGCCACCGCCGGCTTCGGCGCCGCCATCGCCCGCCGTTTCGCGGCCGAAGGCGCTAATCTGGTGATTTGCGGGCGCAGGAGCGAGCGCCTGGAAGCGCTTAAGGCGGAACTGGGCGGCACGCCTTGCCATGCCGCCCCCCTGGACGTGCGCGACCGCGCCGCCGTGGCGGATTTCACCGCGTCTCTGCCCTGGAACGTGGACGTCCTGGTCAATAACGCCGGTTTGGCCCTGGGGCTTGAGCCAGCCCAGGCCGCCGATCTGGATGACTGGGAGACCATGATCGATACCAATCTCAAGGGATTGATGTATATGACGCGGGCCATCCTGCCCGGCATGGTGGAGCGCGATCGCGGCCATGTGATCAATATCAGCTCGGTGGCCGGGACCTATCCCTATCCGGGCGGCAATATGTATGGCGCCACCAAGGCGGCGGTGTCCCAGTTCTCGCTCAATCTCATCGCCGATCTGGTCAAGACCAAGGTGCGGGTCACCAATATCGAGCCCGGCATGTGCGGCGGCAGCGAGTTTTCCCAGGTGCGCTTCCACGGAGACGCCGAAAAGGCCGCCAAGGTCTATGAAGGCACCCAGCCGTTGAGTGCCGAGGATATCGCCGAGTCCGTCTACTGGGCGGCCTCCCTGCCCGCTCATGTCAATATCAACCGCATCGAGATGATGCCGGTCTGCCAGGCCTCGGCCGCCTTCGCCGTCCACCGGTCTTAATAAAGTCTCGGCCCTACTTCCTGACCACCAGGGCCACGCCCAAGGCGGTGGCCACCATGCCGCCCAGGGCAAGCGGGGTCAGGACCTCGTCGAACAGGGCCCAGGCCAGCAGGGCCGTCATCGGCGGCACCAGATAGAAGAAGCTGGCCACTTTGGCCGCCTCGCCCAACCGGATCAGGGTCATCAGCAGGCTGATCGCTCCCAGCGACAACACCAGGACCAGCCAGCCCAGAGCCAGGACGAAGGGCAATGTCCACTGAACCACCATGGTTTCGGTGGCCAGCGCAGCGGGCCCGACCACCGCCAGGGCGGCCAAATACTGAATCAGGGTTCCGGTACGCAGATCCATGCCGGTGCAGTAGCGCTTCTGATACAGCGTGCCGCAAGTGATAGCCAGCAAAGCCGCCACGGCGAAGGCCATGCCGTCCCAGCCGAATCCGTCGAAACGCACTCCCGTCAACCGGGTGGACAACACCATGGCGACACCAATCAGGCCAAGGGCAAGACCACCCCACTGGCGCGGCCCGACCTTCTCGCCCAGCAATGGCCCCACCACGGCGGCGGTCAGCAAGGGTTGAAGCCCCGCCACCAGGGCCGTGAGCCCGGAAGGAACGCCCAGGCGGATGGCGGCGAAGACACCGCCCAGGTAAACGGCGTGCACCAGCAGGCCGGACACGGCCAGATGCAGCCACAATTTCGGGTCGGAGGGAAACTTTGCGCGGAATATCCCAACCACAACGCCCAGCAGGGCGATGACGATGATGAATCGCATCACCAGGAAGGTGAAAGGCTCGGCATAGGGAAGGCCGTATTTGGCGCCGATAAAGCCGGTACTCCACAGCATCACGAAGACGCCCGGCATGGCCTTGGTCCAGGCGTGTTCCTTCATTCTGGTCACCCCTCGGCCTTGGGCGGCGGAGCCTCGCCACCGCTCCAGAACACCCAGGTGGAGGCCAGCCAAACCACCATGCTGATCAGCCCGGCCAATTTGGGTGGAACACCGAAATAGCTGGGCAGGACCAGCAGCAGGGCAATGCCGCCGACGAACCCGCAAGCAGTCCAGGCGGCGCCGATGACGTGTCGGGGCAATCCCTTCTTCCCGGAGGTTGCGCTCATCGCTTACGGCCTGACATCGATGTAATTGACCACCTTGCGAATCCCCTCGCCTTCCTTGAGGCGGGCGACGGCCTTGTTGGCCTCCTCTTGCGAGCGGGCGCGGCCGATCACATAGACTGTGCCATAGGAATCCACGGTGGTGCGGAAGTTGACGTCCGCAACGCCCTTGGTGCCGATCAACCGGGCTTGCGCCTTGACGCCCATCTCCACGGTATCGGCCCAACTGGGCAGCGTCTTGCGCTTGGGATCGTCCTTGGGCAGATAGGTCACATGCCAGTAAAGCTTGCGCACGCCCTCGACACCGCGCACATCCTTCTGGAATTCGTCATAGGTGGCCTTGTCATCGAACAGGCCGGTGATCAGCAGGCGCTGCTCGTAGATCTCGGTGGAGGCCTTGATGGTCGCGTGCTTGCCCATATAACCGTTGACCTTGGCGACGATCAGATTGTCCTTGGCGATATCCGAGGCCGAGCGCGCTTCGATGGCCCGATCAATCAAGGTCTTGGGCGCGGTCAACACATCCATCAACTGGGCCTGGGCAGGCACGGCCATGAATAGAGCGGCGACGGCAACGACGATTCGGCGCATGTCAGAACCCCGTGACGAAAAAGTGACGGGAAACCATACAGACCGTTCCCCATGCCGCCAATCGGCTAATTGCCCAAGGTCTTAAGGTGCTTGTGCACGGCCTGGCGGGAAATCCCCAGTTCCTTGCCGATACGGGCCAGCGACCAGTCGGGATTGGCCTGCCTCAGGCTTTTCGCCCGGTCCTTGGTGGATTGTCCGGGCGCCCGTGCACTCAAGCCCTTGGCCAACACCTCGAAATCACGGGCCAGGATGGCATAGCCGCTGAGATCCTCCCCGCCCCGCTCCGCCCAGTATTCAAGACGGGCGGAGTAATCGGCGATGGTCGCGGCGGGCAGATCCTTGCGCCAAGCCGCCTCGACCAGCCGGTAACGGGTTGCGCAGGGCGGCGGCAGAACCGGTGGCAAGGCGTCGGGATCGGAAACCAACTCCATCTGCCGCAGGCGTGCCCCCCAGCGCAGGCTCTCGGAGCGCGCGGCCTCCACCGTGGATGGCATAGGATGACAGGCCGCCACGGCAGCCTCCATCCCTGAAGGAGAGTCACAGGACTCTGCGGCGGCGATGAAGACGGACTCGAAGGCCGTGGGGCGCAGAACCGCCTCCACGCTGCCGAAACTTGCGATCAAGGCCGCGCGTTCGTCGGTACGGGTCAGTTCGCGCAAGCGGCGCAGGCGCGCCGCGCGAATGATGGCTCCGGGTTTGGCTCCTTCCTCATGCAGACGCAGTGCCTGCATGGCGGCTTCGGCGCCATCACCGTTGCGGGTCGCCCAGCGCCGCGCTAGAACTTCAAGCCCCGCGGGATAAGAGCCCCATTCCAGATCGCAAAAGGCCCGTGCGCGGTCCAGCGCCTCGTCTTGCTCGGCTTCCGTCTCGGAGTCGTAAAGGGCCAGCATGCCTTCCAGACGGTCGAGGGCTTTGTCCTCCCGTCCCTGGCTCATTAAATCGAAAAGGTCCATAGCCCCCTCGTCAACACTTGGGTTGACGGTGCAATGCCGTAATTGTCTTGTCAAGATGCTGCTGTGCCTGGGATCAGTTTGCCTGTGGGTTGCCGCTTTGCCGATCCGCTGCAAGCTGATCCACCAGGGCCTTTATCAGGCTGGGAGGCGCCGTCAGGACCGAATAGCCCTCTCCGGCCAGACGGGCCGTCACTGCGGCAAGAAGAAAACGCGGAATCATCACGGCCTCCGCCAATATGACGGCGTTTAATTACAATAAAATCCTAGCATTCCATGCGTAAAAAACCGATTAACCCATTCAGACTTCTAGGCAGTGTCCACGATGCCATGCATCTCCGATCAAGAGTATAATCAGAAATAAGTACTCCAGGAGGATGCTGTGACTGACATCATGCCCATCTCCGCAGAGTCGACCATGATCTTGGCAGAGCTTCGCTCGCTGCGGGACGAAATGCAGTCCATGCACCAAGAGACGCACGCCGCCCTGCTTGCCATCCGCGAAATGGTGGACGAACTGCACGGAGTCGAACGCAGGGAATCCAATATCGAACAAGGCCTGGAAGACATGGCCCAGCAGCTTGGCGAGGTCCTGGACGGTCCGGGGCCGTCACTGACCACCTGCTCCGTCTGCGGCTCCGATGTGGAGCGTCATGGCGCCGAAAACGGAATATTGCTGATCTGCAAGGCCTGCGGCCACACTGCCTTCGCTGAGCGCCGCACCAATGGCGAGCGGCGACAGGGGGCCGAGCGGCGCAGTATTGGCCAATCGGTGGCCGATGCCGCGCCGGAACCGACCCGCGAAAGCTTCGACTGGACCAGCGCCAGCACATAGAAAAGCCCGCCGGCAGAACCGGCGGGCTTTCGAGGTCTTGGTGGGTCCGCCGGGACTCGAACCCGGGACCTCTCGATTAAAAGTCTGATTTTGGCATGCCCGGAGAGCCGCAGAAACACACGGGGCACCAAACCTATCAAAGCAAATCCCCATGAAATGCAGGCGTTTCAGAGCAGACCAGTTGATTTTCGATGCAATTGGATGCCGCCATGATGTAGATTGATCTGGTGCCCCGTTGGTGCCCCGGAGGATTTCATGGTCGACAAGGTGTGGCTGGACAAGAAGGCAATCGAAGCCATTACGCTCCCCGATGAGGGCAAGCGGATCACGGTATGGGACACTGAAATCCCGGGGTTCGGTGTCCGTGTGACATCGACCGGCGCGAAGTCGTTCATCCTGTCCTACTGGTCGTCGCGGTCAAAGAAGCGGTTCAAGATCGGGGACTATCCGACTTGGTCGGCATCCGCTGCGAGGGCCGAAGCCATCAAGCTGCGGAAAGACATCGACCGCGGCGAAGATCCAATGGCAGAGCGCCAGGATGAGCGACAGGCCCCCACCTTCAAGGATCTGGCCGACGAGTATCTGCGCGATCACGCCCCGAAAAAACGCACCGGCGAGCATGACCGCCAGACGCTGGATCGTCACATCCTGCGCCGGTTCGGAGGGCAGAAGGTTGCCGACATCACCCACCGTCAGGTCGAGATCTATCACCGCGACCGGAGCCAGGACGCTCCGACCCAGGCCAACCGCGAAATCGCCCTGCTGTCCAAGATGTTTGCCCTGGCAATCAAATGGGGATACCGACCCGACAACCCGGCCAAGGGCATCGAGCGCAACCCAGAAAACAAGCGCGAACGCTATCTGTCGACTGAGGAGATCTCGCACCTGTTGGACGCGATGAACAAGCACACCGTCGCGGCCAGCCGCCACTGCGCCAACCTGATCCGGTTTCTACTGCTGACCGGCGCCAGACGCGGTGAAACGATGTCGGCCACCTGGGATCAAGTGGACTTGGAAACCGGCGTCTGGATCAAGCCCAGCAGCCACACCAAGCAGAAGAAGACCCACCGGGTTCCGTTGTCGGCCCCCGCCCTCGCCCTGCTGGTCGACATGAAGGCCAAAGCCGACGCCGAGGCCAAGAAGGCCAACGAGGAGCCGAGCAAGTTTCTGTTCCCTGGCCGGGGCAAGGACCATATCACCAGCCCGAAGAAGTACTGGGAGATGATCCGAGAGCGGGCCACCGTCTCGCTGTGGGCGTCGAAGCCAGAAACCACCGCGGGCAAGCTGGTGGCGGAACTGACGATTGATGACTTGCCCGAGCACCGCAAGGTCGTGGCCTGGGCACAAATAAAGGGCGTCGAACTCCCGGCAGGCATCACCGACGTGAATGTCCACGATCTGCGGCATTCCTATGCGTCGATCCTGGCGTCCAGCGGCCTGTCATTGCCGATCATCGGCCAGCTTCTCGGCCATACCCAGACCCAGACAACGGCCCGCTATGCCCACCTGTTCGATGACCCGTTGCGAGAGGCTACCAACCGTGTCGGCTCGTTGCTGGACGGCTTGGCTTCCGGTCGCAGTGCCGAGGTGACGCAGTTGAAGGGAGGGCGGAATGGATAACAAATGGCTGTCAATTTTTGAAAGGTACGGGATTGAGCCGACATCCCCCGACTGGGAAACGCTCGCAAAGGCTCTTGCACTTGATTACGCGCCGGAATTTAGGGCGCCAAGGGGGCGACCGAAGGAACACAGTGACGGACTCAGCATCTACATGAGGACGCGAAAATCAGCATCAATAAACGATGCCATCAAGCGCTTATCGGAAATAGACGGTAGGTCATTTAGCGTGCTGAAAAGGCTATACTACTTGGCTAAGAAAGACTGGGAAGATAACGTAACGCTAATAACGCTTGATCAAATCAAATCAGTTTCCCTAGATGATGGATACTCAATATATGAAGATGAAAATTATGGCCGTGACTAATTTTTTCAACTGTTATGAAAAAGTTTCATTTTTTTAACAGGCAGCACCATGCCGCATCATCCATTGCATGAGTTACGCCCAAGCAATGGAGGCCAACATGGGCATTGACGTTACCGCTCTCGACCCCGATTTCATCACGGAATCCGAGGCCGCCAGCATTCTCGGCAAGACCATCTCGACCCTTCGCCACTGGGCGATGGATCGTAAGGGTCCGGCCCGCATTTCCGTTGGACGCCGCATCGTCTACCGAAAGTCGGCGCTGCTGTCCTGGCTCATCAGCCAAGAGACTGACTTCTCCAAACTGCGCCGCCGTTCCAAGGCAGCCTAAAGCAAAACGCCCCGGCGTTGGCCGAGGCGCTGCGAAACTGGTTGGTACTGCGGAACAGCACCAACATAGCATCGCAGGCCGACAGGTTCAACAACCCGGGCATTCAAGGTTTCCGCAACTCGATCCCCTAACACATCGAGTAAGGATAAAAAATATGCCCACAAAATACGGTCCCAAATTCCCGCCGACGATTGGCGGTGACTGGCGCGAACCGATGTGCTCGGCACTCGGTGAGAAAGCCGCCAGGATGATGGATGCGCTTTATGAAAAAGGCCATCTGAGCCGGTATGACCGGGCTTGGTTGCTGGCAGAGTTTAAAGAGCTTCTCGCCATTGATGAATTCCTGAAAGCGCCTCGCCCCGATCCCGAGACGATCCCTGATTCTGACGAATTGTGGCTGCCCACTTCGGCTAGAAAAAGACGACTGCACCCCATCGCTGACAAGCATGAATTTTTAGCCAGAGTTCGTAACTCATTTGGCTATTACAGGTATCTCCGCGCGATGATTCAGGAAATCCAAGCGGACAGTAAGGCCGCCCCTGATGGCGAGGAGGAGATCTAGCCATGAATGATTACATCAAGGCGTTCATCCCCTTCCTGCGAAGCGGTGATCGGGTTCTGATCAAGGCCGAAGGCATGATCATAAGCTGGGAAACCATTGAGGAGAATGAAGGCACCTATACCTATCAGGACGAGGCTGGAACTTGGATCATCGGTCATCACAACATTGGCAGGATCATCCCCAACAATTGCGACGAATATGAAGCCCAAGCTGTCAATCGGCTGGCCGCTGAAGTGGGGCGAGTTCTGCCTGAAGATGAAATCGGTCTTTGGCCGCAAGCTCTTCACCGGCTGTCCCAACATATGTTCCTGCTTGATCGCGTTGATTCGATCGAACTGTTTCCTCAAGAAATTCGAGGAATAGCGATCCGCATTGCCATCGAGTTTCACCAAGGCGTGATTGATGCCTGGACTGAACATGAGGCGCTGCTGGGCCAATCCGTCACGTCCAGCCAACGCTATGGCCGTGCTGTCAGCACCCAGAGGGAATTGGACGCCGTCGCCATGCTTCGCCGCAAGCTGCTGGTGCCGGTTGGTGGAGGGCAGCAGCCATGATCGATCACCTCCCCAAGCTGGCCGCTGCCGTCGTCGACGTTGTCGCCCTGGCTCAACATGCCACGATCTGGAAACGTGTTTCCGCTTGGCCCTGGTGGATCTACCAGGAAGGCTGGGCCGACGACGTGTTCGGGCTGATGCTCGAGCGCCTCGAGTCCCAGATCCCGCCCGAAATCTTCGACCGTGAAGTCAGGATCCCCCTGACCCGCTGCTATCTGCTGTCGTTGCCTGCGGAAGGCGGTGTGCAATGACCCCGCGTGATACGGTTGCCGCCTTCCCTGCCACGTCTCAGCAGTCAGCTATTAGGGCAACCCCGTTCGTCTGGATCGAACCCGCCAACATCCCCCCGCGCAAGTGGCTCTATGGTCACCACCTGATCCGTGGGTATGTCTCGCTGACGGTGGCCCCCGGCGCCACCGGCAAGTCGTCTCTCCTCATTGCAGACGCCCTGGCAATGAGTGCAAACCGCAATCTGGTGGGAACCCCGGTCTATGCCGGGCGACCGCTCCGCGTCTGGATCTGGAACCTCGAAGATCCGATTGATGAACTCCAACGCCGGATTACCGCAACGGCCATCCAGTACCAAATCCATTCGACTGACATCGAAGGTCGTCTGTTTGTCGACAGTGGCCGTGACCAGAGCCTGTGCATCGCCCGCCAGGGACACAACGGAATCGAGATCCTCGACCCTGTGATTGATGCCCTGCAGGCTGAGATCCTGGCCCGCGAGATCGACGTGCTGATCGTCGACCCGTTCGTTTCCAGCCATCAGGTGTCCGAGAACGACAACGGGGCCATTGATGCCGTTGCTAAGAAGTGGGGAGCCATTGCCGACCGCACCGGCTGCGCCATCGAATTAGTTCACCATCTCCGCAAACTCCCCCATGGGATCGAGGCCACCGCCGAGAGCGCCCGCGGTGCCGTGTCTTTGGTGGCTGCGGCCAGGTCGGTACGAGTGCTGAACCGAATGGCTAAAGAAGAAGCCCTGCAGTGCGGCCTCACCAGCAACAAGGGCCATTTCAAGGTGTCCGACGACAAGAACAATCTTGCCGCCGCCACCGACAGCGAGAACTGGTTCAGGATGGAGAGCGTCCAGTTAGACAACGGCGACAATGTGGGCGTCGTCGTCCAGTGGGATAAACCTGATCCGTTTGACGGCATCACGCCCCGGCATCTTCTGGCCGTTCAGAAGGCCATCGACGGCAAGGACTATCGCCAGAATGTCCAGGCTACAGACTGGGTCGGCCAGCACATCGGCCACATCGTCGGCCTTGATCCCGCCAAACCCCATGACAAGAACCGGCTCAAATCCCTGATCAAGACGTGGATCAACAACGGCGCGTTGATCGCCGATGAGATCATGAACAAGAAGGGCCGTCCGACGCCGGTCATTGCTGTCGGCAAATGGGTCACCGCGGCAGAGGTGGCTGCCACCAATGTGGCGGACGACGAGTTCCCCTTGGGCTGAAAACAAGGTGTGGGAAAAGTGGGGGTAAAGTGTGGGTAAGGTGGGGGTGAAAAAGCATCTACCCCCACTTCCCCACTTTCCCCACCCCCCTTTAGGGGAGGTGGGGGTGGGGTGTGGGGAGTGCGAGATCGGTGAGGAAGGTGGTGTGGAAACATCCGGGCTTTCCAGATCGGAGTGGCGGCAACTCCGAGGCATCCACCCAGCACACTGCCAGACGGAACCCGGCGCCCATTGGGTCACTCCATCTGCAGGCTACGATGTCGGCATCATCCTCGATGCTGCATTTGGCGCAACATCGTGTGAAAACAAGGCTGTGCTGGGCGTAGTTCGCACGAATTGTGGAGACGACCACCGCCCGATTGCGGTATCATAATACCGTGTTACAGAAACGGTAGATAACGATGCCGAGGCCAAAAGGATTGCCAAAGACAGGTGGGCGGGTTGCTGGTGTGCCGAACAAGGCCACCGTCGCCGCCCGTCAGGCTGCCGAGGAAGCGGCAAAGCGTCTGGCCGAGGTTATGGGCGCGGAAGCCGAGAACCTGACCGCGCATGGCCTTCTGGTGAGCGTGTATCGCTGTCCGACGCTCCCCTTGGATATGCGAATTGATGCCGCCAAGGCAGCGTTGAAATCCGAAACGGTACAACTGCATGCCCTCGCGGCCTCGGTGAACCAAGGTGACATCGGGAAGCTTGTCGAGGAACGAATGGCCGAGGCCAAGGCGGCACTGACCGACATGGCGGCGCGTGGAATCGACCCGATTTCAATCACGGTCACCGACGATGACGGAATCCCCCTGCCGATAGCCGTCAATACCGGCATGCCTGCGTTCAGGCCCCTGCCCGACGTTCTGCCGCCCCTGCCCTCGCCCACCCCTGCCGAATGGACTGAAGGCCCCCTCATCGGAGCGGAGCCACAGCAACCCGTCCTGCGGTCGACGCCACCTCGCGAGGTGACGCCGATTGATCCTTGGGGAGGTGAATGATGGCCGTGAAACAGTCGTATGCGGTGCCCTGTTGGTGCCCCGTTAAAATCGGCAACCGCATGAATGTCGGTATTCCTTGCAGATCAAGGATCAGATCATTCGATTACACATCAGTTTGAACCAACCCAGCACCATCGAAAGGCTCACCATTATGAACAGCACCGAACTCACCGAACGTCGTAACGCCCTCGCCCACGAACTGCGCCAGACCAAGGCGGAATGGTCGACGGCCAACCTTGCCGCTGTCACGGGCGATGCCGAGGCCGCGGACAAGGCCAAGTCGCTGAAGGCGACCATCTCCGACCTCGAGGACCGCATCATCGGCCTGAACGCCGCCATCGAGAAGTCGCGGGAATTGGAGTCCGAGGAGGCCCAGGCTTCCGTCCGTCAAGCCAAGGTTGATGCAGGCCACCGTCATGCCGACATCGTCGCCCTGGCCCGCAAGCAGGCTGCTGAACTCGACGCCGCGGTGGGCAAGGTCTATGGCCTCGCTGACAAGCTGCGCGGCACGATCTCCGAGGCCCGCAAGACCGCCATCGCATCGGGGGGCTTCGATGACCCGTGGATCGACTGGGACACCGTGACCCATGCCCTGCGCGCCGAGTTCAACGAATATCGCGTCGACGTAAACGTGACGCCGAACCCGGTTCCGCTGATCGGCGCGGATCTGGATCTCATGCTCGAGCGTCACGGCCACCGCATCGCCCAGCGCCTGCGCCAGGACGGTGTCCTTCCCGCTGCTGCGGAGTGATCGACGTGCTGATCGCGACCGACAGCGTTCAGATCCCGGTGACCGGTGCCCCTCCGCGACTGGTGCGCCGCGGCCAGGTCATCGAGCCGGGAGAGGTTCCGGCGGATCGTCGGCGGTACTTCGTTCCGTTCGTCGGACAGGAGCCGCATGAACTGCCGCCGCCGGTCGCTGATTTCGCCGCGCTCGAGCCGATGATCTATGCCGACCGCGAGGTGACGTCATGACCACCCTAACATGCTGGCGGTCCTGCTGGGACAGCACCGGCTGCCATTTCTTCCGCGAGGGTCAGACGTATGACGCTGCCGAGGTTCCGGCGGATCTGCTGGTCTACTTCAACAACGCGCCAGTGGTGACCGACCCGGTATACCGCGGCGGTTCAGTGCTGACGGCCTTGCCCGACAGCGCCATCAACAGCATCCGATAGGTGAGCCATGCCGGTCTATCGCGCCCTCCAAAACTGCCGCCACGGTGATCGACGGTTCGTCGCCGGTCAGATGGTCGACTTCGACGGCCCGCCGCCTGACAGGTTCTGGGTGCCGGTCGAGGCCAGCACCGACGATGTGCAGACGTTCCAGGCTGCAGGCAAACCCGCCTCAATGGACTTCATGGGCGCGATGGCGCTGCTCAAGGCAAAGGGGATCACATCACCATGACCGACACTGCGACCCTGGCCGCTGGCCTGTACGGCTCCACTGAATCCGCTGCACCGGCTCCGAGTGTTCCGCGTGGGGCATCGGCGGCTGAGACGTTGTATCCGAGCGCGGTTGGCAACCGGGCGGCTCCATCGTTCCTTACGAGTCCCAGGAGCGCCGCTGAGGCCCTGTATCCCGACAATCCGAGCGATGACACCAGCGAGGCGGAAACGACACTCAGTGCGGCTGAAAACGCCCCTGGCGGTGATCTGTATGACGATGGCTGGACGCTGGACGATGCCGCGTATTCCGAGATGCCTTCCGAGGGCAACGAACTGCTCGGCCTTGACTACCGAGCCGCGCCGGATGGCTGGACGCCTGCCGATGTCGACAATTTCGGGAGTGTCGCCCGTGCGCTGTCGATGGGGCCGTCGACGTTGGAGGCCATCGTGAAGGCTGGTGCGGCCAGCATCGCCACGGGCCGGTACGCCAACAAGGAGGACTTGGTCCGCGGCCTTGGTGCTGGCGCCCAGGGGAAGATGCGGGCGGCGCTGGGCCTGATCGAGCGGGCTGAGGCGAAGTATCCCGGTGTTAGCTCCTGGCTGGCCGAGATGGGCGCCCTGCATCAGCCTGCGGTGATTGAGCGTCTGGCGGCTCGCGCTGCTGGGTTGAAGCGGAAGGGGTTGTAAGATGAACGACTGGGATCAGGTCGAACAGCAGTTCCAGCAGCCTCAGACCGAGGCGTCCCAGTCACCGTGGGATGACATCGAGGGCCAGTTCAAGCAGGCCCGTGCCGCCCAGGCATCGGTTAATGAGAAATATGACCTCGGCCCGATTGTCGGACAACTCAAAGCGGCCCGCGAATCCCAGGCTGCCGTGGTCAACGTGGTGGCCCAGATGGGCGATGCCGACAAGGCTGCCCGCGCTGACGAGATCGGCAAGCAACTCGGCCTGCCGGGCGCTGCCGTCCTGCAGAACCTATCCGAGTTTGAACAGCGCCTCGCCATCCAGAAGACTGGCGGCATCCTCGCCCAGTCTCCCGGCCTGCAGGACTGGCTGATCCAGAACCCCGAGTCCGCGATTATTGCGAAGGATGACTATGAGCGGCTGAGTACGGCTGAAAAGCTGATGCGGGCAGTGTCGACCGGCTGGGATGATGCCGCACTGTCCAACGAACGTGGGCGACTGGGATATTCCCAGATGTCAGGCGCGGCGACTGATGCCGACAGGACGCGGATGACCGAGATCGACCGCACCCTGGCCGATCGTGTTGGCGGGATCGGCGGGTTTTATCGGGTTGTGAACACCGTGTCTGGGTTGGTATCCGGCATGTGGGACAGCGCCCAACGTGCGGCCCCTGTTGCAGCTGGTGGCATGGCTGTCGGTGGCGCACTGGGCGCGGTTGGCGGTCCCCTCGCCCCTGTATCGGTGCCTGCTGGCATGGTTGTGGGAACGTCTGCAGGATTTGGCGCCGGAATGTTTGGCGACATGTTCAAGGTCGCGGCTGGCAATTTGTACTCGGCGATTGGTCAGGCGGTCGGCGCTGATGGTCGGCCAGTTGATGAGGTTGCGCGTCAGGGCGCGGCGCTGCTGGGCGGAATTGTTGTTGGGGCGCTGAACACCTGGGGCCTGAAGGTCGGCGCGGCGCCGTTTGCCGCTGTGGCTGAACAGATGACGACTGAAACGATTGCGCGGGCGTTGTCGCGTCCGACTGTGGCTCAGGCGGTGGGGAAGTTCGCGGCTGACCTTGGGAAGTCTGGCGGCACTGGCGCTGTTCTTGGGCTGGTCACCGAGGGCGCCAACATAGCGGCGGAACAGGCTGCCCGCATGGCGTCATCTGGTGAGTTTGCCACTGTTATGAATGACCCTGGTCAGCGTGAAATGGCCCTGTCTCGGATGGTGTTATCTGCGGTTGACATGGCTCTGGGCATGGCGGCCCTGCACACTGTTCCTCTGGGGGCAACAATGACCTCAGATTTGGCGCGGGTTCGCCGTGCTGATCTGCAGGCCCAGCAGTTCCAGGCGCTTGGTGATTCGATCAAGGCGTCGACGTTGCGGGCGAGATCCGAAGACGTTTTCCAGTCTTGGGCCGACCATGCGGCGCCGACTGATTCTGCCGTCTACATCCCCGCCGAACGGTTCATTCAGTATTTCCAAAACCAGGGCATGGACCCGTTGAAGGTGGCGGATCACCTCGGAATTGACCGCTCTCAGGTATCTGACGGCCTGAAGTCGGGCGGCGATGTGTCGATTCCCATGTCGCAGTATGTCGGCAAGGTCGCCGGAAGTGATCACCATGCGGGGCTGATCCCTGACATACGGATGTCGCCGGATGAGATGACGCCTCGAGAGGCCGAGGACTTCAAGGCTTCAGCGCCTCAGATGGTCGGTGATGCCCTGGCTGCGGCAGAGGCTACCGGGCGCGGCGTCAACTCGGCTGACATGGTAGCCGATGACGTTCGTCAGAAGCTGATTGCCGCCGGTCAACATGGAGATGTTGCCGAGAAGGACGCGGCTCTGTGGGGCGCCCGGTATCGGGTGCGGGGTGAGCGGTTGGGCGTCGATCCGCTGGAACTGTACCGCCAGACCGATCTGCAGATACTGAACAGGTTCTCGCCCGCTGAGATTGACCGGGCGGCTGGTGAACTCGGATTCAACGATGCCGAGAAGGCCGCGGCCTCCTGGGCGATTGAGGAGATGCGAAAGAATGGCACGGCTGACCAGATGGAAGGCAGACAAGGCGTCGGCGGCGGACAAGTCGGCGGCGATGGATCTGGGGCGGCAACTGTTGGAAAAGCTGGGAGCCGGTTCACCCAGCCTGACGACGGATCAAGCCCCAAGCGTGGCGGAACTGACGGCAGTGAAGGCGCCCGGGGCGACGTAAGGTTTCCTGCCACTGGTTTCGGCACTGGCCCGACGATGGTCGGCCTGTTCGAGAAGGCGAACCTGTCGACGTTTCTGCATGAGTCGGGGCATGTGTTCCTCGAGGAATTGCGCCTGGATGCCAGCCGCGCCGATGCGCCTGAACAGATCAGGCATGACTGGCAGGCGGTGAAATCATGGCTTGGCGTCACTGACGACCTGGCGGCACAGCATCACGAAACATGGGCGCGTGGGTTCGAGCATTACCTGATGGAGGGCAAGGCGCCGTCTGTCGGGCTGCAGTCTATATTCGCTCGTTTCGCTGCATGGCTCGGTCATATCTATCGGACGGCCCGCGGGCTGAATGTAGAAATGACCGACGAAATCAGGGGCGTGATGGACCGCCTGCTGGCGTCCGACGAGGAGATCGACGCGGCCAGGGCGAGAACGGGGCAGCGTCCGCTGTTCCGAACCGCCGAGGAAGCGGCCAAGGTTGGCATGACGCCCGATGAGCATGGCGCGTATCTGAAGGCTGCCCAGGAATCCAGTGACGCCGCCCGCTCCGAATTGGTTCAGAAGAAGATGGCCGAGATTGCGCGGCATCGGGAAAGCTGGTGGCGTGATGAAGCCAGCAAGGTGAAGGCCGAGGTCGAGGCCGAACTGGATCAGCGCCCTGAATACCGGGCGTTGGCCCTGATGAAAGATATGCGGCTGGATCGCGCCGACATCGAGCGCCTGGGCGTTGATGTGAAGGATCTCCCGAAGACTGTTCCGCCGCTGTGGGTGAAGACCGGCGGGAGCCATCCAGATGTTGTCGCCGAACTGGCTGGATTCAGGACCGGATCCGAGATGCTGACGGCGCTGAAGTCCACCGCCACCCGCGGCAAGTTGGTGCGCGAGATGGTCGACCAGCGAATGGAGGAACGGTTTGGCCCAAAGGAAGACGGCAGCGCAGCCGAACAGGCCCTGGCAGCCGTTCACAATGATCTGGCGGGAACATTCATCGAAACTGAATTGAAGGCCCTCGCCCGCCGCGCCACGACTGTTGAGTATGGGGGCAAGCGTTGGGCTGTTGGGCCTAAAACTACCAGCGAAGTTGCGCGGCAAGTCGCCAGAGACATGATCGGGCGCAAGCGTGTCGCTGATGCCACCCGCCTGGGGCAGTATGCGACGGCTGAATTGCGGTCGGCTCGTGAGGCTGAACGCGCCCTCGCCTCCGGTGATTTTGAGGCAGCGGCCACCGCCAAGCGCAAGCAGTTGCTGCAGCATGCGCTGTATGCCGAGGCGAAGAAGGCCGCGGAAGACATCGACCACGTTGTGAATCTTGCAGGGCGGCTTGGCAAGGACAGCACCCGCGAGAAGATCGCAGATTCGTATCTGGAACAGATCGACGGGTTGCTTGATCGGTTCGACCTTCGCCGCGGCGTGACGCTCAAGGCCATCGAGAAGCGGAAGGCCCTCGCCGCCTGGGCAGCGGAACAAGAGGCCGCGGGCAACGAGGTGGCGATTCCGGCTGATCTGCTGAATGAATCAAGGCGCCAGTCATACAAGGATATGACCGTCGAGGAGGTGCGCGGTCTGGGCGATGCCCTGCGGAACATTCTCCACCTTGGGCGCCTGAAACAGACCCTGCTGGACAATAAGGAGCGGCGGGACTTTGACGAGTTGGTGAATGAGGCGATCGACCAGCTTGCAGGTCTGAAACAGCGCCCTCTGTCCACGAATATCAATCCGACTGCTGGCGAGAAGGTCGCGGGCGTAGTCCGTGGCGTCGATGCCATGCTGACCAAGCCCGAACAGATCATCGACTGGCTCGACAGCAACAACCCGAACGGCGTGTTCAATCGGATCGTATTTCGGCGAATCAAGGACGCCCAAGTCAGGGCGAACGATCTGCAGATTGAGATCACCAGCAGCCTGAAAGAATTGCATGCCGGGCTTGGCAAGGAGTTCTCCAAGGATCTCGATCGCCGCTATGAGGTGCCGGAACTCCCGAACGCCGATGGTGAGGCAACTGTTTTCCGCAAGCGCGACCTTCTGGCGGTGGCGCTGAACCTGGGCAACGAGAGCAATTTCGACAAGCTGCTGCGTGGCTATCACTGGACAGAGGAGAACGTCAGGGCCGTCCTTGAGCGCCATCTGTCCCAGGCCGACTGGCGTTTCGTCCAGGGGATCTGGGACACGTTCGAGAGCCTATGGCCGAGGATTGCCGAAATGCAGAAGCGGCTGTCCGGTGTCGAACCCGACAAGGTCGACGCCCGCGGGTTCCAGATCTCCACCGTCGACGGCGTGGCGGATCTGCGCGGCGGTTATTTCCCGGTCATGTACGATCCGCTGAAATCCTGGCAGGCCGAGGTGAATCGGGAACGGTCGGCAAACGCTCTGTTTGAGAATCAGTACCAGCGGGCAACAACGCCCAAGGGTCACACCATCTCCCGCACCGAATACGCGGCGCCGCTGCATCTTGATCTGGATGGCATTCCATTCAAGCTGGGACAAGCAATTCATGATCTGGCGTTCCGCGAGGCAATCATGGATGCCGATAAATTCATGCAGGACAATCGGATCCGAGAGGCCATCGAACGGACATTAGGCCGAGAGGCTTACCAGCAGTTCAGGCCCTGGCTTCAGCACATCGCCAACGAGCGCAACGTCGATGCCCGCGGGCTGGCTTGGTTCGACCGCTTCCTGCATGAATTGCGGATCAATTCGATGATCGTCGGAATCGGGTTCCGCGTCTCGACGATGTTGAAACATGGCACCACCGCCTTGATGAACAGCATTGGCGAGGTCGGGCCGGTCTGGATGGGCAAGGCCACGGCTGAGTTTTTCGGAACCCCGGAGAAGATGCGCCGCACCTGGGACATGGTTCTGGATAAATCAGGTGAGATGCGGCACCGCATGAATGAGATCGACCGCGACACGCGGGAAGCATTGCGGGATCTGACCGGCCAGCAAGGCTGGAAGGCCGCCGCGGCTCGTTATGGTCATTACGGTGTCGCGATGCTGGATATGGCGAGCGCGGTTCCGACATGGCTTGCCGCTTACCGCAAGGCCGTTGCCGGTGGTCTGAGCGAGGCTGATGCCGTCTATGCCGCCGATAAACAGGTACGGAAGGCCCACGGCGCCCAAGGATCGCCTGATATGGCCGCAATCCAGCGAGGAAGCGAGGCTCAGAAGCTGTTCACCATGTTCTATGGGTTCTTCAACCACGTTTACAATCGTCAGCGTGACGCAGTTCGGATTGCCGGGCATGGCGTCGATGCGGTCAAAGGCGGTGACTGGGTCGGCGCCAGGAGAGATTTTGCGATGGTCCTGTCGCGGTCATGGTTCTATCTGGCCGCCCCTGCCCTCATTGAGGCGCTTGTCAGTGAAGGCGCCCCCGATGGTGAGGACGAAACCTGGGGCCACTGGGCGGCAAAGGCGATCCTGGGCGAGATCCCCGCGGGCATCCCCGTCATGCGCGACCTGGCGAAGGCGGCGATTTCTGGTCGGCATTATGAGATGTCCCCTGTTGGCAAGGCTTTGGACAGCTTGCTTGTCCTTGGCAAGGATGCCGGGGCGGCGCTTGGACTCAGCGACCATGAAGTATCAGACCGCTGGCTTCGCCATGCCATCGAGACGCCCGGATATGTGTTCGGGCTTCCCACCGGCCAGCCTGCAGGAACCATTCAATATCTGTGGGACGTGTCCAACGGTGATGAGAATCCAGATGGAGCCCTGGACTTCATCCGCGGATTAGCCTTTGGCCCGAGCCATAAGAAGCACTGACATGGCCGCGCACAGAAACATGCGCCCCGCCGGGGCAACCGTGGTGAATGATGACCCAGCGCCGTGTGAAGGCTGCATGTTCCGGGTGGTCTGTGCGGGCGGGGCGGCATGTGCGCGGTTCAATGCCTGGGCATCAAATGGGCGTCTCGATATGGAGATCCCGCGGGCGCCTCGGCCAATTTGGTATCGACGGCTGTTTCCAGAGGATCTGGTCGCGGCTAAATGAGATCCGGCGTGTGGTTGCTCCTCGTCGGGGCGGGGGAAGGTGGCGTCCGCGCCTCCCCCGCTGCATTTCCTGAGATCGCATGATCAGCTTGTAGAGGCCGGATTCGGAGGCGATAGCGGCAGGGCGTCCAACGCCTAAGACATGACGGGAAACCTCAATCTGATTGAGGTTTGTTAAATGGCGAGTTGCCCCTCCAGACGCGGACATCCCCAACACATAGCAGACATCAGCCGCTACGAACCACGGCTCTCCGTTGAGATCGACACCGACCTGGCCGATGCGCTGGAGTATGCCCGCCCCGCTACGATCCGTGACCTGATCAAGCGTCACGCCGCCGCGTTGACGCAGTTGGGGGTTATCCGCACGGTGCGGAAAACCTCGTCGGATATGGGTGGCCGCCCCGCCGAGGAGTTCTACCTGAACAAGGCCCAGGCGATCTTCATCACCACCCAGGCCGCAGTTGCGACACGCGCAACGTGTCAGTTGCGATTTACGCAACACGCAAAGGTAGTTGACTCCTGATTTCCTCGGTGGCAGGATTCCCTCAGATCAACACTGGAGGACGACATGCATATCACCACCACCACCGCCCTGCAGGCTCTCGCCGCTGCCACTGCCACCGATGACATGGAATCCGTCACCGCCGCCGAGACTGCAGTATTGCAGGCCCCGATCCGCAGCGCCGATGATGCCCTGGCCGTCCTGGCGATCTCAGGCGGTTATATCCACCGGGATGATCAGGCAGTCCTCGAGCGGCACAACGCCGCGGTGGCGCTGCTGGCCGACAAGCTGGGCGTCGATCTCGCCGGGCTGGCTGACTGGTATGGGGTGCCCGCCTGACTGATCTGGTCGCCGACTGACACAGGCATCACAGAAGCCCCTGCCGCGAGGTGGGGGTTTTTTGCTGGCCCTGAAATGGTGCCCCTTTGGTGCCCCGCTCCTCGCGGCAAAGAAAAAGGCCCCAGCGGAAACCGCTAGAGCCTTGTTTTCTTTGAGAGATTTGGTGGGTCCGCCGGGACTCGAACCCGGGACCTCTCGATTAAAAGTCGCTTGCTCTACCAACTGAGCTACGGACCCGAAAAGGGCGCTCACCATAGGCAGGTGAGCGCCTGTCGTCAATGCCGGGAACAGCCTATTTCCGGATATCGGCCAAGACCTG
This sequence comes from Paramagnetospirillum magnetotacticum MS-1, assembly GCF_000829825.1. Classification (NCBI taxonomy): domain Bacteria; kingdom Pseudomonadati; phylum Pseudomonadota; class Alphaproteobacteria; order Rhodospirillales; family Magnetospirillaceae; genus Paramagnetospirillum; species Paramagnetospirillum magnetotacticum. Next base: position 361,690 of record NZ_JXSL01000027.1, on the reverse strand, counting down.
GATGCGGATCAGTTTGTCGGGCTTGGAAACGATGCCGTTATCGGCCGGATCGCCAGCCTTGATACGGTCCACGCTTTCCATGCCCTCCACCACCCTGCCGATGGCGGTATAGCGGCCGTCCAGGCTGGGGGCAGAACCGAACATGATGAAGAACTGAGAATCGGCACTGTCGGGGCTGGCCGAGCGGGCCATGCCCACCACACCGCGCACGAAGGGCTCGCCCGTAAACTCGGCACGAAGCTTGACGCCCGAGCCGCCGGTACCGGTGCCGGTGGGATCACCGCCCTGGGCCATGAAGCCGGGGATGACGCGGTGGAACACCGTTCCGTCATAAAATCCCTTGCGGACCAGTTCCTTGACACGGGCCACATGTTTGGGCGCCAAATCGGGGCGCAACTCGACGGTCACCGTGCCAGTGGCCAGTTCCAGCACCAAGGTATTCTCGGGATCGGCGGCCTGCGCTGGCTGAACGGCGAACAGGATCAGGGTGGCGGCGGCAATCAACAATCGCTTCAACATGATCTCAACCCTCGTCATCGGCGGCAACGCGCAAGCTGATGATGCAATCGGGGTCGGTCACAGCCCCTGAACGCGGTGCGCCCTTCTTGATCATATCCACGAAATCCATGCCTTCGACCACCTGGCCCCAGATGGTGTACTGGCGATCCAGATAGGACTGGGTGTCGAAGCAGATGAAGAACTGGGAATCGGCGCTGTCGGGCGACTGGGCGCGCGCCATGGAACAGGTGCCGCGCACATGCTTGCCCGCATTGAACTCGGCCTTGAGCTTGGTGCCCGATCCGCCGGTGCCGGTGCCCTGGGGGCAACCGGTCTGGGCCATAAAGCCGTCGATCACCCGATGGAACTTGATGCCGTCATAGAACTTGGCGCGAGCCAGTTCCTTGATGCGGGCCACATGCTTGGGAGCCAGGTCGGGGCGCAGTTCAATGACGACGCGACCGTCCTTCAGGTCGAGATACAGAGTGTTTTCCAGATCCACGGGGGTCTTCCTTAAGCCGAGAAGCCGAACTTTTCATCGAGCTGCGCCTTGACGCGCGGGCTCACGAATTGGGAAATATCGCCGCCGAGACGGCCGATTTCCTTGACGAAACGAGACGAGATGAACTGGCAGCGCTCGGAGGCCATCAGAAAGATGGTCTCGATGTCGGGCGACAGCCGCGCATTCATGCCAGCCATCTGGAATTCGTATTCGAAGTCCGAGACGGCGCGCAAGCCGCGTACGATCAGATTGGCGCCACACTGGGCAGTGAAATCCACCAACAGGGTATCAAAGGATCGAACCTCGATGCTGGCGCCGATGGATTGGGCCAGTTCGGCCATCTCCAACTCGGCCATGGCCACCCGCTCTTTCAGGGTGAACAGGGGCCCCTTTCCTGCATTGGCAGCCACGGCGACGATCAGATGATCCACCACCCGTGCGGCACGGGCGACGATATCCATGTGGCCGTTGGTCACGGGATCGAATGTCCCGGGATAAAGACCGACGCGCTTAGGCATCCTCGCCTCCCGCCATATCCTCGGCTGCATCCAGGACTCCCTCGTCGGCCTCATCGGCCTCTTCGGCCTCATCGCCATTGCTTCCGATATCGCACAGTCTGGCCGCCGACACCACCCGCTCGTTCTCGGCGGTGCGCAACAAGGTCACGCCCTGGGTCTTGCGACCGGCAATACGGATATCATCCACCGGCATACGGATCAGCTTGCCGCCGTCGCTGACCAGCATGATGTCATCTTCGTGGTTGACGGGGAAAGACGCCACCACGGTGCCGGTCTTGGCCGTCATGTCCAGATTGGCAATGCCGGACCCGCCACGGCCAGTGATGCGGTATTCGAAGGCCGAGGTGCGCTTGCCGAAGCCGTTTTCGGTGACGGTAAGCACGAATTGCTGCTCGGCACCCATCTTTTCCATCTGCTCGGCGGGCAGATCGCCCTTGAGGAAGGCGTCGCGGGTCTCGGAATCATAGTCGGTGTGGCGCAGGATGGACATGGAGATGACCTCGTCCTCCCCGTCCAGCCGGATGCCACGCACGCCGGTGGAATCGCGGCTCTTGAACTCGCGGACATCGTGAACCGGGAAACGGATGGCCTTGCCAAGATGGGTGGCCAGCAGCACGTCATCGGTCTCGGCCGCACAGGTCTGCACCGAAATCAGGCGCTCGCCCTCGCCCAGCTTCATGGCGATCTTGCCGTTGGCGCGCACCTCGGTGAAGTCCGACAGCGGATTACGCCGCACATCACCCTTGGAGGTGACGAACATCACATGCAGATCGCCCCAGCTGGTCTCATCCTCGGGCAGCGGCATGATGGTGGAAATGGTCTCGCCCTCGTCCAGCGGCAGCAGATTGACCATGGCCTTGCCGCGGGCCTGGGGATTGCCCAGCGGCAGGCGGTAGACCTTCAGCTTGTAGGCGATACCCGTGGATGAGAAGAACAGAACCGGCGTGTGGGTGTTGACCACGAAGACCTGGGAGAGGAAATCCTCGTCCTTGATATTCATGCCCGAGCGGCCCTTGCCGCCGCGCTTCTGGGCGCGATAGGCCGAGAGTGGCACCCGCTTGATGTAGCCGGTATTGGTCACCGTCACCACCATGTCCTCGCGGGCGATGAGGTCCTCGATATCGGCCTCGAACTCGTTTTCCTCGATGGTGGTGCGGCGCGGCGTGGCGAATTGCTCGCGGATTTCCATCAATTCGCCGCGCATCACCTCGAACAGCCGGGGACGCGACGACAGAATCAGCAGATAGGCCTCGATCTGATGGCCGATCTCGCGCAGCTCGTCGCCGATCTTGTCGCGCTCCAGCCCGGTCAGGCGGTGCAGACGCAGATCAAGGATGGCCTTGGCCTGAATCTCGGACAGGCGGTAACAGCCGTCCTCGATGGCGCGGCCGGGCTCGTCGATCAGCTGGATCAGCGGCTCCACGTCGCCCACCGGCCAGGCCCGAGTCATCAGCCTTTCGCGCGCCTCGCCGGGATCGGGAGCGGCGCGGATCAGGCGGATGACCTCGTCGATATTGGCCACGGCGATGGCCAGACCGGCCAAGACATGGGCGCGGTCGCGGGCCTTGCCCAGTTCGAAGATGGTGCGCCGGGTGATCACTTCCTCGCGGAAGGCGATGAAGGCGACGATAATGTCCCTCAGCGTCATCATCTCGGGGCGGCCGCCATTCAGGGCCAGCGAGTTGACGCCGAAACTGGTCTGCAGAGGCGTGAAGCGGTAAAGCTGGGCCAGCACCACCTCGGCAATGGCGTCGCGCTTGATCTCGATCACCACCCGCACGCCATCGCGATCCGACTCGTCACGCAGATCCGAGATGCCCTCGATCTTCTTGTCGCGCACCAGCTCGGCGATCTGCTCGAGCATGCGGGCCTTGTTCACCTGATAGGGAATCTCGGTGACGATAATGGCTTCGCGGTCCTTGCGGACCTCTTCGATATGGACGCGGCCGCGCATGACCACAGAGCCACGGCCCGTCAGCTGGGCGGCGCGTATGCCTGCGCGCCCCAAAATGGTGCCGCCGGTGGGGAAGTCGGGACCGGGAACCAGTTCCATCAGCCGCTCGACCGTCACCTCAGGGTCGTCGATATAGGCGCAGCAGGCGTCGATCACCTCGCCCAGATTGTGGGGCGGAATATTGGTGGCCATACCCACCGCGATACCGCCCGCGCCATTGACCAGCAGGTTGGGATAGCGGGCGGGCAGAACCATGGGTTCATGGGTGGATTCGTCGTAATTGGCCTGAAAGTCGACGGTTTCCTTGTCGATATCCTCGAGCAGGGAATGGGCCGACTTGGCGAGCCGGGCCTCGGTATAACGCATGGCTGCAGGCGGATCGCCGTCCATGGAGCCGAAATTGCCCTGCCCATCCACCAGCGGCAGACGCATGGAAAAGTTCTGCGCCATGCGCACCATGGCGTCGTAAATGGCCGAATCGCCATGGGGGTGATACTTACCCATGACATCGCCGACGATGCGGGCCGATTTACGGAAAGGCTTGTTGAAGTGATAGCCCGCCTCGTTCATGGCGAACAGGATGCGGCGGTGGACCGGCTTCAGCCCGTCGCGGACGTCGGGAAGCGCACGGCTCACGATCACGCTCATGGCGTAATCGAGGTAGGAGCGCTTCATCTCGTCTTCGATGGTGACGGGGGTGATGTCGAATTGCGGCGACGCAGGGAGCGTGGTCAAAGAAATCTTCCCATCGGCTTCAAAAGAGCAACCAGAATTTGGGGTGGACACAGGTCCACGCGGGCGCACGCTACCAGATATCGTGTCCCCCGACAACCCGAGGCGCGCTTGGGATCGGCGGGGTCCACCGCGTGGCGAGAAAAGTCGGCGGTCCGGGCGTCAATGCGTAGGTTGACGCCCGGATTTTTACGCCTCAGCGCTCGTGGAACGACTGCTGGATCTGGGTGAAGATCGGCTTGAGCATGTATTGCAACAACGTCTTGTCGCCAGTGATGATTTCCGCCGTCACCGACATGCCGGGCTGAATGCCGTAACGACCAGCGGCGGCGCCCACATAATTGTGCTTGAGATCGATGACGCCCTTGAAGAAGGGATTTCCCTTTTCGTCGGCGAAGCTCGACGCCGAGATCTTGCTGAGTGTGCCATCGACGGCGCCATAACGGGCGAAGTCATAGGTGGTGACCTTGACCCGGACCGGCTGGCCGATCTTGAGATGGCCCACATCCTTGGTATTGATTTTGGCGTCGACCTTCATCTGGGTATCGACCGGCACCACTTCGCAGACATTACCGCCCGCCTGGATGACGGCGCCCTGATTCTTGACCATCAGGCCCTTCACCAGACCGCGCACCGGGGCCACGATGTCCAAACGGGCCACCCTGTCTTCAAGGCGGCCGATGCTTTCCTGGACCTGGGCCAGTTCGTTCACCGTGGTGCCCAGATCATCCATCGTGGCCTTTTGCAGCGACGACTTATTGTCCATCAGGCGGTTTTCCACCTCGGAATAGGCTTCACGCGCCGTCACTTCCTGGCCGACCAGACGAGCCAATTCGCCTTGGACGCGCGACAATTCGCGCTTGGTATCCAGGAAGACCACCCGCGAAACCAGTCCCTTGGCGACCAGTTCCTGGCGCATGGTCATTTCTTCCTGCAGCGGCCCCAACTGCTCGCGCAACGAGCGTTCCTGGGATTCCAGCAGGCGCAGATCGGACCGCTTCTGCTCCATCTGCGACAGAATGACCGAGCGCGACGTGTCGCGGGCTTGGGATTGGCTGTTGAAGATCGCCATATTGTCGGCGATCAGCCGGTCATAACCTTTGGGCATCTGGCTGAAATCGGGCTGACGTTCCTCGGCCAGAGCGCGCAGGCGCTCGGCCTTGATCAACAGGGTCGCTTCACGCGCCCTGGTCTGTTCCAGGTCGGAAATGGCCTGGGCCGGATTGAGCCTGACGATGGGCGCGCCCGCTTCCACCAGATCGCCGTCATGGGCAACGATCTCCTGAACGATGCCGCCTTCCAGGTGCTGGACCGCCTGGACTTGGCCCGAAGGGATGACCTGGCCTTCGGCTGTGGCGATTTCAGGAACATCGGTAAACGCCGCCCAGATCACGAACGCGGCCGTGGTGGCGCTCGCCAGCAGCATGGTGAAGCGGACCAGGCCGGACGTTCCGCTCTCTTCCAGCACCAGCGCCTGGGCGAGGTGGCGGGACTGGCGGTTGGACAGCTTTACCAAGGCCTTTCCCGCCGCCGCCAGTGAAGGCGTCTTGTCGGGCTGGGCGACATTGACAAGGTTCTGTCCGGGATTGGGAGTCGTGCTCATATCAGATCAGATCCGGCGGTATTTTGGCCCGAACCTCTTCGGCTGGACCGGCAAGACGCAGATAGCCTCCATCGAACACTAGAATGCGGTCCGCGACCCGCAGGTGACTAGGACGATGGGTAACCATGAAGATAGTGGATTGGCCACGGAAATTCTCGACGGACTGCATGAATGTGCGGTCGCCTTCGAAATCGAGACCATTGACCGGTTCGTCGAACAGCATGATCGGGCTGCGCTTGAGATAGCCGCGCGCCAGGGACAGCTTCTGGACGAAACTGGTGGGCAAATGATCGGAGGCGCCTTCGCCGATGCGGGTCTCGAGACCGCGCGGCAGGTTCATGATCTCCTCCCAGACATCAGCTTGATCACAGGCCCAACGGATATCGGCATCGGTCGCCGTGGGATGGGCCAGGCGCAGGTTCTGCGCCACGGAGCCGAAGAACAGGTTACATTGTTGAGGCGTATAGGAAATCATATGCCGCATCTCGATCGGGTCGATCTGGCGGATATCGGTGGCATCGATCTTCACGGCGCCAGCCTGGGGGGCATAAAGGCCGAGAAGAACCTTGAGAATGGTGGATTTTCCCGAACCGTTGCGGCCCGTGACGCACACCACCTCGCCCGGCTCCACTTCGAAAGAAACGCCGACCAGGGCCGGGTCTGATTCGTTGTTATAGCGCAACGACACGCGGGAGAAGACCACGCGCCCCTTGATATTCTTCAGCGGCGCCACGATGGCCTTGGGGTCGCGCTCGGGCTTGATGCCCATCAAGCCGTCGATCTGCCGGATAGACCCCCTCACCTGCTCCACCCGCTGCAACATGGTGAAGCCGGTCTGCAAAGGCGACAGGACGCGCCACACCAGCATCATGGCGGCGATCAGGCCACCGATGGACAGGGCGCCGTCGATGACGCCCAGCACGCCGACCATGATGGTGGCCAACCCCGACGAGATGATCAGGATATTAGAGCAGGTGCTGATGGCGACGGCGAACATGCCGTTCTTGAATCCACCCATGGCGGCACGGGCCGACATGTCGCGGTAGCGCTTGACCCAGGTGTGTTCGGCGGCGGCCAGTTTGACGGCGCGCATCTTGCCCAGTGCTTCCACCAGGAATTCCTGACGCCGGGAACCGGCGCGCGACGCAAGTCCCACATTCTTGCGCACCACGGGCATCACGGCCCAGCCGCCCACCAGGAACAGCAAAGTGCCGATCACCGGCACCAGGGCGATGACTCCGCCCAACAAGGCGATGACGGTGAAATAGAAGATGGCGAAGGGCAGTTCCATGAACACCGTGGCCAGCGGCCCGGTGAAGAACTCGCGCACGGATTCGAAATCCTTGATGCGGGCCACCTGGGCGCCGATAGTCGCCCGCTCGGTAAATCCGGGCGGCAGAGCCAGGATATGCTGGAAGATGTTATTGCCCATGATGTTGTCGAGCCGCGCGCCGACAAAGGCCAGGATGCGGGCACGGACCTCGCGCAGGATGGCGTCGGCGACCAGGGCCATGGTCACGCCGATGGAGAGCGAAACCAGCATGGAATAGGATTCGGCGCCGATCACCTTGTCATAGACCGACATGGTGAACAGCGGCGTGCCCAGCGAGAAGACATTGAGTACGAAGGTGACGAAGAAAGCCTGCCAGTAAAGCGGCCGGAACCGCTCCAGAACACTCTTGAACCAGCTGGCCGGCTTGGCGGCGGCCGCGTCTCCACCCAGATTGGTAAAGAAATAGGCCGTCCCCACGATTCCGCGGGTATCGGCTTTGATGGTAAGTCCCTGGGAGCTGTCGAAAACTTCGGCCTCGCCGTCCTCGTCGATCTTCTTGACCACCAGGGCATGACTGGTATCGGGCAGGAACAGGCAGGGCAACAACCGGGGATCGATGATCTCCAGTTCAAGGCGCTCGGGCCGACTGGAATAGTTCAGGGTCGCCATGACATTGCGCAGACCGGTCAGGTCCAGATCATTGGCGAAGTGAGGCAGGGATTCTGCCACATGGCGAGGATCGCCCTTCCAGCCCAGCGCCTTCAGCAGCGGCAAGAGGCATGCGGCAAGATCCGAAGCTGCGGAAAAGCCGCCCAGAGCATTTTGCGCCAGTTGCTGTTCGTACTGCTCGATTGCCTGCTGATTGGGCTTGTAACCCGGGGCAAGGCTGGTGGCGGCGACGGCGGTCATGCCGGGCCTCCCTGGGGCAACAGGCCCGGAGGCATTTCAGGCATCGGCGGCCGCTCCTCGCGCGGAGCCTTGGGAATCAGAGTGCCTTCCTTCAGATCGAAAACCCGGTCGGCCATCTTGGAAAGCGAAGGCCGAGGTGTGACCAGGACCAGGGTGCGCTTGCCCTTGGCCCGCTCCAGCCAGACGCGCAGAAAGTTGTCGCCGGTCGTGTCCACAGCCGTATTGGCTTCGTCGAACAGCACGACGCGCGGATTGTTGACCAGGGCCCGCGCGATGGCGATGCGCTGCTTGATGCCGCGCGGCAGGGAATCATAGGCGCCATCGCCCACCGGCGTGTCATAACCCAAGGCCATGGTCGCCACCACCTCGTCCAGGCCCAGCAAAGCGGCCGTCTCCACCGCCACATCGTCGAATTCCTTGCGGAACATGGTGATGTTTTGAAGGATTGTCCCCTGGAACAGCACGCCCATCTGCGGCAGAAACGCGATGTGATCGCGCACGCTTTGCGGCTCGAACATGGTCATGGGCTGGCCGTCCACCAGCACCTCGCCCTTGGTGGGTTTGATGGCGCCCTGCATCAGGGTCAGCAATGTGGTCTTGCCGCTGCCATTGCCGCCCGAAATGGCGATGCATTCGCCCTCCCGGATATTGATGGAGGCGTCATGGATGATCACGGGCAGCTTCTCGCCATAACGGAAAGAGCAGTCCTTCAACTCCAAAGCCCCTTTGGGCGAGGTCATCTTCGGCAGATTCTTGGCCGATTCGGGCTTCAACTTGAACAGCTCGGACAGCCGGTGGCGGGCCAGCATGAATGACTGGAACCGGGTCCAGACGCCCAACGCCTTCTGAATGGGCGCCATGGCGCGACCGGCCAGCATGGAACACGCCGCCAGACCGCCGGTGGTCATCTCGCCGTTCAGCACCACAAGGGCTCCGAACATGGCGACGCAGACCGTGGTGGCCTGGGAGAAGAAGGACGAGACACCCATGGCGGTCGAGGAATTGAGCGCCACCTGATAGGCGCCCTCGGCGCAGGTCTCCTGCAGACGCTCATAACGGCGCACCATCTGCGCCTCCATGGCGAAGGCCTTGACGCTGTGAATGCCGCCCAGCACCTCGATGATGAAATTGAAGCGCCGGTCATCGGCGATCATGCGCTTTTGCAGCGCGCCGCGCAGCTTGCCGCCCAGGAGGATGGCGGTCAGGCAGAACAGAACCAGGATGGTGATGGGAACAAAGACCAGGATGCCGCCCATCATGGCCACCAGACTGAGATACAGAACGGCGAAGGGCAGATCCAGCAGGGTCAGCATGGCCTGACCGGCATAGAATTCACGCACCGTGGCCAGAGAGTTCATGCGCTCCAGATGAGCGCCGGACCCGTCCTTCTCGAACTCGTCCACACCCGACATCACCAGATGGTTCAGCGCCGTACAGCCCGCATTGTGCTCGAATTTGGCGCCCACCCAGCCGGTGATCCACGAACGGCAGAAATTCAGGGTGGATTCCAGCAGCAGGGAGGCAAACACGGCGCCCATCAGGAACACCATGGTGCCCACCGATTTATTGGGCAGGATACGGTCGTAGACCTGCAAAAGCGCCATGGGAAGCGCCAGGCCAAGGATATTGAGGAATAACGACGCCATGGCGAGGTCGAACAGACTGCTCTTCAACGTCGACAGTGAGGCGATGCTAAACGCTGGCGCCTCTGCTCCGTTCGTCGCCCCGGCTGCGGAATCATTCATTACGGTGGCACCACAGTCTGCACGCCGCGCTCCCTCGAACACCAACGAAACCACCGCCCCCGGCCCCCGTCGGCAAGCGGGAGAATAGCGAGTCGCATCCGTAATAACCACAAGATATTGGTTATATTTTGTAGCGGGGGGCTGGCCTTTGGGTTTGGGCGCGCATTATGATGGCAGCAGCCTAGAAAGCGTCCCAGAGCGAGTACGGTTCCTTGAGCCAACATTCCCGAATGCCCTTGCCGGCCAGCATCGAAACGATCGCGAAATTGATCGCCATCGACACTACAAGTTACAAGACTAATTTACAGTTAATCGACCTGGCGGAAGAAATCCTTACCGCTCTCGGGGCTAATATCCGCAGAACCTGGGACGAGTCCAGAAACAAGGCCAATATCTTCGCCACAATTGGTCCCAATGATGTCCCTGGTATAGTGCTTTCCGGCCATACCGACGTCGTACCGGTGGATGGTCAGGACTGGACCACAGACCCCTTCCGCTTGACCCCCATGGACGGCAAGCTGTTCGGTCGCGGCACTGCCGACATGAAGAGTTTCATTGCAATCTGCCTGACGCTTGCCCCCGAATTCGCCGCCGCGCCGCTGCGGATGCCGGTGCATTTCGCTTTCTCCTATGACGAGGAGGTGGGATGCGTCGGAGTTCGCAGGCTGATTGACGACCTAGCCCATCTGGCAGTGCGTCCCGCCCTTTGCATCGTGGGCGAACCCACGGATATGAAAGCGGTGATCGGCCACAAGGGCAAGAAAAGCGTGCGCTGCCATGTGGAGGGCCACGAATGCCACTCGGCGCTGAACCATCAAGGCGTCAATGCCGTGGAGATCGCCGCCGAAATGGTCACCCGGCTGCGCGCCATGCAGCGCCGCATCAAAGAACAGGGACCTTTCGATCACGGCTACCAGCCGCCCTATACCACGGTCCATACCGGCACCATGCAGGGCGGCACGGCTTTGAACATCGTTCCGAAATCCTGCTCTTTCGAATTCGAGATCCGAAATCTGCCCGACCACGACCCCGAGGACCTGATGGCCGAAGTGCGGGGCTGGGCCCAGGATCTGGTGCCGGAAATGCTGGCGGTCAGCGAGGCCAGCGGCATCACGCTGGACGAGCACAACTCCACGCCGGGCTTAGGTCTTGACGAGATGGACGCGGTGGTTCAACTGGTTTGCGCACTATCGGGCAGCAACCAGACCAGCAAGGTGGCATTCACCACCGAGGCCGGACTGTTTCAGCAAGCGGGCATTCCTGCGGTGGTGATCGGCCCCGGCAGCATCACCCAGGCCCATCGGCCCGACGAATTCATCGCCATCGAGCAGGTCGCCAAATGCGAGGACTTTCTGCGGCGCCTGCTGGCCCATATGTGCTGAACTAATCAATCACCGCCCGAAGCGATGTCCAGGTGCCCGGTGATGGGGCCAGGAGCAGACACCCCTCCTCCGCCCTCGGGCGGTAGGGGCGGCCATCGGTCAGAGCGGCATAGCCACCCGCTTCGGCGTGGATCAGCACTCCGGCGGCATGATCCCAAGGCATCAGGCGGTTGTAATGGGCGAAGTGAAGCTGGCCCGTCACCAGGTCCAGGTAATCATGGGCGGCACTGCCCTTGCGGCCCGTCTTGGCCACCAGGGCCGACAGGCGGCCAGATCGCTTGACCGAACCGGTCAGCTCCGCCAGCGGCGCCACCGGCAGGACCGTAAGTCGCTGGGACCCTGACCAGGCGCCGCCGCCAAGTTCAGCCGTGATCATGCGTTCGCCCAGAGGATCGAAGATCCACCCCGCCACCGTCACGCCGTCCCTCACCAGGGCGACGATCACGGCGAAACGGGCATTGCCCTTGGCGAAATTGGCGGTGCCGTCCACCGGATCGATGATCCAGACGGAACCTTGGCCCTCCAGCAGCTTGAGAAGGGCGGGATCGGCGGCCACCGCCTCCTCGCCCACCACGGCCGAGCCCGGCAACAGATCGCGCAGCCGGCCCGTCATGACCCGTTCCGCTTCCGTATCGGCCTCGGTGACCAGTTCGCCCGGCCGTTTTTCCCGGATCTGCCCGGCCGAAAGATGCTTGAAGCGCGGCACGATCTCCTCGGCCGAGGCTTCGCGGATGATGGAGGCCACTTTCTCGAAATTCATCAGTGCCCCCTGCCCTCGGCCTTGCGCTGATGAAAGCGTTTGACGTCGGCCGGGTCAAGCTTGACCCGCATGAAGGCCTGGGCCTCGTCATCGCGCCGGGCCACCACCTCGCCGTGGCTGTAGAGCCAGGCGATGGAAGCGCCGTCGCCCAAGGGCAAGGCCACATCGATGGTCTCGCGGGCATGGCCCAGGCGCCGGTCCAGTTCGGCCAGCAATTCATCGACGCCCTGGCCGGTGATAGCCGACAGCGCCATGACGCCGTCGCGCCGCCGCGCCTGATTAAGGACTTCGTGGCGCCTTTCCTCGTCCAGCAGGTCGATCTTGTTGAGCGCCTCCACCAGACCGCGATCCACCACCTCGGCCAGCCCCAGTTCCTTCAGCACCGTATCCACATCGGCGGATTGGGCTTCGGTATCGGGATGGGAGATGTCGCGCACATGGACCACGATATCGGCCTCCAGCACCTCCTCCAGGGTGGCGCGGAAGGCGGCGACCAGTTCATGGGGCAAATCGGAGATAAAGCCCACCGTGTCTGACAAGATGATCTTGCGACCCGATGGCAGAACCAGGGTGCGCATGGTGGGGTCCAGGGTAGCGAATAGCATGTCCTTGGCCAGGACCTCGGCGCGGGTCAACTGATTGAACAACGTGGATTTACCGGCATTGGTATAGCCCACCAGGGCGACGATGGGATAAGGCACCTTGCGCCGCGCCTTGCGGTGCAGATCGCGGGTGCGCTTCACGTCCTCCAACTCGCGTTCCAGCTTGACGATGCGCTCGCCGATCATACGGCGGTCGGCCTCGATCTGAGTCTCGCCAGGACCGCCCAGAAAGCCAAAGCCGCCCCGTTGGCGCTCCAGATGGGTCCAGGACCGCACCAGACGAGACCGCTGATAAGACAGCGCCGCAAGTTCCACCTGCAACGTGCCCTCGCGAGTGCGGGCGCGGGCGCCGAAAATCTCGAGAATCAGGCCGGTGCGGTCGATGACCTTGCAACCCCAGGCCTTTTCAAGATTGCGCTGCTGCACCGGCGACAGATGGCAATCCACCACGGCCAGGGCGACATCACGCTCCTCGACCAATTCGGCAAGGCGTTCCACCGCGCCCTTGCCCATCAGGGTGGCGGGGCGCAGTTTGGCCACATTCACCGCCTCGGCGGCGACGATATCGAGATCAATGGCACCGGCCAGCCCTACGGCCTCGGCCAGACGGGCTTCGGGCAAACGGTTGCCCTCCCCGCCCTTGACGGCGGGGTGGACGACCATGGCGCGGCTGGGCGCCGTTTTCGTGGACCCGGACTCTCCCACCTATTCTTCGCCGTTTTCCTTGATCGGAGGCTCGAACAGAGAGATGGGGGTGGACGGCATCACCGTCGAGATGGCGTGCTTGTAGACAAGCTGGGTATGGCCGTCACGACGCAACAACACCGAGAAGTTGTCGAACCAGGTGACGATACCCTGAAGCTTCACACCGTTGACCAGGAAGATGGTGACGGGGGTCTTGTTCTTGCGGATGTAGTTGAGGAACACATCCTGCACATTTTGCGACTTTTCGGCGGACATGATTGGGATCCGTTCTTATTGGCCGATCTTGATTGTCGGAATGCGGTTAGGCACCGCCCCGTTTGAGCCCTCAGTCGTTACCACCATTTCCGACAGATGGGAACCTATAGTTCTCGGACAAGATGGACGAGGTCCATGCAGGCGGATAGAAAGCGCACGGGCGGATGGACGAACTCTCCCTCGCTGGGAGGATCGGGCCGCATGACCACAGGTGTGCATCCCGAATTGACGGCGCAATGGGTGTCGATGGGGGAATCGCCCACGAACCACACATCCGGCCCGGCTTCGATTCCCGTTCCCGCCAAGGCGAGATGAACGGGAGCGGCAGCCGGCTTGTCGGCCTCGGCGTCGTCAGCCCCCACCAGACGGACAAAGTGACCGGCCCAGCCCATGATCTCGGCTTCCTTGCGCAGGAATCCGCCACGCTTGTTGCTGACCACCGCCAGCACCACGCCTTCGCCACGCAGCCCGGCCAACATCTCGCCCGCGCCGGGCAAGGGGTTCAGGTAATCCAGATGGATATCGGAAAAACTCTTGGTGAACACGTCGCGGGCCTCGGGCCAGCGCTCGCCGAACATGGCGGGAAAGGAATCGCGCATGGAGGCCGCCACCTGTCCGCGCGTCTCATCCAGACTCCATTCCGGCATGCCGAAATGGCGAAAGGTCATGTTGTAGGATTCCTGGATACAGACCCAGGAATCCACCAGGGTGTTGTCCCAGTCGAAGATGATGGCCCGCGGACGGCTCAAACTCGCCTCCGCCATCAGAAATATTCCAGACGGACCGAGAACATCTTTTCGACTTTTTTCACCGCATCGGCGGTGGCGAACAAGATGACGCGGTCGCCGGGGTGAATGACCGTGCTGCCCCTGGGGCTCACCACCTTGCCGTCATGGACCACCGCGCCCAGCAGAACGCCCGCGGGCAGTTTGACCTCTCGTAGCGGCTTGCCCACCAGGGACGAGGTTTCCAGGGCATCGGCCTCGATCAATTCGCCGAATCCCTCGTGCAGGGAGTGGACGGCGTGGATGCGGCCCCGGCGCACATGCTGGAGGATGTTGGAAACGGTGATGGCGCGGGGATTGACGGCCACATCGATGCCCAGCGGCGCAACCAACGAGTTGTAGGTGGTCTTGTTGATCAGCGCCATGGTCCGGCGGCAGCCATAGCGTTTGGCCAGCAGGCCCGACAGGATGTTGGTCTCGTCGTCATTGGTGACGGCCACCACCGCCTCGGCGGCGCCCACCGAGGCCTCTTCCAAAATTTCCGGGTCCAGGGCGTCGCCATGAATGACCACGGTATGCCCCACGGCCTTGGCCACGAATTCGGCGCGTTCCTTGTTGGATTCGATGACCTTGATAGAGGTTCCGGGCCGGGCCTCTTCCAACTGCTGGGCCAGGAACAGGCCGATATTGCCGCCACCGAAGATGACGATGCGGCGCGCTTCCTGATCTTCCCGGCCGAAGGCGGTCAACGCCCGGTCCACATGCTCCGTATCGACGACGAAATAGACTTCGTCGCCTTCCTGCATCTGGTCTTCCGAGGTCGGCACGATGGCCTTGCCGTCGCGCACGATACCGATGATGACGATGGCCAGATCGGGAAACAGCACGGTCAACTGGCGCAGCGGCGTGTTGATCAGCGGGCATTGCCCGGTGCAGCGCACGCCGATCAGCCGGACCTTGTCGCCCACAAGGGGAATCACGTCGATGGCGCCCGGCACCTGAAGGCGCTTGGCGATGGCGCGGGCCACCTCGATCTCGGGGCTGATGATGACATCGATGGGCAGATGCTCGCGCGAGAACAGATTGGCCCAGATGGGGGCCAGATAGGCCTGGCTGCGCACGCGGGCGATCTTGGTCGGCACGTTGAACAGCGAATGGGCCACCTGGCAGGCCACCATGTTGACCTCGTCTGCGGCGGTCACCGCGATGATCATGTCTGCATCACCGGCGCCCGCCTGTTCCAGCACCGCCGGATGGGAGGCGAAGCCCAGCACCACCTGGACATCCAGGGTATCGCTGACCTTGCGGATCAGTTCGGGGCGCTGATCGATGATGGTGACGTCGTTGTTCTCGCCCGCCAGATAATGGGCGATGTTGAAGCCGACCTGACCGGCGCCGCAGACTATGACCTTCATTTCTTTTCGTCCGTGTTGACGCCAAGCAGCTTGAGCTTGCGGTGAAGGGCCGAACGCTCCATGCCCACGAAGGCCGAGGTGCGCGATATGTTGCCAGCGAAACGATTGACCTGGGCCAGCAGGTATTCCCGCTCGAACAGTTCCCTCGCCTCGCGCAGCGGCAGGGTCATGATCTCGCTGGACTTCTCCCAGCGCAAGACGGCAGGCGTGATGGCGCCGATCTCGCCGGGCAGCATATCGGCGCGGATGGGCTCACGCGCATCGCCGGGCGCCATGATCAGCAGCCAATCCATGACGTTTCTGAGCTGGCGCACATTGCCCGGCCAATCATAGGCCTGCAGCGCCGCCATGGCGTCCTCGCCCACGATGCGGGGCTGGGCTCCCGCGGCCGCCGCGGCCAGGGTCATGAAGTACCGGGCCAGGGCCGGGATATCCTCACGCCGGTCGCGAAGAGCGGGCATCTTCACCGGCACCACGTTGAGGCGGTAATACAGGTCCTCGCGGAAATGACCGGCGGTCATCTCGCTTTGCAGATCGCGGTTGGTTGACGCGATGACGCGCACATCCACCTCGACCCGTTTACCACCGCCCACCCGCTCGAACATCTGGTCTTGCAGGACCCGGACGATCTTGCCCTGGGTTTCCAGCGGCATGTCGGCCACCTCGTCCAGCAGCAGAGTGCCGCCATGGGCCTGTTCGAACGTGCCGATCTTGCGGGGGCTGTCGGGGCCGTCCAGGCCGTGTTCCGTGCCGAACAGCTCCATCTCCATGCGGTCGGGATGCATGGCGGCGCAGTTGAGAACCACGAAGGGGCCGTCGGCGCGGCGTGAACGGGCGTGAATCTGGCGCGCCACCACTTCCTTACCCGATCCCGCAGGGCCGGTGATCAGCACGCGGGAATTGGTGGGCGCCACCTTTTCCACCGCCTGGCGGACCTGCTGGATGCCCAGCGCGGCGCCGACCAGATCGCCCGCCGAGCCGGAGCGCAATTTCAGTTCCTCGTTCTCGCGCCGCAACCGGGCCGCCTCGACGGCACGCTCCACCACCAGAAGCAGACGGTCGGCCTTGAACGGCTTCTCGATGAAGTCGTAGGCGCCCTGCTTGATGGCTTGAACGGCGGTCTCGATATTGCCGTGGCCGGAAATCATCACAACCGGCACTTCCGGATGATCGCGCTTGATGGCGTCGAGAACCTCCAGACCGTCCAGGCGCGAACCTTGCAGCCAGATGTCCTGGATGACCAGATTGGGCCGACGGGCACGGATGCCCTCCAGGGCCTCGTCCGAATTGGCGGCCTCGCGGGTGTGGTGTCCCTCGTCTTCAAGGATTCCGGCAATCAAGGCCCGGATATCGGCCTCGTCGTCGACGATCAGGATGTCATGGGCCATGGGTTACCGTGGTCTCGCCGGTTGCCTGGGTTTGCTGCTGCTCGGGTGCCGGGAAGACCAGCCCGATTTTTGCGCCTCCCCCAGGCGCATCCTCAAGATACAGATCACCGCCATGGTCTTCCATGATCTTCTTGACGATGGCCAGACCCAGGCCGGTTCCCTTGGTCCGCGTGGTGACATAGGGCTCGGTCAGGCGCTCGCGGTTCTCGGTGGGCAAGCCCTTGCCGTTGTCTTGTACCGTCACCACCCATCGATCGGCGCGGGTAGCGAGGCTGAGCTCTATTCGCCCGCGTGGCGCCTCGGGGTCTTCGCGGCCCTGGATGGCTTCCACCGCGTTCTTCAGCAGATTGGTCAGCGCCTGACCGATCAGGCGGCCGTCGCACAGAACCGGGACCTTGCCCTCGGGCAGATGATGGACGAACTCCACATCGGGATTGCCGGTGCGTTGCATGAACATGGCCTGACGGCAGATGTCATTGAGATCGTCGGGCTTCATCTGCGGCGCGGGCATGCGGGCGAAGGATGAGAACTCATCGACCATGCGGCCGATATCGCCAACTTGGCGGACGATGGTTTCCACCAGATTGACGTATGTCTCAGGATCGCTCTGTATCTCCTTGAGATATTTACGTTTTAGCCGCTCTGCAGAAAGTTGGATCGGGGTCAGCGGGTTCTTGATTTCGTGGGCGATGCGCCGGGCCACATCAGCCCAGGCGGCGGTACGCTGGGCCGAGACCAGCTCGGTGATGTCGTCGAAGGTCACCACATAGCCGATGACTTCGGCATCGAGGCGCTCGGCGGCCACGCGGACCAGCAGGATTCGGCTGCGGCCGCCGGGCGAGGACAGACGCACCTCGCGTTGAATCAGCTTGTCGGGACGGCGGACCGCCTCGTCCAAGGGTTCGGCCAATTCCGGGATGACTTCGCGGATATCGTGGCCCACCTGCTCATCGAGGTTGATGCCAATCAGCTCTCCCGCCGAACGGTTGGGAAGATGGATGCGCCCTTCCGAATCCAGGCCGATGACGCCGGAAGACACACCGGCCAGCACCGTCTCGGTGAAGCGGCGGCGTTCGTCCAGTTCGCGGTTGGCGTCCACCAGATCCTGACGCTGGCTGGAAAGCTGATGGGTCATGCGGTTGAAGGCACGGCTGAGAACACCGATCTCGTCGGCGGCATCCTCCGCCACCCTGGTGTCGAGATCGCCGGAACGCACCTTCTCGGCCGCATCGATCAGCCGCCCGATGGGCGTCGCCAGCCTCACCGCCATGGAGACACCGACCCAGATGGCGGTCAGAACCAGCAGCAAGGCCACGATGGCGAAGATCAGGGAGAATGCCTGTTCCAGACCCGACAGACGCCCTTCCAAGCGCTCATATTGCGCCACCGCCTCGGATGTCTTGGCCATATGGCCGATCACCTTAGGATCGACGAAGCGGCCCACATACAAAAATGTGTCGCCGAACAGCCCCTGAAGCAGGACCAGGGCCTTGACCCGGTCCTCGCCCGAACCCGACAGAACCACCACATCGCCGCTGCGCGCCTTGTCCAGGGCCCAACGGGGAATCTGATCGATGCTGGCCTCGACCGCGAAAATCAATCCCGAACGGGCCAGGATATTGCCACGGGTATCGAAGACAATGGCCTCGGTCAGGCCACGAATGGCCGCCTGGGTGCCGACAAACTGGGCGAAATGCTGAGGCGAGCGCAGCAGGATGGGACCTTCGCGGTTGATGTCATTGGCCATGGCCAGGGCATCGCCGCCGATGATGCGCTTGTGTTCTTCAAGATAGGCGTGCGCCACTTCCAGCGAAGCCTGAAGCGCGGTGCGGACACGATCGGAAAACCAGCTTTCCACGCCATAACGGAAAAAGGCGGTCGATCCGACGCTCATCAGTACCGAGGGCGTGACCGCCACCAGGGCGAACAGCATGATGAAGCGCAGATGAAGCTTGGACCCCGAGGCCCCGCGCCGCCGCGCCCGAAGCACGTCCAGAACCCTGAACCCAACAACGCCCCCCAGCGCGGCCAGCAAGATACCGTCGGTGGCCAGCAGCGACAGCACGGCGCGGGGATCGGGGCCAGCGGGACCGGCTCCGCCGCCGCCCATCACCCAGACCGTGGCGATGATGGCCGGAACCGACGCGAAGGTCAGGCCATAGGCCAGACGGCGCGCCAGATCGACCCGGCGCGCCCAATGGCGTATGCGGCGACCAAAGGCCATTTATTTGAGGCCGCGGGCGATCTGGATGTCCAGGTCCTTGATCTTCTTGCGAAGCGTATTGCGGTTGACGCCCAGCAGATGGGCCGCCTTGATCTGATTGCCGCGCGTCGCTTCCAAGGCGATGGTAACCAGGGGACGTTCCACTTCGCGCAGCACCCGGTCGTAGACTCCGGCAGGCGGCAGTCCGTCGCCGTGATTGCCGAAATATTCGCGCAGATGCCGCTCCACCGTAGCGGACAGCCCCTCGCCCTCCACCCCGCCGGAAATGGCGTCGGCATGGGGCGTACCGCCCACCAGTTCCTGCTCGATAACCTCAATGCCGATCACTTCTTGGGAATACAGCGCCGCCAGACGGCGAACCAGATTCTCCAGTTCGCGCACATTGCCCGGCCAGCGGTGCTTGCGCAGCCGGTCCATGGCCAGGCCGTCGATGGTCTTGGACGGCAATCCCTCCGCTCCCGCCTGGGCCAGGAAATGACGGATCAGCTCCGGAATGTCCTCGGACCGCTCGCGCAAGGGCGGCAGGCGGATGGGCACCACGTTCAGGCGGTAGAACAGATCCTCGCGGAACAGGCCTTGGCGGATCAGTTGGGTAAGATCGCGGTGGGTCGCGGCCACGATGCGCACATTGGCGCGGATGGGGGTGCGCCCGCCCACCGTGGTATACTCGCCTTCTTGCAGAACACGCAGCAGACGGGTCTGGGCCTCGGGCGGCATGTCGCCGATCTCGTCCAGGAACAAGGTTCCGCCCTCGGCCTGTTCGAAACGTCCGGCAGCCCGCTGGGTGGCGCCGGTAAAGGCGCCCTTTTCGTGGCCGAACAACTCGCTTTCGATCAGCTCGCGCGGAATGGCCGCCATGTTGATGGCCACGAAGGGACCGTTGCGGCGCTTGCCGTAATCGTGCAGCGCGCGGGCCACCAGTTCCTTGCCCGTGCCCGATTCGCCCGTGATCATCACCGACAGATCGGTACTCATCAGCCGCGCCAGGGTCCGGTAGATCTCCTGCATGGCAGGCGATCGGCCGATCAGCGGCAGCTTTTCATCGTCGTCATCGGCGGCGGCCTCGGTGGGAGAGGCCCGCGGCGTGGACAAGGCGCGCCCGACCACATTGACCAGTTCCTTGAGGTCGAAGGGCTTGGGCAAGTATTCGAAAGCGCCGCGCTGGGTAGCCTTCACCGCGGTCAGCAGCGTGTTCTGGGCGCTCATGACGATGATGCGCAGTTCCGGGCGGATCTTCTTCATGCGCGGCAGCAGGTCCAGCCCGCTTTCGTCGGGCATCACCACATCGGTGATCACCAGATCGCCCTCGCCTTCCGACACCCAGCGCCACAGGGTCGAGGCATTGCCGGTGGTCCGCACCTCGTAGCCCGCCCGGCCCAAAGCCTGGGACAGTACCGTGCGGATGCCCCGATCGTCATCGGCCACCAGAATTGTGGCCGTGGTGGTGGTTGTCATGGTGCTCACTTGCCGTCCCCATCCTGGACCATGGGCAGCATCACCCGGAAAATGGTCCGCCTCGGTACGCTGTCGAATTCAATCACGCCGCCATGATCGCCGATGATCTTGGCCACCAGGGCCAAGCCCAACCCGCTGCCCGATGTCTTGGTGGTGACGAAGGCGTCGAACAGGTTGGGCTTCAGATCCTCGGGGATTCCGGGGCCGTTATCTTGGATGCTCACCACCAAAGGCAGGTGGCGGCGCGTCTCGCTGCCCGGCAGGGCCAGACGGACGCCGTGCTGATACCCGGTGGACAGGATGATCTCGCCGCCCTCCTCCGGCACCGCCTCGGCGGCGTTCTTCACCAGATTGAGGAAGACCTGGACCAGTTGGTCGCGATCTCCCAAGACCGGCGGCAGCGAAGGATCGTAATTCTCGATGATCCGCACCGAGCGGGCGAATCCGGCCTCGGAGATGCGGCGCACATGTTCCAGCACCCGATGGATGTTGACGGCGCTGCGCTCCACGGTGGGATTGTCCGAGAAGGCCTCCATGCGGTCGACCAGGGCCACGATGCGGTCCGCCTCGTCACAGATCAGCCGGGTCAGAACCCGGTCGTCCTCTCCGGCATTCTGCTCAAGCAATTGGGCGGCGCCCCGGATGCCGGACAGGGGATTCTTGACCTCGTGGGCTAAGATGGCGGCCATGGCGCTCACCGACCGCGCCGCATTGCGACTGGTCAGCTGCGAGCCGATCTTCAGAGCGATGGACTGCTCGTGAAGGCTGATCACCACCGCGCCGGGCATCTCGATGATGGGAGCGATCTGCACCGTGACGGTGCGGTGACCGGTGCGTGGCGTGTCGAGGGTGACGCCGTATTCGGCGACCGAGAAATTGCCGTCGCGAGCCTGAGTGACCAGCGCCAGCAGCGGTGAATCGGGCGGCAGAAAATCCGTGACGGACTGGCCGACCATATAGGCGGCGCCACAGGCGAACAACTGCTCTGCCGCACCATTGGCGTAACGGATGACGTTCTGCCTGTCCACGGCCACCACGGCGGAACCGAGCGCGCTCAGGACCGAGGTCGGATCGAAGGTGGAGCCGGACAATCCGCGCTTCAAGGCCGAGACGATGGGAATGGGCATCAGGCGGCGGCCTTTTCCAAGATGGGGGCGTAGAAGTCGATGATGGACTGACGCATGATCGCCGGGTCGTTTGTGCGGTTGATTTCGGCCCGGAACTCGGCCGAACCTGGCAATCCCTTGGAATACCAGGCCACGTGCTTACGGGCGATGCGCACCCCCGGTTCGGATCCGTAATGGGATAGCATGGCGTCCAGATGCCCCAGCATGATCTCCAATTGCTCCGCCCGCGAAGGATCGGGGAGCCGCTCGCCCGTGGCCAGGAAATGAGCCACCTGCCCCGGCAGCCACGGACGCCCATAGGTGCCGCGGCCGATCATAACGCCATCGGCGTCGGACAGTTCCAGCATACGGACGGCATCATCGATGCTTTCCACATCGCCATTGCCGATCACCGGAATGGACACCGCCCGCTTGACCTCGCCGATGAAGGCCCAGTCGGCCTGGCCTGTATACATCTGGTTTCGGGTGCGGCCATGCACGGTGACCATGCGGATGCCGCATTCCTCGGCGACACGGGCTAGACTGGGGGCGTTGCGGCTGTTCATGTCCCAGCCGGTGCGCATTTTCAAGGTGACGGGAATATCCACCGCCTTGACCACGGCGCTCATGATGCGGGCCGCCAGGTTCTCGTTGCGCATCAGGGCCGATCCGGCCTCGCCCTTCAAGGCGACCTTCTTGACCGGACAGCCCATATTGATGTCGATGATGGCCACGCCCAGATCCTGGTTCAGCTTGGCGGCCTCGGCCATGACCTTGGGTTCGCAACCGGCCAGTTGCACCGACATGGGGAATTCCTCGGCGGTGTGTTGGGCCATCTGCATGGTCTGGCGGTTCTGGCGGATCATGGCCTGGCTGGCGATCATTTCCGACACGACCAGACCCGCGCCGAGCCGCTTGACCAGCCTGCGATTGGGCATGTCGGTAACACCCGCCATGGGGGCCAGGATAACCGGATTATCCAGGGTCACCGATCCGATGGAGATGGTCTTGCGTGTATACTGAGCCATGGCTGCGTATTTATTATGCAGATGCCGCATAATGCAACGGCAAAAGCTGCCTGCTAAAAAAGCAGGCTCTTAAGACAGCAGGACCTGGGTCACGAATTTGACCCCCGGATAGGCCAAGGTCAGCAAAAGATAGGACAGCAACACCACGCGGGCCGCCACCCGTCCACGCACGCCACAGACCCTGTGCCCGACGAGCAGCAGCCCGATCAGGACGAAGGCCAGCAGCGACAGCAGGATCTTGTGAGACAGGGCCAGCAGGGTTCCCGTCTCGAAATACTGGGTGGCCATGCCGGTGACCAGCCCCAGGCCCAGCACCACTTCCGAGGCCAACAGCAGGCGTCCGGCCAGGGTCTCACTGTCGGCGACGCTGGGGAGCATCCGGGTCAGCTGGGTCGGCGCCTTGCGCTTCAAAGCGCGCTCCTGCAGGAAGGTGGCCAGCGAGGCCACCGCCGCCAAAGTCAGCAAGGCATAGGTCAGAACCGAAACGACAATGTGGATGTCCAGCCAGGCGGCAGGCACCTGAGTACTGAGCTGCGACGGCGCCTCCACCCACTGGACCAGGGAGGCCAGAAGACCGAGCGCGGCGAGAAACGGCATCAGCAGCGGTGCAAGCCGCCATCCCTGCCCCGTGGTCTGGGCCAGGGCGGCGAATAGGGCGGCGGTCGCGGCGATGGAGACCCAAAGCGCGGCCGACAGACTGGTCTGCCACTGCCCACCCATCAGGGTAAGGGCCCACAAAGACGGCCCCAGGGCCGCCAGAGCCAGGCAAAGGCGGAACTGCACGCTCCGCCCCTCGCCGGCGCGAAGGGCCACCAGCGCGGCGGGAAGCAGCGCCACGAGGGCGACAATATTGAGAGCCAGGGACGACATGAGCGGACTATACCATCCTTTGCGAAGCCGCAAAGGGGTGACAGCACGCGACGTCTCGCATAGTCTGTCGCCCGCTTTTCATGGGAGATCGCAAATGGCCAAGACGGTTGTGCTGGTGGTGGCGGCGGGGCGCGGACGGCGGTTCGGCGGCGACCTGCCCAAGCAATACCATGATCTGGCCGGACGCATGGTGCTGCGCCACACCCTGGCAGCCTTCGCCACCAATCCCGAGATTGCCGCCGTGCGCGCCGTCATCCATCCCGACGACCGCCAGCTCTACGACATGGCCGCAGCCGGTCTCAACCTGCTGGAACCGGTCCATGGCGGCGCCACTCGCCAGGACAGCGTGCGTCTGGGCCTGGAAAGCCTGAAGGATCTGGCTCCCGCCAATGTGTTGATCCACGACGGGGCGCGGCCCTTCATCGATCACGGCACCATCGGCCGGGTCATCCGCGCGCTCGACAACCACCCCGGTGCCCTTCCTGTTGTGCCGGTGGCCGATACGCTGAAACGAGGCCAGGACGGTTTCGTGGCCGACACGGTGGATCGCTCCAATCTGTTCCGCGCCCAGACTCCCCAGGGATTCCGCTATGCCGATATCATTGCCGCTCACCAGGCGGTGATCGGCAATGAACTGACCGATGACGCCGCCGTGGCGGAAAAGGCCGGTCTGGCGGTGGAACTGGTGAACGGCGCGGAAGACAACGTCAAGATCACCACCAGCGCCGATCTTGAGCGGGCGCGCCGCTTATTCGACGGCCCCGGCGAGGTCCGTTCGGCCTCGGGCTATGACGTGCACCGCTTCGACCCCGCCAAGAAAAGCGTGTGGCTGTGCGGCGTCGAGATTCCTCATGAAGCGGGCCTGGAAGGCCATTCCGATGCCGACGTCTCCCTGCACGCGCTTACCGACGCGGTGCTGGGCGCCATCTCGGCCGGTGATATCGGCCATCACTTCCCCCCCACCGATCCTAAATGGAAGGGCGCGGCCTCGGACCAGTTCCTGGCCCATGCGGGCTCGCTGGTCACCGCCAAGGGCGGGCGCATCGTCAATGTGGATGTCACCATCATCTGCGAGCGGCCCAAAGTGGGCCCCCACCGCGCCGCCATGGCGGCCAGGGTGGCGGAAATCCTGGGGATTTCCCAAGACCGGGTCAGCGTCAAGGCCACCACCACGGAAGGTCTGGGCTTCACCGGCCGCCGCGAAGGCATCGCCGCCCAGGCCATGGCTTCGGTCTGGCTGCCCCGCTAGCTCACCCGCCTGTCTCGGTCTTGATCCAATCCAGATAGGCGGGATTGCCCGCCTCGATTGGCAAGGCAACCACGCAGGGGCAGGCATAGGAGTGCCGTTCACGCACCCGCGCGATCACGGATTCCACCAATTCCGCCCGCGTCTTGCAGATCAACACCGCCTCGGGTCCCTCGCAGACCTTGCCCTCCCACCAATAGACCGAGGTGACGCCGTCCATCACATTGGCGCAGGCCACCAGCCTCTCTTCCACCAGGCTACGAGCCAAGGCCATGGCCTCCTCCCGATCGGAGGCTGTCACGTAAATCATCTTGACCGTCAAAGGCTTATCTCCTTACTGGCAGAGAAAAGCGGGGCGCGTCCACTTGTGATCGGGCGCGCCCCACGAGTCTGTGCAGGTCATCCCGGAAGAGGAGATCGAACCAGGAGCCCTCACCGGTCCGGTACCACGGCACCGCCAACCGATGTCACGCATATGTGAATTGGGTAAATGGATTTCGATACCCCGGCGTGACAAATCCTCATCCCTTCAACTTCTTTCGCAGATGCCGGTTTCCGCGCACAGAATACTCGCGATATATTCGGCCGCCTCTTCATTCCCCAAAGCTTGGGCAACAGGCTGTTCCGGCAGGGAAAACAACCTGCGTAGTTGAGCCTCCGCGTCACATGTCAGTGCTTCCAAGGTCACCGCCAGCGCCCTTGTATGGGCCGCCAACCATATGTCCATGGCGGGCGATTCCGGCCAATCGGGCCGCAGGACATATAATACGGGTATTCCCGAAAGCCCGGCTTCGGTAAAGGTGCCGTAGCCCGGTTTGGTGACGATCACATCCACCGAAGCGGCCAGATCGGAAAACGGCAGGCCAAGATCCCGCCAGGCCACGATATCGCCCCGGTCTTTTGGAAAATCCAGCGTGGTGGCCCAGGTCCACCCCTCCATGCGCGGCCAGTTCGCCATGGAAAAATCGTGATCGATGCCGCCAAAAGCCGCCAGTCCAAGCCTGCCGGGCAGCCGGGCGGCCAATTCATCCCGGCGGTTCCGCCCCTTATTTGCCACAGGTCCGATGTCGATAATGGTGTCGATACTGGGCATGTCCATGGCGGGCGTGACCCGCAGGAAGGCTTGGGCCGCGTTGTAGGAACCGCGCATCTGGGCATAGATGCCAGCCGCTTCCGGCCGGTCCCCCAGATAGTGCCGGTAGATGTCGGCCCATTCCAGCGAACTGAGCGCCACGGCCCCGATACCTGCCCGCGCGGCGGCAGCCAGGGTGACATAGGGCACATTGGCCAGCACCAGATCAGGCCAGGCTCGGCGCAGCCTTTGGGCCTCGGACTCCACGAGGGCATCGAAATCGGCATGCAGGCGGCGATAGCCTTCCGCCGAAGCCTCCAGATCCACCACCGTGGCCGACAGCATCTTCAGACCGAAATCAGGGATGTCCGGAATATGGGTGAAATCGGGGCCGTAGCGCTCTTCCAGAAAAGCGCGCGGCAAGGCGGTCTGGATGGTCAGGCGAAGATCGGGCAAGCGCCGCCGCAAGGCATGTATCACCGGCGCCGTCATGGCCGCATGGCCATAGCCGTGGGGCGATAGGGCCAGCCAAAGATGCTTTGACGTTTCGGGAAGAAGCATGGACCGCTTTAACCTGGAAGATCTGGATGGGCGGGCACCATATCCGTTTCCGGCTTGCCGCGCGAGCCCAGCCGGGGCTACCCTTTCTTTCACGTAACATTCTGCCCGTGAACGAAGGACAGCCGCCATGAATCTCGCCACCCGTTATCTCGGCCTCGACTTGAAGAATCCTCTGGTGGTATCGGCCTCGCCGTTGGCGCTCGACCTTGGCAATTCCCGGCGTTTGGAAGACTGTGGCGCGGCGGCCATCGTGCTGCCCTCCATCTTTCAAGAAGACATCGAGAACGAGATCGACGAGATCGAACGGCTGGTCTGCGAGGGCAATTCCGAAGCCTTCTCGTACTTCCCCGCCAATATTTCCGCCAATGCCGGGCCGAAGAACTATCTCGACCTGATCCGCCGCACCAGGGAAGCCCTGGAAATTCCAGTGATCGCCAGCTTGAACGGCACCACGCGGACTGGCTGGACCGATTACGCCCAGCAGATCCAGCAAGCCGGCGCCAGCGCCATCGAACTGAATGTCTATTTGCTGCCCACCGACATGGATATGAGCGGCACCGAGGTGGAATCCCGCTACCTGGAAATTCTCGAAGACGTGAAGTCCACGGTGAAGATTCCGGTCTCCATGAAGCTCAGCCCCTATTTCAGTTCGGTGGGCAATATGGTGAAGGTCCTCGACGACCATGGGGTGGATGGCGTGGTCCTGTTCAACCGCTTCTACCAGCCCGACATCGATCTCGAGGAACTGACCCTGGTCCGCGATCTCAAGCTCAGCCATAAGGGCGAAATCCGCCTGCCCCTGCTGTGGATCGCCACCCTGGCCGGCAAGATCAAGGCGTCCATCGCCGCTAGTTCCGGTGTACAGACCGCCGCCGAGGTGGTGAAGTATCTGTTCGTCGGCGCCGATGTGGTGATGACCACCTCTGCCCTGATGCGTCACGGCGTCGGCTATATGAAGACCCTTCATGATGGCCTCATCGCCGAACTCAAGGAACGCGAAGCCGAATCCGTGGCCGACATCCGGGGCCGCATGAGCCGTGGCGCCACCAAGGATCTGGCCGCCTTCGACCGGGTCAACTATATCCGCATCCTGCGGGGCGGCGCCTATAACGCCTGACTTTCCAAGATATTATCTCGGAAAGGCCCGGTCGTTTAGCCGGGCCTTTTGCTTTCGGGCCGTCGAATTATAACAATTAGAGTCTTTGAATTTGACCTTGGTCAAATGTATAACCAAAATACACATTACGAAGGACAGGGACTCTCATGACCGCCGCATCCACCAGCAAAACCGAATGCCGTGTTCCCCGCCTGTTGGGTTACGCCGCCATCGTGATCGCCGGAACGGTGATCGGCGCAACTTTATTCGGATGGGCGATCATTGGCCTGACCACCGTCCTGGCGCACTGATCAAACCGCAAAGGGTTCGGGCGGCAGGCCCGCGCGCGACCGCGCCACCATCTGGACATAGGCCTTCTCCAGATCCCTGGTAAAGATCTCGGTGTCAAACAGGGGCGCAGGCGTTTGCCGCCGGGTGTCCAACCGGTCCTTAAGCATTCGCAGGCGCTCGGGCTCGCGGGCCAGACGGATGGCCTCGGCCTTGTACGCCTCCGGTGACGCCGTGACGAGTTCCGGAAGGCCCAGGGCAAGGAGAAGGCTGGAGGCCCCCCGGCTCACGAAACTCTCGCCCATCCAGGTCAGAACGGGCAGCCCCGACCACAAGGCGTCGCTGGCCGTGGTGATGGCGTTGAAGGGAAAGCTGTCCAGAAACAGATCCGCCAGACGATGCCGTGCCATGTGTTCGGCAAGATCGACCCGCTGGGCGAATACCAGACGGGCCGGATCGATCCCCCGCCCGGCCATCTCCCGGTTCATATTGTCCCGGCTGAGAGGACCGCGGTCGAGCAGCCAGAGAACGCCCCTGGGAACCTGATGCAGGATCTCGGCCCAGACATCGAATGTCTGCGGCCGGAATTTGAAGCTATTGTTGATGCAGCAAAAGACGAAGGCATCTTCGGGCAACCCATGGGCGGCGCGCGGCTGACTGGGTTCGCCAACCGGGGGATGGTCGCCGAAGGGCAGGAAACTGTGAGGCAGATGAACCAGCTTCTCGGCATAGTGCTCTTGCTGGTCCCTTGGGGCGATCACCGCATCCGCCAAGATGTAGTCGAGCCAGTCCACTCCCATGGTGGCGGGGAAGCCCAGGAAATTGATCTGAACGGGCGCCGGGCGGCAGGCCAGAATCTCTGGCCGGGTATTCTTGGTGAAACCGCTGAGATCCACCAGAATGTCGATGCCATCCGCGTGGATACGGCGCGCCGCGTCCCCTGAAGCCACCTCCCTGAGATCCACGAAACGGTCGAAGCTGGCCTCCAGCCTCTGGCGCATGGGACTGCCGTCGTCGGGCCCCAGGGAATAGGCAGAGATCTCAAAACGCGAGCGGTCGTGACGGTCGTATATCCCCGCACTCAGATTGGCCACGGGATGATTATGAAAATCGGCGGCCAGATAGCCGATTTTGATCTTCGGGGAGACCGCGTCACCGTTCCGGGGGGCGAACGAGACGCCCTGGACCGAGGCGGCGCGGTCGGAGCAAAGCATCCGGCCCCACAAATTCCCGCATCGCGCCTGTTCCTCGGTCGAGGCGGGAATGGACAGGAAGACCAGGGGGTCGATGCCCGGATTGCCGTCCGCCACCATGCGGCGGCACGCCTCCTCCTCCGCCTCGATCCCCGGCCAGTCGCAAACGACCTTGCGCAGATGCACCAGCTCGCTCAGCGCATCGGCATCGTCGGGCATCAGATTGCGGGCCGTTGTATAGGCCTCCAAGGCCTCTTCCAGCCGCCCCAGTTCGAACAGCGTCTTGCCGCGATTGAGGCTAGCGGCGCCATTGGCCGGGTCCAGTTCAAGAACCCGGTCATAGGCGGCCAGCGCCTGATCGTAATCCCCGGCCTTCTTGAAGATCACACCGCTGTTGAGATGGGCGGAGAGATGGCAGGGATCCAAGGCGATAACCTGGGCATAGGACTGGAGGGCCTCTTCCAGCCGCCCGAGATCGTGAAGCGCGCGGCCTAGATTGTATCCGTGGCCGGGATTGCCGGGGTCGATCTCCGAAGCCTGCCGGAAGCAGTCCACCGCCTCGTCCAGCCGCCCCAGCTTGGCCAAGGCCACCCCCATATCGGAGCGCACATCCGCATGGCGGGGTTCCAGAGCCAAGGCCCGTGCCCAGGCATCCACCGCGTCGACCCAACGTCCGGCGGCGAACAGGGCGCCCCCCAGATTGCCGTGGGCCTTGGCCAATCCAGGAGCCATCTCCGCCGCCTTGGCGAAGGCATCGATGGCCTCTTCCAGCCGCCCGGCGGCTCGGCAGGCCAAACCCAGATTACAACGGGCCTCCGCATCCCCCGGCGCCAGGGCAAGCCCCTCCCGGAAATGAGCGATGGCATGGTCGAAGCGCCCCTGGGCCGAGACCACCAGACCGAGCCCGAAACGATGTTCGGGACGATCGGGTTCACGGTCGGACAAACGCACGAACTCACGCTCGGATTCCGGAAGGCGTCCGGCCGCCTGTAGGACCAGAGCATAGTTTCGACCGATCCGGCTGTCGTCGGGCGCCAATCGCGCCGCTTTGCCCAGGCTATCCAGGGACTGGGGCAAACGCCCCGTCTGAGCCATCAGCACGCCATAAGCGTAAAGCGACTCCACATGATCGGGGTTGGCGGCCAGAACGGCGGCGTAAAGGGGCTCGGCCGCAGCAAGGTTTCCCGCGCGGTGCGCAGCCTGGGCCTTGGCTAAAGTCTCTTGATCCAATCAGGCCTCCCCATAAGAGAAACGGCCCGGCTCATCATGATGAGCCGGGCCGCCGAACTTTGGTCGGAGCGACAGGATTCGAACCTGCGACCCCCAGTCCCCCAGACTGATGCGCTACCGGGCTGCGCTACGCTCCGACCGTGGTGGGCGAGCCCACCGAAACCTTTGTTCCCCGGCGGAAAACCACCGTGGGAGGGGGAGAAACCGGCGGGGTGTGCCGGGAGAGGGGCGCACTATAGTCAGGCCCTTCCGCCAACGCAACCCAGTTCTTCACGGAATTTCATCGCCCCTGCAACAAGGCCCGCAGTTGCTCCAGCTCGGCCAGGATATCCTCCAGTTCGTGGCGCAGCGTGGGGCTGAGCCCCCCCGGTGCCGCCGGGAGATCATCGCCTCCGGCAATGATGGTCCGCACCACAGCATGGCGGGATTCGTCATCCTCGATGACCAGATCGTCGGCCTCGTCATCCTCGTCATGGTCGTCGGGCTGATCCAGACCCAGCAGAAGCTCGGGCTCGGCGGCGCGGGCCGGTGAGGCCTGGGCCGGTGCATCCTTGCCCCCGCCCTCCTTCAAGAGCTTCTGCACACCCTTGATGGTATAGCCCTCGGCATAAAGAAGGTCGCGGATGCGCCGCAGCAGCGCCACATCATCGGGACGATAGTAACGCCGCCCCCCGCCCCGCTTCAGCGGCTTGACCTGAGGAAACTTGCCTTCCCAAAAACGAAGAACATGCTGGGGGACGTCGAGGTCGTCGGCGACCTCGCTGATGGTCCGGAACGCCGCTTCGGACTTGCCGTTGCGCCGGGCCGAAGAATCGTCCCCCTCGTCGCCCGTCATTTGGCCCCGCCACTCTTGGCGGCCACGCCATCATTGATCTTCTTCTTGAGCAGTTGGGAGGGGCGGAACACCAGCACGCGGCGGGGCGTGATGGGCACTTCCTCACCGGTCTTGGGATTGCGGCCGATGCGTTGGCCCTTGGAGCGCACCGAGAAGCTCCCGAACGAGGAGATCTTCACCGCATCGCCCTTGGCCAGCGCGCCGGAAATCTCGTCCAGCACCGCTTCCAGCAGATCTGCGGACTCGTTGCGCGACAGGCCGACCTCTTGATAGACGGCCTCGCTCAGTTGCGCCCGCGTAATGGTCTTGTCAGTCATGACGCCCCAGCCGATTGAAGGAATCCGAAAAGCTGGTCCGACCCTAGACCCTTACGATAAATCCGTCAATATCAGAGGGATGCGAGATGGCGTTCAACAGCCATGCAAGAACACTTCCAGGCCCAAAGGGCCGCGCAGCTTATGCTGCGGAAGCCAAGCCGCCACAGGCGGCGTCCGGCGATTGAGAACGTCATCAAAGAGCCAAGTCCCGCTTTCGGGACTTGGGATTACATCCGCACCAGGGCTGAACCCCAGGTGAATCCGCCACCCATGGCTTCCAGCAGGACCAGTTGGCCCGGCTTGATGCGGCCATCGCTCACCGCCTCGGTAAGCGCCAGGGGAATGGAGGCTGCCGAGGTGTTGGCGTGGCGGTCCACGGTCATCACCATCTTGTCCAAGGGAAAACCCAGCTTCTTGGCGGTGCCCTCGATGATGCGGCGGTTGGCCTGGTGGGGCACCACCCAATCGATATCGGAGGCCTTGAGGTCATTGGCCGACAGCGCCTCACCCACCACCGAGGCGAGGTTGATGACGGCGTGGCGGAACACCTCGCGGCCTTCCATGTGCACATGGCCCACGGTCTGGGTGCTGGAGGGACCGCCATCCACGTAAAGCAGGTCGTAGTGGCTGCCGTCGGAATGTAGATGGGTGGACAAGATACCGCGATCGGCGCTGCTGCCCTTGCCGCGATTGGCGCGCAGTACCACGGCACCCGCCCCATCGCCGAACAGCACGCAGGTGGTGCGGTCATTCCAGTCGAGGATGCGCGAGAAGGTTTCCGCACCGATCACCAGGGCGGTCTGCACCTGCCCCGACTTGATGAAGTTATCGGCCACGGACAGGGCATAGACGAAGCCCGAACACACCGCCTGAACGTCGAAGGCGAAGCCATGCTTCATGCCGATGCGGCTCTGGACCTTGGTAGCGGTGGCGGGAAAGGTATTGTCCGGGGTGGCGGTGGCCACAATGACCAGATCCACGGCGGAACCGGCGATACCGGCAGCCTCCAGGGCGCGGAGCGCGGCATTGGTGGCCAGATCGGAGGTGGTCTCCCCCTCGGCGGCGATATGGCGCTGACGGATGCCGGAGCGTTCGACGATCCACTCGTCGGTGGTGTCCACCTTGGCCGCCAATTCGGCATTAGTGACCAGACGCGACGGAAGATAGGACCCGCATCCGATGATTTGGGAGCGCACGATCATGATCAGTCCCTTGTCACCGGGTGCCGGCGGCCAGTTGCGACGGGGAAATCTCGGCCGGCTTCAGCCGGTCGAATTCCTTGCGGATTCGGTCATTGAAGCCATGGGTCACCAGTTCCACCGCCACGCCAACCGCATTGGCGAAACCGAAGGCATCGGTACCGCCGTGGCTTTTCACGGCGATGCCGTTGAGGCCCAGGAACATGGCGCCGTTGTAGCGGCGGGGATCGGTGCGGACCTTGACCTTGTTGATGGCATGACCAGCCAGGAGATAGCCGATCTTGGCCAGCAACGAGCTTTTGAAGGCTTCCTTGAGGAAGGTGGAATAGAGTTTCACCGTGCCCTCGGCGGTCTTCAGGGCGATATTGCCGGTGAAGCCATCGGTCACCACCACGTCCACGGCGCCGCCGCAGATGTCGTTGCCCTCGACAAAGCCGCGGAAATCGATGGGAAGGTGATATTCACGCAAGGTGGCCGCGGCGGCCTTGACCGCGTCGTTGCCCTTCATGTCCTCGGCGCCCACATTGAGCAACCCGATGGACGGCTTCTCCAGCCCCAGCACATGGCGGGCATAGACCTCGCCCATGACGGCGAACTCGACCAGATTGTTGGAGTTGCAATCCACATTGGCGCCCAGGTCGAGCATCAGGGTCTCGCCCCGGATGGTCGGGAACATGCCAGCGATGGCCGGACGGTCGATGCCCGGAAGAGTCCGCAGCACGAATTTGGACACGGCCATCAGGGCGCCGGTATTGCCAGCCGAGACGACACCCGCCGCCTCGCCCTTCTGCACGGCTTCCACGGCCAGCCACATGCTGGACTTGCGCCCTGTGCGCAGGACCTGGCTGGGCTTGGCCTCCATGGACACCGATTCCTCGGTGTGATGGATGGTGCAGACACCCCTGATCTCGGGGAAGCGCGCCAGCAACGGTTCGATCCGCGCGGAATCTCCGAACATCAGATAGCGAACGTGGGGGAGGCGTTCATGAGCCATGCGCACCCCTTCCACGACCATGTCGGGGGCGGCATCGCCCCCCATGGCATCAATGGAAATGGTGACAGCGCTGCTCACCGGCTCGCACTCCCCAGCCTAGCCAATGAAACGGCTTAGGCTTCCGCCTGAGCAACAACCTCACGGCCATCATAGTGGCCGCACGAACCACAGACGTGGTGAGGCAGCTTCACTTCGCCGCAATTCGGGCACTCGGCGCCGGTCACATTGACCAGGGCGTGATGAGCGCGACGCATGTCGCGGCGGGACTTGGAGGTCTTCTTCTTCGGAACGGCCATAATATCTACTCGCTTCAACCCGGAATGGGAAAGGGTGGTTTATTAGCCAAAAAGGCGACGCGGGGCAAGGGGATGCTGACCCCCCTCACCTTTTTTGTTTGAGAGAGGCCAGAGCGGCGAATGGATTCGCCTTGGGTTCCGGCGCTTCCGGCGGTTCTGCCAGCGGCGCGAACTCAGCCCCTTCCGCCCTGGGAAAGGGGTCGATGCCCAAGGCCAGATGTTCGACCATCACGGCGCCCAGGTCAATGGCGCCGTCTTTGATGGGGTCAGGCGGGTCCACCTCGTGGAAATCGATCTCGATCTCGTCACCCTCCATGTCATCGTCGCCCTGAGGCGGCCCGAACGTCATGGAAATCTCTTCGTCCACCAAGGTCACCACCGGAGCCAAGGTAACCACGCAGGTCTGTGTCACCCGCGCTGTCAACCGCCCATTGACGCGGAAAAGGCCAGTCTTACCCATGGGGGCCATCTGAAATTCAGCATTTATTTCAGAGACTTCCACGACATCGAGCCAGTCCGCCAAAGCCTGATGCTCCTCTGGGGATGGCGTCACGCGAAGGCGGCTGCCGCGCGCGGGAATCTTGTCCACTTCGACGGGATGGGAGAAAGGCATGGCATCTTCGGTCATCACGACTCTCCCTTGGGCCGCTGAAATTCCAGCCTGCCATCCAGCAGAGCCTGGGCAGACTGGCCAGCCAGATAGGCGGACTGAGCCACAAAATACTCCGCAACCGTCGCGATGACACCCAGATCGAGGTCGCCCTCCACGGTCCCGTAAAGATTGCGCCGCAATGCCTCGGCCAAAGCGTCTCCCTCGGCGGCCAACCCCTCGTCATAGGCGGCCACGCGGCCATAGAAGGCCCGCGCCATCTGTTTCACCCTCTTGCCCACCGACATGTCTCCAACGCCCATCTCGCGCAGATTTTGGTCCATATCGGCAAACATCAGATCGAAAAGCGCCTGAGCAACCGCACGGGCGGCCTCCCCTCCCTCTTCGGCAGTCACTTGCCGCAGGCGGCGCATGACCAGAAAGGCATGCAGAACGATCAGGTCGAAACGCCCGTCCAGCGTATCCGGAACGGCCAGGCGCAGATAAAAATCGGGCAAACGGGCCTGATTGATCACCGCGACATAGAGATCATGAGCAACCCGATTGCAGCGGCGGCGCTCGAAGAATTTACGGATGGGCATGGTAGGGTCCGAATAGCCTCGCCCCGGTTTGGGCGACGGCGTTGACAAGGCGATGATGGGAAGTGCAATGTTCCCCCCACATCGGCCCCCTCACATTGGCTTTGGGGCGGTCTGTCGTCAATGCCTCCGGCGTCGCAGCGAATGAAAAAGACCTCAGTTTCTCACCGTTTTCTATTGGTCGCGGCCCTGGTTGCCGTCTCCGCCGCCTGCACCCCGATCATCGAGGTTCGCGGCAATTTGCCGCCGCCCGAGCAATTGGCTCAGGTCAAGATCGGCACCAGCACGCGCGAGGACGTCCAGGCCCTCTTAGGGACTCCGTCCAACGTGACCCCGTTCGGCGAGGAAAGCTGGCACTACATCTCGGCCATTACCGAGCGCGAGGCCTTCTTCGAGCCTGAGGTCAAGGAGCGCAAGGTGATCACCGTGGTCTTCGACCGCGCTGGCACCGTGCGGGCCATCGACAATCGCGGCCTGGAGGACGGCAAGGACGTGGTTCCCGCGGGCCGCGAGACCCCTACCGCTGGCAAGGAACTGACCATCCTGCAGCAGCTGATGGGCAATGTGGGCCGCTTCTCGAAGCCCGCCCAGGGGAAGTAGCCTCTCCGTCCATTTTCCGCCCATGAAAAAACCCCGGTCGTTTCCGACCGGGGTTTTCCGTTTCAGCCTGATATCGGCTGGTTATCGGTCAGACTTATCCGGGCGGAAGGAACCTTCCGCCCGGATCGGCCTCTTAGTGACCGGCAACCATGGCCAGCAGCAGGATGGCGACGATGTTGATGATCTTGATCATCGGGTTCACGGCCGGGCCAGCGGTGTCCTTGTAGGGATCGCCGACGGTGTCGCCGGTCACCGCCGCCTTGTGAGCGTCGGAACCCTTGCCACCATGATGGCCGTCTTCGATGTACTTCTTGGCGTTATCCCAAGCGCCGCCGCCCGAGGTCATCGAGATAGCGACGAACAGGCCGGTCACGATGGTGCCCAGCAGCATGGCGCCCATGGCGGTGAAGGCGGCCTTCTGATCGGCAGCCAGCAGGATCACGAAGTACAGCACCACCGGCGACAGAACCGGCAGCATGGACGGGATGATCATTTCCTTGATGGCGGCCTTGGTCAGCATGTCCACGGCGCGACCGTAGTCGGGCTTGGCGGTGCCTTCCATGATGCCGGGGATTTCCTTGAACTGGCGACGGACTTCCACCACCACCGAACCGGCGGCGCGGCCGACCGCCTGCATGCCCATGGCACCGAACAGGTAGGGCAGCAGACCACCGAGGAACAGGCCCACCACCACGAAGGGATCTTCCAGGCTGAACGTGATGTTCAGCTGCGGGAAGTAGTGGTGCAGGTCTTCGGTATAAGCGGCGAAGAGAACCAGCGAGGCCAGACCGGCCGAACCGATGGCATAGCCCTTGGTAACCGCCTTGGTGGTGTTGCCGACGGCGTCGAGCGCGTCGGTGACTTTGCGGACTTCCTTGGGCAGTTCGGCCATTTCGGCGATGCCGCCGGCGTTGTCGGTCACCGGGCCGTAGGCGTCGAGGGCAACGATCATGCCGGCCAGGGCCAGCATGGTGGTCGCGGCCACCGAGATGCCGAACAGGCCGGCGATCTTGTACGACACGATGATGGCGACGGAGATCACGATCACCGGCAGGGCACAGGCTTCCATGGAAACCGCCAGACCCTGGATCACGTTGGTGCCGTGACCGGTGGTCGAGGCCTGGGCCACCGACTTGACCGGACGGTAATCGGTACCGGTGTAGTATTCGGTGATCCACACCAGCAGGCCGGTGACGATCAGGCCGATGATGGCGCAAATGTACAGGCTCATGCCGGTGATTTCCTTACCGGCCGCCACGAACTTGGCGTCGAAACCACCCAGATTGATCTGGATGATGCCCGCGATCAGCACCGCCGACAGCAGAGCGGTCACGATGACGCCCTTGTACAGCGCCTTCATGATGTTCAGGCCAGCGTCCAGCTTCACGAAGAAGGTGCCGACGATGGAGGCGAAAATGCAGACGCCGCAGATGACCAGCGGCAGCATCATCATCTGCTCCTGGGCGACGCCGGTGAAGAAGATCGAACCCAGCAGCATGGTGCCGACAACGGTCACGGCATAGGTTTCGAACAGGTCGGCGGCCATACCGGCGCAATCGCCGACATTGTCGCCCACGTTATCGGCGATCACGGCCGGGTTGCGGGGGTCATCCTCGGGGATACCCGCTTCGACCTTACCCACCAGATCGGCGCCCACGTCGGCGCCCTTGGTGAAGATACCGCCGCCCAGACGGGCGAAGATGGAGATCAGCGAGGCGCCGAACGACAGGGCCACCAGAGCCTCGAGCAGAGCGCGCGAGTCGATGCCGACGTTCTTGAGGACCATGTAGTAGCCAGCGACGCCGATCAGGCCCAGGCCGACCACCAGCAGACCGGTGATGGCGCCAGACTTGAAGGCCACGTCGAGGGCCTGCTGCATGCCACCCGAACGGGCGGCCTCGGCGGTGCGGACGTTGGCGCGAACGGAAACGTTCATGCCGACATAACCGGCAGCGCCCGAGAGCACCGCGCCGATGACGAAGCCGACGGCCTGATAGAGGCCCAGCTTAGCGGCCAGAATGATGGCGACGACGACGCCAGCCATGGCAATGGTGGTGTACTGACGGTTCAGGTAGGCGGCGGCGCCTTCCTGCACGGCAGCGGCGATTTCCTGCATCCGGGCAGTACCGGCCGAGGCCGCCATCACGGATCTGATGGCATAAACCCCGTACAGCAGCGCCAGAACGCCGCATGCGATCACGAAGAGGTTGGTCATGTGGTTCGAGTCCCCTGATGAATCTTCTTTAGCATCACCACCCCGCATGGCATCCGGCGAGCAGTGCTGGGGCACGAAAGGGGGCGACGGAAGCGTGGAGAAACTGCCAGAAGAACCGCAGTGATGCAATAAAATGCTCGCATCGCGACGATATTCTGGAATTATTGCGATGAATTTCGCCGTCCGGGGCAATTTCGGCACCGGAGATCCCTCTTTACCGTGACCTCCCCGCACCTTCGGGCGGGGCGAAGTGGCCTTTGGAACTAGCCAAAGGGGTAGAGGCTATTTCAGATTGGGATTCTCGATGGCCACGTCCTTGACATAGACCCCGCCCAGGGTCTTTTCGGCCGAAATGGTCAGGCGCCGACGAATGGCGGGAATGTCCAGGGGCTGGCCCTCCTTCACCGTATTGCCCAGATAGGTGATCATCTCGGCCAGATAGGCGTTCTGCAGTCGCGGCAGATTCTTGGCGACGATTTCCTTGTTCTTGGGATCGACTTCCAGCCGGACGATCATCTCCGCCTGCTTCTTGACCTCGCGATCCTGAATCACCGGCACGATCAGCAGTCCGAAATCCACATAGCTGGGCGGCGGCGGAGGCGGCGGCGCGGCTGGCTCCTTGCTCACCATGGGCGCGGTGATGCCCAGTTTGGCCAGCGGATCGATGCCCCAGAAATACAGGCCACCGATGACCGCGCCGATCAGCATCAGCAGTGCCACCACCATGAAGATCAACCGGACCAAACGCTATTCCCCCGATTGCGAGCCGCCGCCAAAATGGCGCCAGCCTCCTTGCACGACCGGAATTTCCCGGCCATCCGCTCCGATCACCGTCACTTTTCCCGTGTCCCCCGGCTCCACCCTGCCGATGCCGGTGAGCGCCACGCCCAGTTGGGAGGACAGATCCGCCAAGGTCTCGGCGGCCTCGGCGGACGCGGTGAACAGCAATTCGTAATCATCGCCTCCCGTCAGCACCGAGGCAAGCAGGGACTGGTCCAGTTCCAACGCGGCGGCGGCGGCTGGCGACAAAGGAATTCGCGCCGCCTCGATCCTGGCCGCCAGGCCGGAGGCCCGGCACAGATGCCCGAGATCCTGAACCAGGCCGTCCGAAACGTCCATTGCTCCATGGGCCAAGTCCAATAACCTTGGGCCAAGGCTCACGCGGGGGTGTGGCAGGCGGTAGCGCCCGGAGAGAAATTCTCCGTACGCGGCGGATATCCCGGTCAAAAGCCCTCGGATGGCCTTAAGCCCCAGGGCACCGTCACCGATACTGCCCGATACCCAGACCGTATCTCCGGCCTTGGCCCCCGAGCGCTTGAGCCCCCGCCCCGCCTTGACCCGCCCCAAAGCGGTCAGCGTCAGGGTCAGCGGTCCCGGCGTCGATACCGTGTCGCCGCCGATCAGATGGATACCGAATGTCCTCACATCCTCGGCCAGACCAGCCCCGAAGGCGCGCAGCCAATCCTGCCCCACATCCCGGGGAAAGGCGGCCGACAGCATCAGGAACCGGGGCTCGGCCCCCTTGGCCGCCAGATCGGACAAATTGACCCGGATCAGCTTGCGGGCAATCAGATCGGGAGGATCATCGGGCAGGAAATGCACGCCCGCCACCATGGAATCCATGGTGGCGACCGTGTCGAAACCCGGTTCGGCGGCAATGAAGGCGGCATCGTCGGCAAGGCCCAGAGCGCCGGGAAAACCGGCGGCGAGCGGAGCGAACAACTCGGCGATCAGGCCGAATTCGTCGGGCGCCCCGCCTGTCACGCTCACCCGCCCTTGCCCATTTCTCCGCCCCGCAGCGTCTGGGCAAGATGATCGAGTACGGCGTTGACCAATCCCGGTTCGGGGCCGGAATAAAAGGCGTGGGCCACGTCGACCCATTCGGAGATGCAGACCCGGGCTGGGGTCTGAGGCCGGGCAGACAATTCCCAGGCACCGCCACGGATGATGGCGCGCAGCACGGCTTCCAGCCGCTCCACGGTCCAGTCGCCGGACAGAGCGCCGCCCACATGGCGGTCGATATCCTCCAACTGGGCGGAAACCCCGCGCACCACCTGATTGAGCAGCGAGGAATCGGGATCGGCCATGCGTCCCTTGGGCTCGGCGGCCCGGCGATCCTTGGCGTCCTGCAGGGCGCGTTCGCAGTCGGTCCCGGTCATCTCCATCTGATAGAGGACCTGAACGGCGGCGAGGCGCGCGGCGCTGCGCTTGGCGACGGAAGGATTGGAAGTGTTCATTGCATTAGCCCCTCAAGCGCCGGGCGCGCGCCTGAGCGCGCTTGGCTCCTCCGCTTCCTGCCTTCGCTTCGCTCCGGCATCGCTCCGGGGCGCTCAACGCGCCCGCGCTCCCTACGGTCGCTCATAGGCCCAGCTCGCGCTTGACCGCCATCATGCGCAGGCAGGCCCGCGCCGCTTGCCCTCCCAGATTCTTGCGCGCCGGATCGGACCGCGCCAGGGCCTGGGCTTCGTTATGGACGGTCAGCACGCCGTTGCCCAGGGCCAGGTCATAGGCCATGGACAGATCGGCGATGCCCCGCATGCACTCGGTGCCCACATGGTGGTAATGATCGGACTCGCCGCGGATGGCACAGCCCAGGGTGACAAAGCCGTCATAGCGGGCCTTTTCATTGCCCTGCTCGGCGGCGGTCAGCACCAGTTTCAGCGCGGCAGGCAGTTCGAAGATGCCCGGCACCACCAGCAGGTCATGGGCCACCCCGGCCTTGTCGAATTCGGCCCTCGCCCCGGCCAGCAGGCCGTCGGCGATGTGGTCGTAAAAGCGGGCTTCGATGATCAGAACGCGTGTCATCGCGTTTTCTCCTTGTGTCAGCCGACCGGAATCGGCCGCTGCTCCACCAGCTTCATGCCATAGCCATCGAGGCCAATGATGGAACGCTTGGTGTTGGACAGCAAAATCATTTCACGGACCCCAAGATCCAGCAGGATCTGAGCGCCGACGCCGTAATCGCGCAAAGCCGGAACCGCCGGGCGGTGTTCCAGATGGGCGCGCACCGTGTCCGACAGGCTGGTGGGGCGCGGCTCGCGGATTAGAACCACCACGCCACTGCCGTGAGCCGCAATCATTTCCATGGCGGAATGAAGCTCGCCCGCCTTGCCCGACCCCTGGTCGCCCAGGACATCGTCGAGAATGTTGACGGCGTGGACACGAACCATCACCGGCCCCGCGGCGTTGAGGTCGCCCTTGACTAGGGCGATATGCTCGGCATAGGC
Source organism: Paramagnetospirillum magnetotacticum MS-1 (assembly GCF_000829825.1). Classification (NCBI taxonomy): domain Bacteria; kingdom Pseudomonadati; phylum Pseudomonadota; class Alphaproteobacteria; order Rhodospirillales; family Magnetospirillaceae; genus Paramagnetospirillum; species Paramagnetospirillum magnetotacticum. The sequence goes on along the minus strand of NZ_JXSL01000027.1, from coordinate 320,484 downwards.
CACGGTGTTGGTATAGACCACCATGGTCCAGTCGCCGCCCCATTTGGAATGGAAAGGCGTCTCCACCTCGCGCGCCACGATCTTGTCATTGCGGCGGCGATAGGCGATCAGATCGGCGATGGTGGCGATCTTCAGCCCGTGATGCTGGGCGAACTTCACCAGATCGGGCATGCGGGCCATGGTGCCGTCGTCGTTCATGATCTCGCAGATCACGCCCGAGGGATTGAGCCCGGCCAGACGCGAGATATCCACTGCGGCCTCGGTATGCCCGGCGCGCACCAGAACGCCGCCCTCTCGGGCCATCAGCGGGAAGACGTGACCGGGGCTGACGATGTCATAGCGGTTCTTGTCGACATCGATGGCGGCCTTGATGGTGGTAGCGCGATCCGCCGCCGAGATGCCGGTGGTGACGCCTTCGCGTGCCTCGATAGACACCGTGAAAGCGGTTTCCATGCGGGTGCCGTTATCGCTGCTCATGGGCTTGAGGCCCAAATGCTCGCAACGGCCCCGAGTCAGGGACAGACAGATAAGTCCACGCCCAAACCGGGCCATAAAGTTGATGGCATCGGCATTGGCCATATCGGCGGGGATGACCAGATCACCCTCGTTCTCGCGGTCCTCGTCGTCCACCAGGATGAACATGCGGCCCTGGCGGGCCTCTTCGATGATGTCCTCGATGGATGACAGGTACTGATGATATTCGGAAACCAAGGTGTCAGTCCTTTTGCAACAGGCGGGCAACATAGCGTGCCAGCATGTCGATTTCCATATTCACCTCATGGCCGGGGCGATAGGTGCCGAAGGTCGTCACCGACTGGGTATGGGGAATGATGTTGACCCCGAAGCGCCGACCGTCAACCTCGTTGACAGTCAGCGACACGCCGTCCAGCGCCACCGAACCCTTGGGCGCCACAAAACAGGCCAGATCGGCGGGCGTTTCGAAGGTAAAGCGCAGGGATTCGTTCTCGGGGCGGATATCCACCACCTTGGCGACGCCGTCCACATGGCCGGAAACGATATGGCCGCCCAGTTCGTCGCCCACTTTGAGAGCCCGTTCCAGATTGACCTTGGAGCCTTCGACCCAACCGCCCAGGGTGGTCTTGGACAAGGTCTCGGCAGAGGCTTCCACCGCATGCCAGTCCGGCCCCACCTCGATGATGGTCAGGCAGACGCCGTTATGGGCGATGCTGGCGCCGATGGCGATGGTTGCGGTGTCGTAGCGGCTGGCTATCTCGAAACGGGCTTCGCGCCCCTCGCCGCGAACGATACGGCGCACCACGCCGAGATCGGTGACGATGCCGGTGAACATGGGAACCTCACTGGTTTGCTATAGACGGATATAGGTTTCCATCACGTCGTCGCCGAGGGCACGGATTTCGACGCGTTCGAAATGGGGGGTCTGGGCCAGATGGTCGATGCCGAAGGAAACGGCGGCAGGCAAACCGTCGCCGCCCATCAGGCGCGGCGCCCGGAACCAGACCATGCGGTCCACCAGACCGGCGCGCAGCAAGGCGGCGGACAGATGGGCACCACCCTCCACCAGCACCCGCGTCACGCCGCTTTCGCCCAGGGCCTGCAAGGCCAGTTCAAGATCGACGGCGCCGTCGGGACCGGGCGAGACCTCGACCACGTCCACACCGGCATCCTCATAGGCCTCGCGCCGGTCGGAATCGCAATCCTCCAGCGTCAGCAGCCAGGTGGGAACCTCATTGGCGGTGGAAACCAACCGGCTGGTCAGCGGCAGGCGCAACCGCCCGTCCACCACCACGCGGACCGGCGAGCGCTCCACCAGTCCCGGCAGGCGGCACGTGAGATCGGGGTCGTCATGCAGGGCCGTACCGCTCCCCACCATGATGGCGTCGGTCTCGGCGCGCAGCAGATGAGCCGCCGCACGGGCCTGTTCGCCGGTGATCCAGCGGCTTTCCCCGGTATGGGTGGCGATGCGGCCGTCCAGGGTTGTGGCCAGCTTCAGGGTCACCAGGGGCCGACCGGTATTGATGCGCAGAAAGAAACCGGCATTCAGTTCCGAGGCCTCGGCGTGCAACACGCCCTCGGTCACCGGAATGCCCGCCACCCGCAGACGGTCGATGCCCTTGCCCGCCACACGGGAATCCGGGTCCTGCACGGCGACCACAACGCGGGACACACCGGCGGCGATCAGGGCGTCGGCGCATGGCGCCGTCTTGCCGTGATGGGCGCAAGGCTCCAGGGTCACATAGACCGTGGCACCATTGGCCGCGCGTCCCGCCATGGCCAGGGCTTCGGTCTCGGCATGGGGGCGTCCGCCCGGCTGGGTCCAGCCGCGTCCCACCACCCTGCCATCGCGCACGATGACGCAGCCCACGGCCGGATTGGGCCACACAGTACCCAAGCCGCGCCGGGCAAGCGCCAGAGCGGCCCGCATATGGCCCAGATCGATTTCGGACTGCGTGCGGTCAGTCGAGGCGTGGGACAACCATCTTCCCCAGGAAATCCTCGAAGTCCTTGGCTTCGCGGAAATTGCGGTATACCGAGGCGTAGCGGACATAGGCGACCTTGTCGAGGTCCATCAGCACCTCCATCACCAGTTCGCCGATGAACTTGGACGGCACCTCGTTTTCACCCATGCTTTCCAGGCGGCGATGGATGCCGTTGACGATGCGTTCGATCTGCTCGTCATCCACGGGGCGCTTGCGAAGCGCGATGCGTAGCGACTTCAACACCTTGTCGCGGTCGAAGGGCGAACGGCCGCCATCCTTCTTGATCACCACCAGATCGCGGATCTGCACCCGCTCGAAGGTGGTGAAGCGCGAACCACATTCCGGGCAGGACCGCCGCCGCCGGATGGCCGAGTTATCCTCGGTCGGCCGCGAATCCTTCACCTGGGTATCGTCGTGACCGCAAAACGGACACCGCATGATCTTTCCCCCCGGTAGACCGGCGGAGGCTTAAACAGGCCCCCGCCCTTTAATCTTGGTTGATGGACGCCTTACGAATAGATCGGGAAGCGCCGGCACAGCTCAGCCACCTCGGCCCGCGCACGGGCCTCGGCCGCCGAATTATCCTCTGGGTTGGCGGCCAGACCGTCGAGTACGTCGCCGATCAGCTCGCCCACCTTCTTGAACTCTTCGATGCCGAAACCGCGCGTGGTCGCCGCTGGCGTGCCCAGACGCACGCCCGAGGTGATGGTCGGCTTTTCCGGGTCGAAGGGAATACCGTTCTTGTTGCAGGTCATGCCCGCATGTTCCAGGCTGGCCTCGGCGGCCTTGCCGGTCAGCTTCTTGGGCCGCAGATCCACCAGCATCAGGTGGGAATCGGTGCCGCCCGAGACGATGTCCAGGCCCCGGCGCACCAAGGTGTCGGCCAGGGCGCGGGCATTGTCCACCACCTGGCGGGCATAGAGCTTGAACTCGGGCTTCAGCGCCTCGCCGAAGGCCACCGCCTTGCCCGCGATGACATGCATCAAGGGGCCACCCTGGATGCCGGGGAAGATGGCCGAGTTGATCTTCTTGCCGATATCGGCGTCGTTGGACAGGATCATGCCGCCGCGCGGACCGCGCAGCGTCTTGTGGGTGGTGGTGGTCACCACATGGGCATGGGGCAGCGGGTTGGGATAGGCGCCACCCGCCACCAGACCGGCGAAATGCGCCATATCGACCATGAAGAACGCCCCCACCTCATCGGCGATCTTGCGGAAGCGGGCGAAGTCGATGGTGCGCGGATAGGCGGAACCACCGGCGATGATCAGCTTGGGCTTATGGGTGCGGGCCAGTTCCTCGACCTCGGCGAAGTCGATCTGGGAATCTTGCTTGCGCACGCCGTATTGAACGGCCTTGAACCACTTGCCCGACTGGTTGACAGAGGCGCCATGGGTCAGGTGACCACCGGCCGCCAGGCTCATACCCATGACGGTATCGCCCGGCTGCAGCAGCGCCATATAGACGCCCTGATTGGCCTGGGAGCCCGAACTGGGCTGAACATTGGCGTAGGTGCAGCCGAAGATCTGACAGGCGCGCGAGATGGCCAGGCTTTCGGCGATATCGACAAACTCGCAGCCGCCGTAATAACGCTTGCCGGGATAACCCTCGGCGTATTTGTTGGTCAGCACAGACCCCTGGGCCTCGAGAACCGCGCGCGACACGATGTTCTCGGAAGCGATCAGCTCGATCTGATCCTGCTGGCGCTTCAACTCGCTGGTGATGGCCGCGAAGACCTCGGGATCACGCTCGGCGAGCGAAGTGCGGAAAAAGGCGTCGGTGGGTGCGCTGGACATCGGATCTCTTTCTGGCAGTCGGTCGTGGTGGTGTGGCGGAGTTTTATCCGTTAGCGGACAACTTGGAGACGCGCCGCGCATGACGGCCGCCCTCGAATTCGGTCTCGGTGAAAATCTTCAGGCAATCGCGCGCCACTTCGGGACCGATGGTGCGCCCGCCCATGACAAGAACATTGGCGTCATTGTGCTGACGGCACATTCGGGCGCCGAAAGCGTCGTGCACCAGGGCTGCGCGGATATGATCGAAACGGTTGGCGGCGATGGAGATGCCGATGCCGGTGCCGCAGAGCAGAACGCCGCGTTCGGCCTTGCCGTCCTTCAGGGCCTGGGCCAGCTTGACCGCGAAATCAGGATAATCGACGGACTCGGGTCCGTCGGTCCCCAGGTCAAGAACCGTCCAGCCCGATGCGGCCAGATCCTTGATCAGCACGTCCTTGAGATCGACACCGCCATGATCGCAGGCAATGGCCATGATTTTCGCGCTCATTCTTACCCTACCCCGGCGATCTGTGTCCGAGTGGGCTAGATACCATATGTCGGACCGTCTTGCCAATGCGCCACAAGCTCATGGGGCACGAACGACTGCGACACGGATCATCCACCGCGACTTCAAAAAAAGTATCAAGACGAGGGTATGTACCAATAGAACCCTTGACGGCTACACAGACCATCGGGTTAAACCCCCATCCTAACGGATGATGATTATTGCTGTTCACGCCGAACCAAAGAACTCATTATTCAGAAGATGCAATTTCCAATTGACACTAAAGTTCCTCCATGCATTCATTGAATCAATAATGTCAACAAACCGTGGTCGGATAGCCAGATGAGCGACATCAACTCGGATAAAACCAATCGTGACGACCTGCTGCGCATGGCCGTCGACGTAGTTGCCGCCTATGTGGGAAAGAACCCGGTTCCCGCAGGACAATTGCCGGAATTGATCAATACGGTCTACGGATCGCTTTCGTCCCTCGAGGGTGGCCAGCCGGAAGCAAAGTCCGAAGCGCCGAAGCCTGCCATCGCGGTCAAGAAGTCGGTGACCCCCGACTACATCATCTGTCTCGAAGACGGCAAGAAGCTGAAGATGCTGAAGCGGCATCTGCGCACCACTTACAACATGACCCCGGACGAGTATCGGGTGAAGTGGGGCCTGCCGCCCGACTATCCCATGGTCGCCCCCAACTACGCCGCACAGCGCTCTGACTTCGCCAAGAAGATCGGCTTGGGCCGCAAGGCTGGCGAAACCGCCGATAAGCCGGTCCGCCGCGGCCGCCGCTAAGGCGAATTTCGCAAACAATGAACGGCGCGGAGCCCAGTACTCCGCGCCGTTATTGTTTTCGAGACAGACGAGCTTCTAAAGCTGAATTTCCATGCCGTCGCGAGCGACGACCACGCCATCCCATGACTGGACGGCCTCGGCCTCGATGGCGGCCATGACGACATCGGTGTGCTCGGGATCATGGTGGAAGATGGCCAGACGCTTCACGCCAGCGGCGCGGGCCAGGCGGACCCCCTCCTGCCAGGTGGAATGGCCCCATCCGACCTTGGACGGAAACTGCTCATCCGTATAGGTGCAGTCGTAGATCACCAGATCGGCGCCCCGCATCAGGAACAAGACATTCTCGTCCGGCGTGCCGGGCAGATGCTCGGTATCGGTGATATAGGCCATGGCGACGCCTTCGGTCTCCAGACGATACCCGCAGGCGCCATTGGGATGGCGCAGGGGCGCCGTACGCAGCGTGACGCCGTCATAGGGAGAAAAGACGGACCCCACCTCGAAATCTTCATACGAAACGATGCCGCGCATGGCGGCCAGGGGCACGGGAAAATTGGGTGTTTCCATCTGGCCGGTCAGGACATGCTGGATGCCGCGCGGGCTTCCCTCCTGCTTTGGTCCGTGAATATCGAGGCGGAAGGCCGGATTATAAGCGGGGGCAAAGAAGGGAAAGCCGTTGATATGGTCCCAATGGGTATGGGTGAAGAACAACTGGGCATGGCCGACGCCACGCCCGATAATCTCGCGCCCCAGGGACCGGATTCCCGTTCCGGCATCAAAGACCACGATCCCGGCTTCGGTGGTAACAGCAATACAAGACGTGTTGCCGCCATAGACCACATGCTCGGGCGAAGGACAGGCGATGCTTCCTCGCACCCCCCAAAACTTCACCGTGCAAACCATTCCCTCGCTCCCGCGTCAGCCCCCAGGGTGCGACTGTAACCGCCGAACCGGCCCTGTCATATGCATTTGGTCACACAAATGTGGAAAAATAAGAAAGAATGTAAGTTATTTTGTAACGCAAGCACCAAGGGCCAGTGATGGCAATCTGGCGGCTGAACCGCCATTGACGGCGATTTCGGCCAGTCCCGCCGAATTTTCGTACCAAAAGCCCTTGCCCGGCGGGACATCGGAAAAAGTCCGCGCCCGGTGAAAGTCATGCCCTCCGGCCCGTAAAACCGTAGTCTCGCCCAGAATAGCGGCGCGCAAACCGGTCCAGGCATTGCCGTAATGATCATGATAAATGATGGCCGCCAGATCATCGGGCCAATCCGGTCGGCGCGGCGCCTCCATGGTCCGGCACCCGGCATCCTCGGGCCCGAGCCCCGCAGCCAGACGCGCGGCGATGGGTGCGAAAAGATCGCGGCCGTGAAAGCTGGCCGACATGCGTTCGGGCCGCCAGACGATTTCCCAGGCCCGAATCGACCCGGAACGGCGGATCAAGGGCTCAAACAGCCCGTTATCCGGGCCGACGAACAGCACGCCGTCGGCTTCCACCACCAGGGGCAGTCGCTCGCCGCCCACACCCGGATCCACCACCGCCAGAACCACGGACTGGCGGGGAATGCCGGGTGAGAGCGCGGCCAGCAGATAGGCCGATGACTTGGGATCGAACCGGGGGGCGTCGGCCAAAAGATTGACCACCGGTTCGGTGGGCAGGGCGCGGCGGATGACCATCTCCATCTGGCCGAGATAGGGGCCCTGCGCCCCGAAATCGGTGAAAAAGACAATCATCGCATCACCTCACCCAGGCCGCCCGTCGGCGCGCGGACGGGTGCAGATGGGAAAGTAGACCACCACATACAGCAGCCAGGCAAGGGTCCACACCCCGCCCCCCATCATGGTGAGAACCATCATGCCGTCGGGAATGACCGGGGCCACCACGCGAAGCAGTGCACCCGCCGAAATCAGGCCATAGGCCCAGACCGTAAGCTTGGAAACCACCAGCGGATGACCGGCATGGCCCAGCGCGGCACGGCTCATCACCGCCATGATCATGGTGGCGATGGCCCCTGCGGTCAGGGCGTGCAAAGCGGCCGAAGGCGGCAGAGATGCGATGAACGCCGACAGCCCCAGCAAGGCGAAGCCCAAAACCATCCAGGCATAGCCCACATGCAAGATGACGAGAATGGGACTGGAGACGACCTTGAGCCCATGCCAGCCCGACAGCCGCCAGGCATGGACCAACGCCGCAAGCAGCAACGTCCCTCCTGCCAGAGGCGACGACGGCAGCAAGACCTGGGCGAGCCCCGCCAGGGCGACGATGCCCCCTGCCCCGCCGCTTTCGATCCAGCCCACCGGGGCGACATCCACCGGTCGGCCCTGCATGCGCAGCCAATTCTGGGTGAAGGAGGGAATAATGCGTCCGCCCACGATGGCAATCATCAGCAACAAGATGAAAATGCCCAGAGTCACGCCCTTGAGCCCCGCCACATGACCGGTCAGCGCCTCGATATGGGCGCACATCCCGGCCAGCCACAAAACGCCGAGAATGGGTAGAAAAACGATGTTGCGCCACTTGCCAGCCTGAATCAGGGGCTTGGCCAGGAGATAGGCCAGAAGCGGCAGATAACCAAGATCGATGGCCGCCACCAGGAGCGGCGGTAGAATTCCAGCCAGGGCAACGGCTGCGCGCCCAGCCAGCCACAGGCCGAACAGCGCCATCAACGGCCTGCCCGACACATGGTGGGAATTGGTCCAGTTGGGAACCGCTGTCAGCAGAAAGCCGCCCACCGCCGCGCCGCCCAGCCCGAAGACCATGGCATGGGAATGCCAGACCACCGGATTCCAGTTGGCCGGAACGGGGAGAATTCCGGCAAATGCCAATAGCCAGACAGGCAGCATGACCGCGGCCTGGATGGCGGCGAACAGAAAGAACGGGCGAAACCCGGCGGCAAAGAACACCGGCCCCCGCGAGCCCTTGTAGACGGGTTCCATCAACGGAATCGTGGCCATGAACGAACATCCTCAAACGAAAGACCGGCGAATGGTGCCCCACCGCCGGTCATATCGCCTTGAGGACAGTCAAGACGGCTACATTGCCCGCACTTCGCCCAGGAAACGGTCCACGCCGCTGCGCAGGGTTTCGGACTCTCCAGCCAATTCCGCCGCCGCTTCCAACAATTCGCGGGCTGCCACACCGGCTTCCGATGCGGTCCGGCTGATGGAGGAGATGTGGCGCGATACCTCCTCTGCCCCATCGGCCGCCTCGTGGACATTGCGGGCGATTTCCTGAGTCGCCGCGCCCTGCTGCTCCACCGCATCGGCGATGGAACCGGCAATCTCATCCATGCGGCCGATGGTTTTGCCGATGGACTCGATGGCACCCACCGCGTCGGCAGTGGTCGATTGGATGGAGGCGATCTGCTGGCCGATCTCTTCGGTGGCCCTGGCGGTCTGGCTGGCCAGATGCTTGACCTCATTGGCCACCACGGCGAAGCCCTTGCCAGCCTCGCCCGCCCGAGCGGCCTCGATGGTGGCGTTCAGAGCCAGCAAATTGGTCTGACCTGCGATATCATTGATCAGGCGCACCACCTCTCCGATCCGGTCGGCGGCCTCGGACAGGCCGCGCACCACGGAATCGGTGCGGTTGGCGGCGTCAACAGCCTCCTTGGCGATATGAGCGCTTTCCATCACCTGAGCGCCGATGCCGCGAATGGATGACGACAATTCCTCGGCCGCGGCGGCCACTGTTTCCACGTTGGACGAGGTCTGCTGGGCAGCCGCCGCCACGGCCTGACTTTCCCGCGAGGCGTGATCGATAGAACCCGCCATGCCATTGGCCGTCGTCTGCATGCGATTGGCGGAATCGCTGACCATCACCACGGTCGATTTGACGCCGCGCTCCAACTCGTCGGCCAGACCGGACAGGGTGGAGCGGCGTTCCACCTCTGCCTGACGGCGATTTTCAGCCCGTTCCGCCGACATCCGTTCCATGGTCAGAGAGTGTTCGCGAAAGATCTCAGCGGCACGGACCAGATCACCGATCTCGTCGCCGCGATCAGCCCCCCTGATCTCGACAGCGGTGTCGCCCTCGGCCAGTTTGCGGATTCCGCCGGTGACATTGTGCATGCCATCGACAACGTTCTTGCCGATCCACCAGGACACCAGCAACACTATAAACACCACACCAGCCACGATGCCGCCAATTTGAACGACCTCGGCGCGAAAAGCGGTGTCCACGTCATCGATATAGATGCCCGACCCCACCAGCCACGCCCATTCATCTATCCCCTTGACGTAGGACAGCTTGGGAACCGGCTTGTCGAATCCGGGTTTGGGCCACAGATAATCGACGAAACCGGCCTTGTCCTTATTGACCACCTCAATCATCGAGGCGAAGAAATTCTTGCCCGCCGGATCCTTCAGACCCATCAGGTCCTGGCCTTGCATGTCGGGGCGGATGGGGTGGACGACCATCTTGCCCGCCAGGCTGTTGATCCAGAAATACTCGGTTCCGGAATAGCGCATGTTCTTGATGGCGTCGATAGCGGCAGCCTGGGCGGCCTCGGTGGTCATCTGACCGGATTTGGCCAGTTTGACGTAATGGCTGATGACGCTGTGAGCGGTTTCGACCACATGCTGGGTCTTGACCTTGCGGGCCGTCATCAACTCGTCATGGAGATTGGCGAGATTCACCGCGATGATCGTCGCCATACCCAGCAGCGACAGCACAACGATGAGAAGAATCTTGGCTCTGAAACGCCAATTACTGATAGACATTCGACATATATCCCAAGGCCGATATTGATACGGACCCTCCATCTTTATCCGTTCTATGACGACCTTCTGTACTAGTCAATAAGTCCAAATACCGATTTCGAATATGCATACCATTGGCGCAAGCCATCGGGCGCACCACTCTAAGAAAACAGCATTATGAAAAGAAGACGGCGTAAATTCGCAGAATTTGATTTTGTGAATTCGCTTTCTTGATTTTGTTATGGCCACTAACAAAATCAATGGCGTTCACTAATATCGAAAAGATCTCTAGGGAGGGCGCCACTTGTCTGGTCGGCACCCTCCCCGATACTAAGCAATTCAGCAGGCAGGCAGGTCGCTGGAGCCCATGAGAAAGGCATCCACGGCGCGCGCCGCCTGACGCCCCTCGCGGATGGCCCAGACCACCAGGCTCTGACCGCGGCGGATGTCGCCAGCGGCGAAAACCTTGGGATTATTGGTCTGATAGGCGATGGTGTCGGCCTTGACATTGCCGCGCCCGTCCTTCTCCAGTCCCAGACCCTCAACCAGTCCCTCATGGACAGGATGGACGAAGCCCATGGCCAGCAGGACCAGATCGGCCTCCAGTTTGAACTCGGTGCCGGGAATGGGTTGGAACTTGGCATCCACCTCGGTGCAGTCGAGGCCGGTGACCTGGCCGTCCTTGCCCGTGAAACGCACGGTGGAGACCGCCCAGCGGCGCTCGCAGCCTTCATCATGGGAGGACGAGGTCCGCAGCCGATTGGGCCATAATGGCCAGGACAGGCCCTTGTCCTCCTTTTCAGGCGGACGGGGCATGATCTCGATCTGAGTGATGGAGGCGGCGCCCTGGCGGTTGGAGGTGCCGACGCAGTCGGCGCCGGTATCGCCGCCGCCGATCACCACGACCTTCTTGCCCTTGGCCAGGATATCGGCGACGCCGACCGCCTCGCCCGAATTGCGTCGGTTCTGCTGGGTGAGGAAGTCCATGGCGAAATGAACGCCGTTCAGCTCGCGTCCTGGAACCGGCAGATCACGCGGCTTTTCCGAACCACCCGTCAGCACGACGGCATCGAAACCGTCCAGCAGGTCCTTGACCGGGAACGTCACACCCACATGGGTGTTGGCCCGAATGGTGACGCCCTCGGCCTCCATTTGCGCCACGCGGCGGTCGATGACCGCCTTCTCCAACTTGAAGTCGGGAATGCCGTAGCGCAGCAGACCGCCCACCTGGGCGTTCTTCTCGAACAGGGTCACGGCGTGGCCGGCGCGGGCCAGTTGCTGCGCCGCCGCCATGCCAGCCGGGCCGCCGCCCACCACCGCCACCATCTTTCCGGTCTCGCGCTTCGGCAGATCGGGCACCAGCCAGCCTTCGGCGAAGGCGCGTTCGACCACCGCATGTTCGATGGTCTTGATGGCCACGGGGCTGTCGGTAATGTTGAGCGTGCACGCCGCCTCGCAAGGAGCCGGGCAGACGCGGCCGGTGAATTCCGGGAAATTGTTGGTCGAGTGGAGAACCTCGGCGGCCTCCTGCCAACGGTTGCGGTACACCAGATCATTCCAGTCGGGAATGATATTGTTGACCGGGCAGCCCTGGTGACAGAAGGGAATGCCGCAATCCATGCAGCGCGCCCCCTGGCAGGCCAATTCCTCGTTGGTCAGCGGCGTGGTGAATTCGCGATAATGCTTCACGCGCTCGGCCGGGGCCTCATAGCCCGGGGTCTTGCGCTCGAATTCCTTGAAACCGGTAGCCTTTCCCATTTCAGCGCCCTCCCCCAGCCGCGACCTTGGGCTCCTGCGCCTTCTGCATCTCGAGCAGGGCTCGCCGGTAATCCACCGGCATCACCTTGACGAATTTCGGCATGTAATATTCCCAGTTCAGAAGGATCTCGTGGGCTCGCTTGGAGCCTGTGTAATGCTGGTGATTGCGCAGCAAGGCCTGGATGCGCGACGCATCATCGCGGGTCATGTCGCCCATGACGTCCACCAGGCCGTGGCCTTCCAGATCACCCGCCTGATTTTCGTGCTTGGAGTTGGCATCCTCCTCGGCGGCAACCGGCTCCAGTTCGACCATGGAGAGGTTGCAGCGCTTCTTGAAGTCGCCCGCCTCGTCCAGCACATAGGCGACGCCGCCCGACATGCCCGCCGCGAAGTTGCGGCCCGTGGCGCCGATGACCAGCACCACGCCGCCGGTCATGTACTCGCAGCCGTGATCGCCCACGCCCTCGACCACCGCGATGGCGCCCGAGTTACGCACGGCGAAACGCTCGCCCGCCACGCCACGGAAGTAGCACTCACCCTCGATGGCGCCGTAAAGAACGGTATTGCCGACGATGATGTTGTCCTCGGCCGGGGACTTGAAATCCTTGGACGGGTAGATGATGACCCGGCCGCCGGAAATGCCCTTGCCCACATAGTCGTTGCCTTCGCCTTCCAGCTCCAGCGTCACACCGCGCGCCAGGAAGGCGCCGAAGCTCTGACCGGCGGTGCCCGACAGCTTGACATGGATAGTGTCACCCGGCAGGCCCCCATGGCCGAAACGCTTGGCCACCTCGCCCGACAGCATGGCGCCCACGGTGCGGTTGACATTGCGCACCGGCTTGGAGATCCGCACCGACATGCGGTCGTCCAGGGCTGGCTTGGCCTCGTTGATCAGTTCGCGATCAAGGGCGTCGTCCAGGTCATGCTCCTGGGACTCGCAATGACGTTCGGCCACGCCCGGCTGGGACGGGATACGGTGGAACATCTTGGAGAAGTCCAGGCCCTTGGCCTTCCAGTGGTTGATGGCCTGATTGACGTCGAGCAGATCGGTGCGACCGGTCAGCTCCGACAGCGACCGCACGCCCAGCTTGGCCATCCATTCGCGCACTTCCTCGGCGACGAAGAAGAAGTAGTTGATGACATGCTCGGGCTGACCCACGAAACGCTTCCTGAGTTCGGGGTCCTGGGTGGCCACGCCCACGGGGCAGGTGTTGAGGTGACACTTGCGCATCATGATGCAGCCCGCCGCGATCAGCGGCGCGGTGGCGAAGCCGAATTCGTCGGCGCCCAGCAGGGCGGCGATGATCACGTCGCGCCCCGTGCGCAGGCCGCCATCGGCCTGCACCACGATGCGGCCGCGCAATTGATTGAGCACCAGGGTCTGATGAGTCTCGGCCAGGCCGATCTCCCAGGGCGAACCGGCATGCTTGATGGAGGTCAGGGGCGAAGCACCGGTGCCGCCGTCGAAGCCGGAAATGGTCACATGGTCGGCCTTGGCCTTGGACACGCCAGCCGCCACGGTGCCCACGCCGATCTCGGAGACCAGCTTCACCGAGATGCGGGCGGCGGGATTGACGTTTTTCAAGTCGAAGATCAGCTGGGCCAGATCCTCGATGGAATAGATGTCGTGGTGCGGCGGCGGGCTGATCAGGCCGACGCCGGGGGTGGAGTGACGCACCCGCGCGATAACCTTATCCACCTTGTGGCCGGGAAGCTGGCCGCCCTCGCCGGGCTTGGCGCCCTGGGCCATCTTGATTTGGATGTCATCGGCATTGACAAGATATTCGGCGGTGACGCCGAAACGTCCCGACGCCACCTGCTTGATGGCCGAACGCTTGGAATCGCCATTGGCCAGGGGCAAGAAGCGCTCCGGCTCCTCGCCGCCTTCGCCGGTATTGGACTTGCCGCCGATGCGGTTCATGGCGACCGCCAGGGTCGAGTGGGCCTCATAAGAGATGGAGCCGAACGACATGGCGCCGGTGACAAAGCGTTTGACGATCTCCTTGGCGGACTCCACCTCGTCGATGGAGATGCCATTGCCCGCGGGCTTGATCTCGAACAGGCCACGCAGGGTCAGCAGACGCTTGCTCTGATCGTCGATATTCTTGGAGAACTCACGGAACTTGTCCATGGAGCCCGAGCGCACCGCATGCTGCATGGTGGCGATGGTCTCGCTGGTCCAGGCATGCTCCTCGCCGCGCAGGCGCACGGCGTATTCGCCGCCCACATCCAGGGCGTTGCGGTAGACGGGGGCGTCGGAATAGGCGATCTGGTGGCGCCGCACCGTCTCCTCGGCCACGCCGATCAGGGAAATGCCCTCGACCCGGCTGGAGGTCCCGGCGAAATAGGTATTGAGGAAGCCCGACGACAGGCCGATGGCGTCGAAAATCTGGGCGCCGCAATAGGACTGGTAGGTGGAGATGCCCATCTTGGCCATCACCTTCAGGATGGCCTTGTCCATGGCCTTGATGTAGCGCTTCTGCACCTCGTAGGAGGTCAGGGGCTCGGGCAGGTTGGGGCGCATCTCTTCCAGCGTCTCGAAGGCCAGATAGGGATTGATGGCCTCGGCGCCGTAACCGGCCAGCACGCACATGTGATGGATCTCGCGCGCCTCGCCGGTTTCCACCACCAGGCCCGCCTTGGTGCGCAAGCCTTCGCGGATCAGGAAGTGATGCACCGCCGACACCGCCAGCAGGGACGGAACCGGCACGTTGTCCGGCCCCACCGAGCGGTCGGACAGGACGATGATGTTGTAGCCCTCGGTCACCTTGGCCTTGGCCTGACGGCAGATACCGGCCACGGCGGCTTCCAGCCCGCCGGGACCTTCGGCGGCCGGCCAGGTGATGTCGATGGTCACCGACTTGAAGCCCGAACCGGGCAACTTCTCGATGCGGCGGATCTTTTCCAGATCCTCGTTGGTGAGGATGGGCTGGCGCACTTCCAGACGC